>NZ_FNAQ01000003.1 GCF_900101955.1 Desulfuromonas thiophila | reverse complement strand
TCCAGACCGGCAGATACTCGAACAGGCGCCGGGGCTGCCGATCATACACGCCCCGCCGCTTGCCACACCCAGGGCAAAGGGGGCGGCTGTTGCGGCGCGGCTCGATGTCAATGACCAGGGCCTCCACACCGTCGATCAGCATGACGCAGATGGCGCCGTAAACGAACGACTTGTATCGCTCGACCTTGTTCAGTAGAGTCTTGATCAGCATTGTCTTCTTTCGGTTTGGATTGGTTAGTTTCTGCAAAAACCATCCTATCCACCCGGGGGAGACAATGCTCTAATTTTTACTGCTACCTACCCACAGATTCTGCGGAGGAGGCTTTTTTAGAATGCTCTTTTTCAAGCTTGTCGATGAACTTGCAGTACCACCAGCACAGGAAGACATACAGTGCGATGCAGAACTGCGCCGAATACCAGTAGTGGAACGGGAAGCCAAGGAACTGCGTCTCCGTCAACCAACTCTGGCCGGCCACCTGGGTCACCACCTCGCCAGTGCTGAGCGTAACCTGTGTCGTCACACTCGGATCGGCCACCAGCTTGAGCAGAAACAGGAAGCCGTAGGTCGCCACAAACCAGATCACCAGGATGAGCTTCTTCATGCTCACGTCCTTGGTCATAAATTCGCCGACCGGCCTGAAAAAGTTAATATTTACATCTCTTTCCATACCCATACCTCCTTGGTGAGAAGCCGTCGGGGAACCACCCCGGCGGACCACATAACGCGTTGTACCTTTGTTGCCGGTGCATCAGAATCTGTCCGTTTTGTGTGAGCGCCTCCTTTCGCCAAACGGGTTGAGAGCCTTAAACCATGCAGCGGATTACTGCCGATTGATGCGCGAGTAAAGCGAGCGGCGCCGCCGGCCGCTCTGTTCCCGGTGATCACTGATATAGGCGAACAGGAAACAGATCAGCGCGCCGCCGGTGATGACAGCGCCCATCAGGTAATACAGGCTGTCGTCCATGGGTACCTCCCCTTCCGCCACCTGGCTGGTAGCAGTCTGATAAAATTAAACAGCGTTCTGATCTTGATGAAACTTATGCCACAGCGGCTTTTTTACTGTCAAGTAAAATGTTGTTATACGGATTTCGCTTTGACCTGCCAACATCGCCCCCGGCTGCGCCAGCGGCTGGCCGGGGCAACGGCTAAAATCAAAAAAATGATATTGTTCAATAAGTTGCCGAATTTATTTTTTAACTCACCTCCGTGTTTTACTGCAATAGAACAAAACAGCACTACAGAAGCCCGTCGAAAAGTGGCTGGACAGTTGTTTTAAAACTGTTCTTGTCCAGGGCCGCCATCGCCCCGCTTGTTGCCCGTTTGATACCGAGTATGGCAAAAAATACCCCAATGGCAACCCCTGCAGGCGCAGGAAAAAAGAAATTGTTTTATCGGAATGAAGGGATAGTGCACGCACGGCGGTCGCCCGGCCCGGTCAGAACATCGACCAAGACGGCAACACAGCGGCAGGGTTTCAGGCGGGAGGGAAAAGAAAGATCCAGCACCGTCACCTGGGTGACGGTGCTGGTCGCAGAAGGCACAGCTGGCGGCAAACGGTCAAGCGCCGCGCCGCCGGGTCAGACGCGACACCAGTACCAGCACCAGGGTCGACAGCGGCAGCGCCACCAGGGCCGGCTGGTTGAGGGCAAAGGGCGCGTCGGCGGCCAGCAGACCGTAACGCAGGTACATTTCGGGCGACAGTAGAATCAGCAGCAGGGCGGCCACCAGGCCAGTGATAATGGAGGCCACCAGCCCCTGCCAGGTGGCCCGAGGCCAAAACAGCGCCAGCAACAACGCCGGCAGGTTGGCCGCGGCCGCCAGGGCAAAGGCCCAGCCGGCCAGATAGGACACGTTCATACCCTCGAACACAATCCCCAGCCAGATGGCGATGCAGCCGAGAACCACCGCCACCAGCCGGCCGGCCACCACCTTGTCGGTGGCACTCATCTGCAGCCCCATGAAACGATCCATGATGTCATGCGCCACGGCGCCGGACGCGGCAACGATCAGGCCGCTGACCGTGCCCAGCACGGCGGTAAAGGCCACCGCCGTCACCACCGCGAACAGCGGCTGACCGAAGGAGCGCGCCAGCAGCGGCAAGGTCATGTTGCTGTCCATCACGTTGATACAGCCCGAGGCCATGGCGCCAAAACCAAGAAAAACGCTCAGCAGATAAAACAAGCCGATGCCGCCGATGGCGACCACGGTGGAACGGCGTGCCGCTGCCTGGCTGGGCACCGTGTAGTAGCGGATCAGAATATGCGGCAAGGCGGCGGTGCCGCACACCAGCGCCAGCATCAGCGACAGGAAATCCAGCCGGTCGCGCCAGCCGCCCTCGGCCAGCGGGAACAGGCCGCCGGGCTGAAACAGGCAGGCGCCGGCCGTGCGCTGGGGATAAAACACCTGCACCGGCTGTCCACCGGCATCACGATAGACCCGTGACGGCCACAGATACAGTTCACTGCGATAGAGAACACGCAAAAAGGCCAGCGGTGACAGCGGTCCGGTACGCAGACCATCACCGCCGGCAAGTCGCGCCAGATGGCCAACGGCAAACAGCCGGCCGGCCTCCGGCGGTGCGCCGTTGTAAAGCCAGTGACCAGCGCCATCGCGCTGCTGGTACTGGGTCTGATACAGCAGCAGGGCACCGTTTTCCTCCGTGGCGAGCCACCAGGGCACTACCTCGCCATCGGTCCGCCGCAGCGGCACGAACCCGGCGGCATAAGCCGGCGACTGCTGCCAGTCGGACGCCGCCTGCCAGGCCGGATCAGCCAGTTGCAGACCAGCGGCGCTGATCTGGCCCTGCAGTGTCACCAGCGGGGTGGCCGGCGGCGCCAGGGCCGGCGGTGCCACCAGGCCGCGCTGCAGCAGTGCCAGGGTCAGCACCAGGGACACCAGCAGCAGGGCGATACCCTTGATGAACTGGATGTAGGTGGTGGAGGTCATGCCCGAGGTGGCGACAATGACCGTGACCACCACGCCAACCAGCAGCACGCCAAGATAATAGGGAATGCCCAGCAGCGGCGTGACCAGGGCACCGGCACCAACCATCTGCGGAATCAGGTAGAACAGCGATACCACCAGGGTGCTGATGGCCGCCACCAGCCGCAACGGCCGGCAGTTGAAACGGGCATCGAGGGCGTCGGTGAAGGTCAACCGGCCCAGCCGGCGCATGGGCTCGGCCACCAGAAACAGGGCCACCACCCAGCCGCACAGAAAACCAACGGAGTAGAGCACGCCATCATAGCCGACCGTGGCGATCAGGCCGCTGACACCGAGAAAGGACGCGGCCGAGAGATAGTCGCCGACAAAGGCGATACCATTGACCCCCCAGTGGATGCGGCCACCGGCAACAAAATAGCCGGCGGGTGAACTGGTGCGCCGGACCAGCTGAATCGACAGGCCGACCACCGCCGCGACCATCAGCAGAAACAGGGCCACCGCCAGACGCGACTGTTCCACCAGCATGGCTAGGGCCGCTCCCCGCCGGCGGCGTGACGCCGTTCCAACCGGCAGCACAGCACATGGTAGAGCAGCGCCAGCAGCAGGGACACCAGCAGCAACACCAGCCCCAGCAGCAAACCAAGGCTCAGGCCGGCCAGCTGGCGCGCCGGCAGCTGCGGCCAGAAGATATGCAACAGCACAAAGGCGCCATAGAGCAGGCCGTACAGCGCCACCATGCGCAATCCCATCCGGGTTTTGGCCTGCACCAGGCCGTCGGCATTCAGCAAGGGCAACATCTTCGCCTCCACAACAGGCCCGTGCCGGGCACTGCTATGCGATCTCCGCCGCCTGGCGGCGCAGTTGTTCAAGAACCTCGGTGGCCAGGCCGGTCCGTGCCACATAGGCGTTTTCCAGCTCCTCGACATAGAAACGGTCAAGTCCCGAATTGAGCAGAAAATCCTCGCGCAGCTCGGCCAGGCGCTGACGCAGAATCCGCGGCAGCAGCTGCTGCAGATAGTAGCGCTCGGTTTCCAGCTGCACCAGCAGCTGACGGAACAGACGCTCGGCGCAGGCCCGCTGCTCGGCCGTCACCAGATCAACCGCCGCCAGCACCTGCTGGCGCAGCAGCTCCACCGCCGCGCCCTGCAGGTCGCTGACATAGTCGGCCTGCAACAGCTGCTTGAGCAGGTGCAGCAGCTGACCGTGCAGCCGTTCCTCGTCGGTGATCTGCTGCAGCTGGGTCAACAGGACCGCTCGCGCCATGCCGGCACGCAGGGCCTCGCGCAAACAGAGCAGCTTGCGCCGGCCATAGCTGCCGAGAAAGCGGTTGCACAGCACATCGCTCAGCAGCAGTTCCTCGAACAGACCAGGCTGCAGCCGTTCGAACTGGCGGTAGCTGCGCTGCAGCTCGGTCAGCATGGTCTCCTGGATGCGCACCGTCACCATGAAGGCCAGATTGTTGATTTCCTTCAGGCAGCGTTCGAAATGATCGAAGGCGTCGAGAATGCCGCGCAACCGTTCAGCCAGGGCGATATCGGCGCCGCCATGAACCCGCTCATCGCAGATGCGGCTGGTTTCGAGCACGATCTGGTCAAACAGGTAGTCGCGGTTGAGCAGGGCCTGACGCTTGCTGTGCAGCAGCCGCACCAGATCCTCCCGGGTGATGACGGCGCTCAGACGCGGGTTGTCCTGCAGCAGGCCGGACAGAATCTCGCGGGTGGCGGCGATGTAGTCCTGCTCCTGGTCAACCAGTTTGTCGTAGCGCAGATGCCGATCGAGGGGTTCAAACAGGGCGGGGGGAATCTTATTGCGCGTCGCCAGGGTTTTCAGCCGCGTCAGCCGGGCGTTCTCCTGCCGGCTGATGGCGCCACGCAAATGGCAGTCCACCAGAATGTCGCGGTATTCATCGACCACCGGACGGTTATCGCGATGGCTGTACATCACCGCGATACGGATGCGGCGCTGCTGGCTCTGGCTGATGTCAAGCCGCTGGGCCAGCGCCCGCAGACGCTCGAACTCGCCATCGGGGATGGCGCGGTAACGGAAATACAGATCGCGGAACAGCTCCTGGTAGGCCAGATGTTTTTTGTGGATCAGCCGCAGCAGGTAGAAGTAGCTCTTGTGGCCCAGCAGACCGAACAGCTCGTCAACCAGACGGGCATCATCACTTTCGGCCACCCGCGCCGTGCGCTTGAGAATCTTGCCCAGCAGGCACAGCAGGCCTTCCTGCTGGGTGGCCAGGGCGCCATACACCGAGCCGGTGACAAAGAAGAAGCAGTTGCTGATGGCATGCCCCTCTTCGAAGATGCTGTCATAGGGAATACGCCCGCCGGTATCGCTGCTGAATTGCAACTCACCGTTGTCCCGGTAGCGGGCACCGAACAGCACCAGTCGGTTGCAGACATCCTTCTTCAGCAGATCGGCCAGCGGCTGTTCAACGCCGTGCATGTAGGCACAGAAGCTGCCGCCGTTACCCCAGTGGGTCAGACCGGTGGCGTCGAGCCGAATCTCGTTGCCCGGCGCGAAGATGCGCAGGCCGTCGCCACTGCGCTCGTAGAAATGGAAGCGCTGGGCATCGCGGCCGGCCACGGTGACGAAATACTCCACCGCGTCATCGATATGGCCGTGCAGGCGCAGTTCCTGGTGCATCACTTGAGGGTTCGTCTCCCGCCGGCAGACGCAGCTGCAGGCCATCGTAGGCAAAGGCCACTCCGGCTGGCAGCAATCCGGCATGGCGTGTGGCGTCCACATCGTGGCTCAAATGGGTCAGCAGCGCCTGGCGCGGCCGCAACCGCTCAATCACGGCCAGGGCCTGACTGACGGTCAGATGGCTGGCATGGGGCCGAAAACGCAACCCGCCGATAACCAGCAGTTCCAGCCCCTGCAAACAGGCCAGGGCCGCCTCCGGCACGGCACTGCAATCGGTCAGATAGGCCAACGGGCCGATGCGGTAACCCAGCACCTCGCCCTGGCCATGGGGCAGCACCAGCGGCACCACCAGGCGGCCAAACAGGTGAAACGGGCCCTCCACCGGCTGCGGCAGCAGCTGGGGCGAAAAGCCGGCGCGGGCCTCGTCGCCGAAAATATAGGGGAAACTGCGGCGCAAGCGCTGCAGCACCGCAGCGCTGCCGTAGATCGGAATCGGCCGGCCCGACAGGGCGTTGAACATGCGCAGATCGTCAATGCCGTGGATATGGTCGGCGTGGGCGTGGGTATAAAGCACCGCATCCACCGCCGTCAGGGCGCTGCGCAGGGCCTGCTGGCGCAGATCCGGGCCGCTGTCGATCAGAACCTGATGGCCGTCCCAGCCCAGCAGGGCGCTGCAGCGGCTGCGCTGGTTGCGGGCATCGCCCGAACGGCAGACGGCACAGCGGCAGCCGATCACCGGCACCCCGGTACTGGTGCCACTGCCAAGGATGGTCAGATGCAGATCCATGCCACCGTTCAATTCCGCTGGTGGCGCCGCTGGCACCCGGAGTTGCAACTATTCATATTCAGCCACCACACAGTTGCGGCCGTGCTCCTTGGCCCGGTACAGCGCCCGGTCGGCCCGCCGGAACACCTCGCCCTGCTCATCACCCGGATGCACCGTGGCAACACCGAAGCTGGCAGTCTGGGGCGGCAGGGGCGCCAGGTCGAGGCCGGCAATGGCGCGGCACAGGGACAGCGCCAGAAAACGGGCCTCGTCGAGACTGGTTCCGGGGCAGATGATCATGTACTCCTCGCCGCCCCAGCGACCGACCAGATCGGATTCCCGCGCCCGGCCCCGCAGCACCGCCGCCACGGCACAGAGCACCCGGTCACCCTGCTGGTGACCGTAGGTGTCATTGACACGTTTAAAGTGGTCAAGGTCAAGCAAAATGAGCGACAGCGGTTGCTGGTAGCGTTTTTCGCGGCGCCACTCGTAATCGAAGGTTTCCTCGATCTTCAGGCGATTATACAGCCCGGTCAGCCGGTCGGTAACCGACAGGCGTTCCAACTCGCGCGATTTCTCCTCCAGCAGCAGGTGCGCCTGCACCAATTGCAGATTAAGTTGGCGCAGGCGGCGGTTGCGGTAGACAAACACGCCGGTCACCAGGACACCCACCAGGGCGGTGCACAGCACCACCACCGGTCGCACGCCACTGCGATAGCTCACCGCCACCCACTTGTTGTACAGCCGCGGCCCTTCGCGCGGCCCCAACTCGGCCACGGCCCGATCGAGAATATCACGCAGCGCCGGCGCATCCTTGCGCACGCCAATGCCCAGATGCAACTGCAGATCGAGCTGGCCGGAGATGCGGACATCCTTATAGCCCTGGCGGGCAATGGCCTGCCCCAGGGCCGCCACCGTATCGACCAGGCCGAACAGCTCGCCACGATGCACCTTGTCAATGCCTTCGGCCAGGGAGGCCAGTTCTACCAGCTCGATGGCCGGATAGCGCTGACGGAACAGCTCGGTCACGGCATAGCCGCGCACCGCGCCGAGGCGGCGGCCAACCAGCTGGTGAGCATTCTCAATAAACAGGGCATCGTCGCGGGTGGCAACCACCACCGGCAGGTCGAGGTAAGGACGGGTAAAAATCAGCGCATCGCGCCGCGAAGGGGTATCGGCCGCCAGCGGCAGCAAGTCGGCGCGACCATCACGCAGGGCCTGCACGCTGTCGGCCCAACTGGGGGTGTCGAGCAGCCGTAGTGGCACCTGCAGCAGCTGTTGCAGCAACGCCAGATAGTCGGCGGAAAAGCCGGTATGCTGGCCGCGCGCATCGCGTCCTTCCAGCGGCATCCAGTCCGGAGCAATGGCCACCCGGATCTCGCCCAGTTCCTCCAGATAACGCCGCTGCGCCAGGGTCAGCTGCAAGCCCCCCTCGTTTGCGCCGCCGTTATCGATCAGCCAGCGGCGCCGCAGAGCGTTGAGCTCGGTTTCATCAATGCGGTCGAGGGCCTTCTGCAGGGCCGACACCAGCAGCGGATAGTCACGCCGCACGCCAATGCCCTCACGCGTTGTTTTGAACCAGTCACCGACCAGCGGCCGGCTTTCCAGATTGAGCAGGTAATGGCGGCGAATATGAAAGGTCAGTACCGGGTCGGTCGACAGCAGCCCGTCCACCGTGCCGGCGGCCAGGGCTTCGAGACCCCGCAGATGATCGGGATAGCGCACCAGTTCGATGCGGGGATAATGCGTGCGCAGCACCGCCTCATGCCAGTAACCGGCCACCACCGCCAAACGCCGGCCGGCAAAATCCTCCAGCTGTTTCGGTCGCCGGTCGTCCCGGCGGGTGGCCAGTCCGACATAGGTGTTCAGCACCGCTGTGGTGAAACGGGCATAGTCGCGCCGCTCGGGCGTATCGACCATAGCCAGCACCAGATCGATACGCCGATTGCGCAGGGCCTCAAGGGCCTGATCCCAGGTGTGATCGGTGCGATAGACGAACCGGATACCCAGACGTTCGGCCAGCAGATCGGCCAGATCGACAACAAACCCCTTGGCCTGGCCATTCTCAACATAGGCAAAGGGCATGTAATCCGGTTCGACATGCACCTCGAACAGGCGGTTTTGCTGCAGAAAGCCGCGCTCGGCCGCTGTCAGCCCCAGCGGATCGGGCGAAGACGGTTGAGCATGGGCGACCGCCGGCAACGACAGCAGCCGAACCAGCAATCCCACAAGCAGCAACCCCCACCAGAACAACGGCAGGCGCCGCCGGCTGGCTGTGCTCTCGATGCAGAACAAAGGGATCGCGGCCATGGACACATCCAGCGGCAAGCACAAGGAAGGGAAGCAGAACCTCCCGGCGGGCAACCGGCACAATCCTGCCCGGTGGTTCCATAGAAGGGCACTTTAACAGCACAAATGCCCATCGGCAACCGCGATAGCGCCGCTCGGCGGCAACCTTGACCTCAACGCCGGGGAGTGCGCCGCCGACCACGACCAGCCGGCGTCCCCGCCCGGCCAGCGCGGTCGCTGGCAGCGGCGGCAGGCGCAGCGTCCCTGCAACCGCCCGCCGGCGCGGCGCTGCCCAGCAGGCGGGCACCATCGGCCTGCCGACCACACAGGCACAATGCCTCGCGAATAGCGGCCTGTTCCTCCGGCCGATGGTAAAGCAGCACGGCCTTGTGCAGCCGCCGCCGGCGTGCCGAGCGCTCGACAAAGACCGCCGCGCCGGTCAGCGGATCACGGCCGGTATGGTAGATACAGGTAGCCAGGGTGCCGGGTGTCGGGGTGAATTCCTGCACCTGCTCCACCCGCAGGCCCAACCGCTTGAGAACCAGCGCCGTATCGATCATATCGTCGAGGGTGCAGCCGGGATGGCCGGCCATCAGATAGGGCACCAGGCCAACGCGCCGGCCGCTGGCGCGCTGATGCTGGCGAAAGGCGGCGACAAAGGCCTCGAACTGGCGCAGGGGCGGCTTGCGCATGACCTGCAGCACCCGGTCACTGAGGGCTTCCGGCGCCACCTTGAGCAGGCCGCCGATATGGTGCTCGAACAGCTCCTGGCGGTAGCCGCTCTGCCGTTCGAGCAGATCGAAACGCACACCGGAAGCAATGAAAACATGGCGCACACCTTCAAGGCGGCGCAATTGACGCAACAGCGCCACCGCCGGGCCGTCATCGCAGATCAGGTTGTCGCACAGCTGCGGATGCAGGCAGCTGTCACGCTGGCAGCGCTCGCAGCGACGGGCATCGCGCAGGGTCGTACCGTACATGTTGGCCGTCGGGCCACCGACATCACTGAGGGTGCCACGAAACGCCGGATCGCGCCGCAGCTGATCGGCCTCGGCCAGAATGGAAGCCGACGAGCGCGACAGCACCCGGCGGCCCTGATGACAGGCGATGGCGCAGAAGGCGCAGCCGCCCTGACAGCCGCGATGGCTGGTGATGGACCAGCGGATCTGCTCAAAGGCCGGGATCGGCTCGGTATAACCGGGATGGGGCCGCCGGCAGAACGGCAGGGCATAGAGGGCATCGAGCTGCGCCGGCGTCAGAGGCGGCGCCGGCGGATTGACCACCACAAAGCGGTCGCCGTGTGGCTGCACCAGAAGCGCCGCGGCATTGCGACTGGCCAGGGCGAAGGCCCGGCCATAGGCCTCCCGGTCGCTGGCCACCTGCTCGTAGGACGGCAGCTGGACACCCGCCAGCGGCGCGCTGCTGACCCAGGCACAGCCGGGCAACTGACGCAGCTCGGTCAGTGTGGCGCCGGCCGCCAGGCCCTCCACCACCGCCAGCAGGGCGTTTTCCGCCATGCCGTAGAGCAGCAGATCGGCCTTGCTGTCGATCAGCAGCGAGCGCCGCACGCTGTCGCTCCAGTAATCGTAATGGGCCAGCCGCCGCAGGCTGGCCTCGATACCACCAATCAGCACCGGCAATTGGCGGAAGGCGGCCCGCGCCGCCGCCGTGTAGGCAATCAACGCCCGATTGGGCCGGGCGCCGGCCCGGCCACCCGGTGTGTAGGCGTCGTCCCGCCGTTTCTTGCCGGCGGCAGTGTAATGGTTGACCAGCGAATCCATCGCCCCGGCCGACAGGGCAACACAGAGGCGCGGCCGCCCCATGACCGTAAACGCGGCCGGATCGCGCCAGTCGGGCTGGGCCAGGATGCCGACCCGGTAACCCCGCGCTTCGAGCAGCCGGCCGAGCAGCGGCACGCCGAAGGCCGGGTGATCGACATAGGCATCACCCGACACCAGCAGAACATCGAGCTGGTCCCAGCCACGCGCCGCCATATCGGCGCGGCACACCGGCAGAAAGGCCTGGCGCGCCGCAGCGGCCGTCGGCGGCGGCCTATTCATGGCGCAGCGCCACAATGGGATCAAGACGCGCCGCCCGCAGCGCCGGGTAAAGGCCGAACACCAGCCCCACCGCCATGCTGATGGCCAGCGCCAGCAACAGGCTGGCCGGTGTCACCAGCGTGGTCAACCCGGTCAGACGGCTGATCAGCCAGGGCAACAGCAGCCCCAGCAACAGTCCCAGCAAACCGCCACAGCCGGAAAGAACCAAGGTTTCAGCAAGAAACTGCCGCGCGATCTGGCGGCGGCGGGCACCGATGGCGCGGCGGATGCCGATTTCACGGGTGCGCTCGGTTACCGAGG
Organism: Desulfuromonas thiophila; assembly: GCF_900101955.1. Classification (NCBI taxonomy): domain Bacteria; kingdom Pseudomonadati; phylum Thermodesulfobacteriota; class Desulfuromonadia; order Desulfuromonadales; family Desulfuromonadaceae; genus Desulfuromonas; species Desulfuromonas thiophila. The sequence continues at coordinate 284,383 of NZ_FNAQ01000003.1, read as the reverse complement.
CCAACATAATGTTCATGATTCCGATTCCTCCCACCAGCAGACTGATACCGGCGATGGCGCCCAGCACCAGATTGAAGGTCCGCTGGGTCTGTTCGGCCTGGCGCAACAGGGTCAAGGGCACATGCAGCACCACGTCCTGCCGGCGGTGAAACCGCTGAAACAGGCCGTCAAGCGCCGCCGCCGTGGCCTCCACCACCTGTTCACTGTCCATCTGCAGCAGCAACTGATGCAGTTCGACCCGTTCGCGCACGCTGGTGCCGGCCACCCGCCGCAGATAGACATCACCCAGGTTCTGGCGGAAGCTGGCCAGCGGGATATAGACATCGCGCGGCTGATCCGGCGCCCGCGCCCCCCCCTGGCCGGCGGCACTGCTGCGCAGCACACCAACCACCTCGTAATAATTGCTGCCGATCCGCAGGCGCTGGCCGACCGGCACCTGCAGTGGCAGCAGCTGCCGCGCCACCTCTTCGGTCACCACCGCCACCGGCTTGCGGTACTGTTCATCCAGTGGCCGCAGGGTGCGGCCGGCCAGCAGCGGCCGCGGCACCAGATCGAACCAGTCGGGCGTGGTGCCAACCAGGCGCACCTCCAGCAGCCGGCCATCCTTCTGGGCCTGTTCGCGCTGTTGCTTGACCGGCACCAGCCGCAGCAAATGCGGCAGGTTGTGACGCAACCGGTCGGCATCGGCGTAGGTCAGGCCATAAACACTGAGAAAAGAGGCGCTCTGGCGCTTCTTCTCCTGCGCCACCTCCTTGACCGATTCAGCCACCAGCACCTCGCTGCCGAACTGGCGGATCTGCTCCAGAGCCTCGTGGGCGGCGCCCTGCCCCACCGCCAGCATGGCCACCACGCTGGCCACGCCGAACACCATGCCCAGCATGGTCAGCAGCGAGCGCAGGCCATGTAGCCGCAGCTGAGCCAGCCCCAGCCGCAGATCGCGGCCAAAGGCGATCAGGGAAACGGCGAACCACGGCCTCATGATTCCAGCCGGGCGACACGCCCGTCCTTCAGCCACAGGCGGTGGCTGCAGTGCCGCGCCAGAGCGTCATTGTGGGTCACCATGATCAGGGCCTTGCCCTGCGGCGGTAGCGCCAGCAGCAGGTCCATGATCTGTTCACCGGTCGCGCTGTCGAGATTGCCGGTCGGCTCGTCGGCCAGAATCACCGCCGGATCGTTGGCCAGGGCGCGGGCAATGGCAACCCGCTGCTGCTGGCCGCCGGAGAGCTGTGCCGGCCGATGGTGCAGACGGTCAGCCAGCCCCACCTGGTCGGCCAGCTGGTGGGCCCGCTGGCGGGCGAGATCCGGCGCTGTCTGGCGATAGAACAGCGGCAGGGCGATGTTCTCCAGCACATCGAGCTGGGCAATCAGATGAAAACTCTGGAAGATAAAACCGAAACGGCGCAGGCGCAGATCGCTGAGGGCGTCGTCGTCCAGGCGGGTCAGCGGTACGCCATCGAGTTCGTAGCTGCCGCTGTCAAGACGGTCAAGGGCGCCGAGGATGTTCAGCAGGGTACTCTTGCCCGAGCCGCTGGCCCCCATGACCGCCCAGCTCTGGCCTGCGGCGATGGTCAGGTCGATATCCACCAGAGCCGCCACCGCGCCGGCATGGGTACGGTAGCTGCGGCAGGCGTGGCGCAGCTGCAGCAGCGCCGTCATCAAAGGGCTCCGCCCGCTTGCAGCGGCGGGTTGAGCAGCACCGCCGCGCCGGCCTCAAGCCCGTCGACAATCTCCACCTGGTAGGCATTGTGCCGCCCCAGTCGCACCGGCACCGGCCGGGGCGGCGTTCCCGGCTGGTAGGCCAGCGCCTGCCCTTCCTGCACCAGCACCGCCTGCAACGGCAGCACCAGGGCCTTGTCGATCTGGTCGATGAGGATTTCCACCTGACAGTTCATGCCGCTGCGCAGGGCATGGGATTCGGCTTCGAGCAGAATTTCGGTGTTGTACAGCTTCAGATCGGGATTGAGCCAGGCACTGGTGGCATCCGGCAGCACGGCAATGCTCTCCACCCGCCCGGCGAAGATCTGGCCCGGCAGGGCATCAAGCCGCACCAGCGCCCGCTGGCCAACCTGCACCTGTTGCAGGTCCGATTCATGAATCTTGGTTTCGACCAGCCGCGCGCCGGAAGCCGGCAGATAGATCAGCTCCTGCCGCTCGCGCACCTCCTGTCCGGCAGCCAGCGGCTCCACCGCCCCGCGCCAGCTGGCCTGGGTGGAGGTGGCGTAGATCACCATGCCATCCTGCGGCGCCAGCACGCGCGTCTTGGCAATCTCCTGACTGATCTTGTCGAGTTTGCCGCGCTCGCGCTCCAGGGTGGTGGTGCGCGCCAGCAGCTCGGCCTCGGCCTGCACCACATCGGCGGCCGCCTTGCGCTCGGTGCGCTCCAGCGCCATGGCGGTCTTGTCCACCTCGGCCTTGAGCTCCAGCAACCGGCGCGGATGATCAAAATCACGCAGCAGGGTCAGTCGGCCACGGCTGAGTTCCAGATCGATGCGCGCCTTCTGGGCCGCCAACTCATCGGCCTGCAACTCGGTCTGTGACAGAAAGCGCTCGTCGAACAGCACCTGCGACCAGGACCGTTTTTCCTCGGCCCGGCGCAGTTCCTCTTCAGCCAGGGCAATCCGGGCAAGGGCCTCCTGCTGCTGGGCCGGATACTCGCCCTGCTGGTATTTAGCCAGATCGTCGCGGGCAAAGCGACGCGCCAGACGGGCCTGTTCGACATCGCTGCGCGCCTGATTTTTCACCACTTCGAGATTTTCTCGCGCCTGCACGAAAGCCGCCTCGGCGTTCTGCACCACAATTTGCTGGTCGATGCGGCGATCCTGCAGACTGCTGGCATCGAGTTCGATCAGCAACTCGCCGGCCCGCACCTGGGTGCCCTCCGCCACCAGGGACAAAATGGTGGTGCGACCTTCGAGACTGTTGCTGATGACCACCTGATCGCGCGCCTTGATGGTGCCGGAAGCCAGCACGTTGATGGTCAGCGGTGCGCGTTTGACCCGCACCACCACCGGATCAACAGGAGACCGGCCACTGGCGGGCCACAGCAGCAGGGCCAGCAGCGCCAGGCCCGCCAGCAACAGAAGAAGCCCTGGCCCGGCCAGGCGCTTGTCGAGAAATCGCTCGCTTTTCACGGTTGCTCCTGAGGCGGATGCCAGTCGGTCAACAGCCACTGGCCCGCCACGTCAGGTTCAAGAACATCCAGGTCGCGCTGCAACTGCATACGGGCAATGGCGTACTGCACCTGGGCCGCCACCAGCGCGTTGTTGGCCGCCACCAGCGCGTCCTCGGCTTCGAGGGCATCGCGCATCTGGATGCGGCCCGCCCGCAGAAACAGGCTGGTACTGGTCACCCGCCGCCGGGCCACCAGCACCGCCTGCTGTTCGATGGCGATGGTTTCACGGGCCTCATGCAGTCGGCGCCAGGCACTGCGAACCTCGTACTTGACATTGTCCTCCAGAGCCTCGACCGCGCGCACGGCCTGCTGCAGATCAATCCAGCGGTTGCGCAGGGCATTGCGCTCGGCCGTGCGCTCCAGTGCCAGATCGAGTTGCAGCAGCGCCGAATACTGGCCCCGCGCCGGCCGCAGACGGGCGTCGTCCTGGCTGGCCTGACCCAGGGAGCGGCTCTCACCGGCCTGCGCCTGGCCCAGCAGGGTCAGTTCGGCGCGCAGGGCATCCTCGGCCACGCCAATGGCGCGCCGGGCATCCTCCACCTCGCCACGCGCCACCAACAGATCACGGCGCTGGCGCAACGCCAGCCGCAGCAAGGCTTTTTCCGCCGTCCCGTCATCAGCGCGATCCGTCAGCGCGGCGGCAAGGGACTGCTGCAGACGAGCCAGTTCGGCGTCATCAAGGGCCAGTTGGGCATCCGTCGGCAGGCCCAGCTGCAGCTTGAAGCGGTCGAGGGCATCGAGGCTGTTCTGCCGCGCCTGCACCCAGCGACTGCGCGCCCGCAGTTCATCCTGCAGCGCCTGGTCGACCTGCACCTCGGGCAGCCGGCCGGCATCGGCCAGGCGGCGGGCCCGGCGGCGACTGTCGATCAGGCGCTGATAGTTGTCGTGAGCGGTGCGCACCTGGTTGTTGCGTTCCAGCACCTGCAGATAGCTGCTGGCCACGGCCACGGCAAAACTGCGGCGGTAACGGTCGAAGGACCACAGGCCATAGAGCAGATCGCGCTCGGCCTGCTGCAGAGGTTCGGTCACCACCGCCTGCCCGGCGCCACGCAGCAGGGGCACGCTGATGCTGGCATCGGCGACCAGTCCGCGCGACACCAGCCGGTCGCCGCTGAGCAGCTGCACCAGATCGAGGGCCAGCCCCGCGGCCAGACTGGCGCCCTGCCGCAGCTGGCGGGTCAGCGCCAGATCGCCGCTGTGCTGCAGCCCTTGGAGGATCGGTCTCTGGCTCCGGTCCTGCGCCCAGAGGCTGCCGAGCAGACCGCGCCAGCTGGTGCGAAACCGTTCCTGCTCCAGATCCAGGGCCAGGGCCGTCTGGAACAGCTGCTCCTTCTGCAACTGGTAGTCACGGCTGTAGCCGGCGGCAATTTCAAGGGCCAGCGGCAGACTCAGCAGCAACGGTCCATCGGCGGCTTCGGCCGGGGCCGCGGTATCAGGGTCAACCGCCGGCGCGGCGGCGACCGGCCAGCCCTGCTGCTGCAGCAGCCGCTGGCGCAAGGCACGGCGTACCGGACTGAGCTGGAAGTCGGCCACCTGCCCCAGGGCCTGCTGCTGTTGCCGCACCAGGGCATGGGCCACTTGGTCGGCCTGCTGCAACTGCGCCGGCGGCGACGCACAACCCGCCAGCACGGCAGCGGCCAGCAGGGCGCCAGCAACCGCAGGATTCCACCACCGTCCGCCACCCACTGCCGATCGACCTCCTGAGTATTTGAAAAAAGAGTTAATAACTAGCACAGCCACGCCCACCAGGCCAGAACGAAGGCGGCGGCCGACAGCTTTTCCTGGCAGCCGCCTCCTGCTTGACAGGGGGGGCGGAAGCTGAAAAAATGCGCCGGCTGCGTCAGTACGGGCATCTGGCCAGCACCGCGCCGGCAGGTCTGTGCTCCCGCCGGTTTTCATTTTGTGGCCTGGCCTTTATGCCCCAACCGTCCGACAGGAGTGATTCCATGGCGAACCCCGTACGAATCGGCACCCGCCGCAGCAAGCTGGCGCTGTGGCAGGCGCATCATGTTGAAGACCTGCTGCACCAGGCGGGTCTGGAAACCGAAATCGTTGAAATCGACACCCGCGGTGACCAGATTCTCGACGTGTCCATCGCCAAAATCGGCAGCAAGGGCGTCTTCACCGAGGAGCTGGAGGATCAGCTGCGTTCCGGTGCCATCGACATCGCCGTTCACAGCGCCAAGGACATGCAGTCGGAACTGCCGGCGGGCTTTGAGATCATCGCCTTCACTGAACGCGAGCAGATGCACGACGTGGTCGTCAGCCGTGACCGCACGGTGCGACTGGCCGACAGCAGCCGGCCAAGGGTGATCGGCTCGTCCTCGGTGCGGCGGCGCGCCCTGCTGCAGGCCTATTATCCCCACCTGCAGGTAATCGAGATGCGCGGCAACCTGCAGACCCGCATCGCCAAGATGGATGCCGGCCAGTGTGACGCCATCCTGCTGGCCTTCGCCGGCGTTCACCGCATGCACTATGATGAACTGATCGTCGAGCATCTGCCGCTCGACCGTTTCATCCCGCCGGTGGGCCAGGGCAGCGTCGCCATTGAGGCGGCCACCAGTCTGAGCCCGGAGCGGCGCCGCATCATCCGCCAAGCGGTGAACCACGCCCCCACCGAAGCCTGTCTGCTGGCCGAGCGCGCCTTTCTCAAAACCCTTCATGGCGGCTGCAGCATTCCGGCCTTTTGCCTGGCCCAGCGCGTCGGTGACGACTGTCTGAACGTGACCGGCGGCATGATCAGCCTTGATGGCCAGCAGATCATCAAAAACAGCCTCAGCGGCTCCTGCCCCCAGGCCGCCCAGCTGGGCAGCCGGATCGCCGAGCTGACCCTGGAACAGGGCGGCCGCGCCATTTTACAGCAGATCCGCCAGCAACGCGGCGAATAGCCGTCGGTCACGGCCAGCGATTCCTTCTCGGCCTGTCATCCTTTTGCCCTGGCGCTCCGGTGGCAGATGAGCGCGGCAGACGGCTTGCCTTTCTGGTCCGCCCGAACAAGAACGGGCCGCCTCAATCCCGGGGCGGCCCGTTCTTTTTCAGCGGCGGCGACAGCTCGTCCCGCCCTCAGGCAAGCAGCTGATCGGCGATGCGCTCGGCCAGTTCTTCCTGGCCGCCCCGATTGGCATCGATGGTGATCTCGGCGTAACGGCGATAGAGCAGCAGCCGTTCCTGATACAGGTCGGCAAAGCTCTGTCCCGGCGCACAGGCAATGCCACGACTGTCGAAGTTGTGAATGCGGCGGCAGATCTCGTCAAAGGCAACATCGAGAAAAACGATGGTCGACAGGCGCTGCAGATGAGCCATGGCCGCCGCACTGTAGACGGCGCTGCCGCCGGTGGCGATGACATGACGCTCGACCTGCAGCCGCAGGATTTCCTCTTCCTCGATGCGGCGCAGTTCGAGATAGCCGGCCTCATCGAGAATCTGCTGCAGGGCCTTGCCGCGGTTGACCTGGATCAGCACATCGGTATCAACAAATCCCAACGACAGCCGTTTGGCCAGCACCACGCCCAGGGTGCTCTTGCCAGCGCCGGGCATGCCGATGAGGGTCAGGTTGCCCAAATCGGCCGGCATCATGGCTGTCGCAATTCCCCGACAACAAATTGCGCCCAGACCCAGCCATAAGTGCCATCGGGCAACTGCACATAGTACCAGTCGGGCGCGCTGCCCAGCACCACCAGGGAGGTGCCGGCCGTCACATGGCCCACGACCGGCTGCAGCCGGCTGGGCCCGCTGCGCACATTGAGCATCTCGACCTGAACCCGCACCTGGCCGAGAGCCTGGGACGGCAACGGCAGACGCTGGGGCGGCGGCGGTGGCGGAGTCGGCGTCACCAGGGTGGTCATCGGCGCCTCCACCACCCGGTAGCCACTGGCCATCGGCTGATAGTAGATGCCATCGTAATAGGCATAACTGAGGCCGGCGACATTGAGCATCACGTAGCCGGTCGGCAGCCAGTTGACCACCAGTCCGACCGGCGGCCGCACCACCCGGTAGCCATGGTGCAAAGGACGATAAAAGGTGCCGCGATGCACATAATGCACACCATGGCGCGGGCTGTGCAGCCGCCGGGCCCCCTGCGGCGGGCGCCGTACCTCGCGACCGAAATCCGGCCGCGCCGGCCCGGAGAAACCGTGCCGCTCAGAATGACGATGCTCGGGCGCACGGGCCGAGGCCGGCGCAGGCCAGGCCAGCGGTGCCACCAGAACACAGCCCAGGGCGGCAGCAGCCAGACCGGAAAGGGAAAAGAAATAGCGGGACATAGACTCCTCCTGGGGCGCGGGCAGGCACCGGTTCGGGCAACAACACAAGGCTGAGGCCAGGCCGTTCAAGGCCTTCTCAGTGCCCTGTTATAACACAGATTCGGCAAACAAAAAGCCGGGTCGGAAAGGACTCCGGCCCGGCAGGAACAACAGAAGGGTGGCAAATAACGGCACTAGCCGGCACAGGCCTGGGGCATTGCCACAGCGCCGAACAGTTCCTCAAAAATCTCGGCCACGGTTTCGATGCGGTCGGCCTTCCAGGCATTGCTGCCGCAGAAGATCAGGCCGCTGGCGCGATCGCCCCGCTGGGCGCGGTCGAGGGCATGAACGATGCAGAAGCGCTCCTGACCGCTTTTGTAGGCGCATTTCTTCAGGCAGCCCGACGGACAACGCACCTGGCCCTCGATATCGTGGGCCCGGATGGCTTCGATATTGCCGCAGATCGCCCGTCCCGGCAGCCCGGCCGGGCTCATGATCAGGCCGATATCCTCCTTGCGGCAGTCAAGATAGGCCTGCTTGAACTCCGGCGCGGCATCGCATTCCTCGGTGCAGACAAAACGGCTGGCCATCTGCACACCGTCGGCGCCCTGCGCCAGGGCGTATTCGACATCGGCGCGGTCCCAGATACCACCGGCGGCGATCACCGGCATGTCGGCCTGCCATTCCTCGCGAAAATAGGCCTTCACCCCGCGCACGGTGGCATACTGGTCGTAACTGCCGTTGCCGATATTCTCCAGCTTCTCACCCAGATGACCACCGGCGGTGTCGGGATCCTCCACCACCACCGCGTCGGGCAGACGCTGGTAGGCCTTGTGCCATTTACGGGCGATGAGTTCGGCCGCCTTGACCGAGGAAACAATAGGTACCAGCGCCACCTCGGGATAATCCGCCGTCAACGCCGGCAGATTCAGCGGCAGCCCGGCACCGGAAACAATGATCTTGGCACCAGCTTCACAACTAGCACGCACGATATCATCGTAATTGCTCACCGCCACCATGCAGTTGGTGCCGATGATACCGTCCGGCGCAATTTCGTAAGCCTTGCGCAGCTCCTCCTTCAGCGCCAGCAGATCGGCCGCAAAGAAGTTGCGGCCGGTATAATGCGGGCTGTTAAGGGCCAGGCCGGCCGTGGCGATCAGGCCGACGCCACCGCAACGGGCCACCGCGCCGGCCAGGCCGGCAGCCGATACCCGCACGCCCATGCCGCCCTGGATCAGAGGATAGGGAATCTGGTGTTTTCCGATTTTCAATGGCATCATGAGCGGACCTCCTTTGCTGCGACCGGAGCGACAGGCCCTGCGCCCGCAGCGCCGGAACTGTTTCCGGGAAACACCCCCGATGATAGCAAAGAGGCCCCCTGTGTCCGTGTAATAGTTCTGTAAAAGCCCTTCGATCCCCTAAGGAAGCCGGCCATGAAATGGCAACGCCCCAGTCTCAATCCCCTGCTGGCCTTCATCGCCATCCAGTGCGCCTGGCTGGCGGTGGTCGGCTTCTGGATCTACTGGTTTCTCGGCAGCCACCAGCAACTGCGCAGCCTGGCCGAAAAGTACAGCCCGGACCTGCTCGAACCGGGCATCAACTGGCTGATCCTGCTTGAAGGCCTGCTGCTGCTGATTGTCATTCTGGTCGGGGTCTACGTCATCTTTCTCTACTGGCGCCGTCAGCTGGCATTGAACCGGGAGCAGAAATCGTTCATCTCGCAGGTCACCCACGAACTCAGAACACCGGTAGCCTCGCTGCAGCTGCAACTGGAAACCCTGCAGCGCCATCGACCCGCCGGGGCCGACCTTGATCCCTTTATCCAGGCCATGCTGGCCGATACCGCCCGCCTCAGCAGCCTGATCACCAAGTTGCTGACCGCCAACCGGCTGGAACAGAGCCGCTGGCGCCTGGCCCTGCGGCCCTGTGACCTGTCGGCCTATCTGCGCAGCTACCTGGCCGAATGGCAACAGCAGCAGGGCGACGCCGTGCAACTGAGCAGCCAGATCGCCGATGGCATCTGCGTGGTGCTGGAACCCGAAACCTTCGCCATGGTGCTGCGCAATGTGCTGGAGAATGCCGTGCTCTATTCACCCACACCGGCCCGCATCCAGGTGCGGCTGGAACGACGCGGCCGCCTGTGCCTGCTGGTGATCCGCGACGAAGGCCGCGGTCTGCCGGCCAGCGAACAGCAGCGCGTCTTTCGCATGTTCTATCGCCACGGCCAGCAAAACCCTCGCATCAAGGGCTTCGGCCTGGGACTGTTCATCGTCAAGGCCTTGATCAAGCGCCACAAGGGCCGGGTCAGCCTGTACAGCGCGGGCGAAAACCGCGGCTGCACCCTCACCATCCGCCTGCCCCTGGCTGAGAACAGCAAATGAGCGCCGCCCATCTGCTGCTGGTGGAGGATGAACAGCACATTGCCGCCGCCCTCTGTTTCAATCTGCGCCAGGAAGGCTATCAGGTACAACAGGTGGACAGTGGCGAGGAAGCCCTGCAACGGCTCAGCCACGAAACCTTCGATCTGGTCATTCTCGACCGCATGCTGGCCGGCGAGCTCGACGGTCTGCAGGTCTGCCAGCGCATCCGCCGCATCGAACCACAGCTGCCGATCCTGCTGCTTACCGCCCTGGGCGAGGAAGCGCAACGCATCGCCGGCCTGGCCGCCGGCGCCGACGATTATCTGGCCAAGCCCTTCAGCCTGACCGAACTGCTGCTGCGCATCGCCGGCATGTTGCGGCGCAGTGCCTGGTACCGGCCACAGTACAATGAACTCAGCCGCTATCGTTTCGGCGACGCGGAGGTCAATCTGATCAGCGGTGAAGCCTGTCGCGCGGGGCAGCCGTTCCAGCTCACCGACCTGGAACTGCGCATGCTCAAGCTGTTCATCAGCCACGAGGGCGAGATCTTAAGCCGCGCCTTCCTGCTGAAGTCGGTCTGGGGCATGGCGCCGGACACCGAAACCCGTACCCTCGACAACTTCATTGTCCGGCTGCGCAAGTATTTCGAAAAAAAACCGGCCCGGCCACGCCACTTCCTCACCGTGCGCGGCCGCGGCTACCGCTTCAACCCCGAGGGCTGATGACCGGCCCGTGCCGCGCGAAAGCGGTTGCGCCGGCGCGGCAAATCCCTATAATCGATACGGCGTTTTATTTATTTTGGCAAAAGGGTTCTCGACAATTTTAATTCAGAAGGAGATGTATGATGAAAGCCGTACTGCTCGACGGATTCGGCGGACTGGAGGTTCTCAAGGTCGGTGAGGCGGAAAAACCCGCGCCCAAGGCCAACGAGGTGCTCATCCGGGTGGCCGCCACCAGCATCAACCGCCCCGATCTGGTGCAACGGGCCGGCAAGTACCCGCCCCCGCCCGGCGACTCGGAGATTCTCGGCCTGGAAGTGGCCGGCGTCATCGAAGCCGTCGGCAGCGAGGTCAGCGGCTGGCGCATCGGCGACCGGGTCATGACCCTGGTGGGCGGTGGCGGCTATGCCGAATACGCCGTGGCCTACGCCAGCCACCTGATTCCGATTCCGGCGACCATGAGCTTCGAGGAAGCCGCCTGCGTCTGCGAAAGCTACATCACCGCCTTCCTCAACGTCTTCATGATTGGTGAGCTGCAGGACGGCCAGACCGCGATCCTGCACGGCGGTGGCGGCGGCGTCAATACGGCGGCCATACAGCTGGCCAAGGCTCTCACCCCCAGTACCAAACTGATTGTCACCGCCAGTCCGGCCAAGCTTGAGCGGGTCAAGCAGCTGGGTGCCGATCTGGTCATCGACTACACCCAGACACCGGACTTCTCCGATCTGGTCAAGGAATTCACCAACAAAAAAGGTGTCGATGTCATCCTCGATCATGTCGGGGCCAAGTACTTGGCCCCGAACATGAATTCGCTGGCCTACAAGGGCCGGCTGGTCATCATCGGCGTCACCAGCGGCATCAAGGCCGAGCTCAATCTGGCCCTGATGATGGTCAAGCGCCAGCAGATCATCGGCAGCGTGCTGCGCTCGCGGCCGGTGGCGGAAAAAGGCGAAATCGCCGCCGAGTTCACCCGTCGCGCCCTGCCCCATTTCGCCGAGCGCCGCATCGTGCCCATCATCGAGCAGGTGTTCGGCCTTGACCAGGTGGTTGAGGCCCACCGCATGATGGAGGAAGACAAGCATTTCGGCAAAATCGTGCTCAAGATCGCCGATCTGTAAGTCCCCCCAAGCAAGCCACAAAAAAAGCGCTCCTCAATGCGGGAGCGCTTTTTTTGTGGTCGCGGCAAAGCGGCAACGGCGGGGTGTCCTCCGCTTCAGGGTGTCAGCTGCGGCTGGCCAAAGGCCTCCATGGCGAACCGCACCCGGTCCTCGACCCGGACATGACGTTTGCGCAGCTGCTCGATGCGGCGCAGCCGCGGCAGCAGACCGCTGCCATTGGCCACCTGGATCGCCAGACCGGGCCGGGCGTTGAGTTCGAGCAACAGCGGGCCGCGCTTTTCATCGAGAATGAAGTCGGTACCCAGATAGCCCAGGCCAGTCATCTCGTTGCAGCGCGCCGCCAGCCGCAGAATCTCCGGCCATTCGGGCAGTTCGATCTGGTCGAAGGCGCAACCGGTATCGGGATGGACGCTCAGCGGCCGGCTGTACTGCACCGCCTTGAGGCAGCGACCGGTGGCGATATCAAGCCCCACACCGACGGCACCCTGGTGCAGGTTGGCCTTGCCATCGGAAGCCCGTGTCGCCAGACGCAGCATGGCCATCACCGGGTAACCCTGGAACACGATGACGCGGATATCGGGCGCGCCCTCGTAGGAATAGTTGGCAAAGCGCGCATCGAACGAGATCAGCTCCTCCACCATCACCTGGTCCGGGGTTCCGGCCAACGAATAGAGACCGGCGAGGATATTGGACAGATGGCGTTTGAGATCCTCCGGCTGCAAATGAACGCCGGAAGACTTGACAAAGGCCTCGCCGTCACGCCCCTTGATGATCAGGATACCGCGCCCGCCGGAACCCTTGGTCGGCTTGACGGCAAAGCCGTTGAGATTGTCGAACCAGCGACCAACCTGGCGGATGCGGTACTGCTCACGCACGACAAAACGCAACGGCGGCACCGGAATGCCATTGCGGCGGGCCAGTTGCTTGGTCTTGAGCTTGTCATCCACCAGGGTATAGAGCTGACGCGGGTTGTAACGGCTGATGAAGTCGATATTGCGACAGTTCATTCCCAGAATGCCGAGTTCGCGCAGGCGCGCGGGCGAAATGAACCAGCTCACGGTCAGGACCTCGGCAGCATGGAACGGAAACGGCGCAGTTCCAGCAGGCGATAGCCGGTATAATGCCCCATCAACAGAATCAGCGCCACAATGATCAGGTTGATCTCGGGAAAGTGAAAGCTCAGGTGCGCCATCAGCGGCCAGGTCATCAGCAGATAGCCGAAAACGGCCACCAGCAAGCTGCCGCCGCCCTGAATGATCACCTCACGCGGGCCTTCATCCTCCCACAGAATCGACATGCGCTCGATGGTCCAGGCCACGATAATGACGGGAAAGAAGGTGACCGTCATGCCGGTGTTGTAGCCCAACTGGTAACCGGTGAGACTCAAAAACAGCACGATAAAGATGACGATGATGACAATGGTGGAGATCCGCGCCACCAGCAGCAGGTTCAGGGCCGACAGATAGCCGCGCAGCAGCAGGCCCAGCGCGACAATGGCGATAAAACCGGTCAGGCCCGGCAGTAGGGCCGTCTGGTAGAACGACAGGGCGATGAGCACCGGCATGAAGGTACCGGCGGTTTTGAGCCCGACCAGAACCCGCATGAACACCATCACCAGCACTCCCAGCGGCAGCACCAGCAGGGTTTTGAGCATGTTCTGTTCCTCCACCGGCAGCTTGTGAACGCCGAAGAAGGCCAGCTTCGACTCCTCGGTGGTGGTGTGGGCCAGCTGTACCGCTGAGAGGCTCTGCCGCAGCATGGAAAAGCGCACCCGTGAGTTATAGGCGCCCTGCACATCAAGCAGGGAGCGGCTGCCCTGATGCCAGAGCAGAAAATCCTGCGGCAGACCCTGGGCACCGGTGCGCAGATCGAACGGCAGCCAGCGCTGCTGGTGATAGATCTCCAGCACCGGCGTCAGCTGCTGGTTGCGGCGGCCATCCTCCAGTTGCAGCCCCATGGCGATGCGGGCGGGAATACCGGCGGTGTGCAGCAGTTTCTGCAACAACTGGGGCAGCAGGGTCTGACCCAGCAGCAGGGTGGCGTTCTGGTCCGGCACCGGCGCGAGCAGTTGCTGGATCAGCGCCCGGGTCATGCTCACCGGATCACTCGATTGCTGATAGGCTGTTTCCAGCAACTGTTGCGCCGCCAGGGACTCGGCGGCACTCCACAGCGCCGCCTCCGGTGGCGCCGGCACTTCCTCCCCGACCGCAGCCGGAGCGGTGGCCAGCGGCACAGCCTGCACCTTGTAGTACAACACCTGCGGACCACGCGCCGTGCGAATCGACCATTCACCACGGCGGTCGCTGCTGCGCTCAAGCACGGCAAAACCGTAGCCCGGCGAAGCGGTCTGCTCGTCGGACAGCGAAAAACCCGGCGGATTATCGGGCAGATCCAGGCTGATGGTGACCGGCTCGCCCTTGGCGGTAAAATCGACCCGGGCCTCCACCAGCCAGATGGGCGTCTGCACCCCCGGCACAAAGGGAATGCCCATGCGTTCGTGGCGCAACCAGGCCGTCAGAAGGCCAGCGACGATCAGCAGCAACACCATTGGATAGAAAAACAGGCGCGAATTCATTATTTGCTGCCCTTGCCAATCGCGGGTTTGGCCGGCTGATGAGGCGGGGCGATATTCTCCTCACTGACATCGACCAGCATCATATCCAGCAGCACATTGCGGCCAATCAGCACCGGGAAATCCATATGGCTGCGATCCGACAGGGTAAATTCGGCGTTCTGGTTCACCTTGCCGATGGTCACACCCAGCTCCACCACCGGCCGGCGCTCGGAATCGTCGGTATTGGACTGCAAAATGCGGACAAAGCGGACCACCCGGCTTTCGAGCAGGGTTTCCTTGTTGTTCTCCGGGTTCACCAGCATAAAACGCACCCAGGGCGCGCCGTTACGCTCGAAAATCTCCAGATTGCGCGCGTCAAGGGACGAGGTGGTGGCACCGGTATCGATGCGCGCCGGCAGCACCACACCAGGCGGCGCCAGATAGACATGCTCAATGGCGCCAACCACCTGTTTATCGCGTGCCACCCGCAAAGGCGCCGGCGGCGCTGGCGCCGGTCGGCTGGCCGTGGCCTTGGGCTCGGCAGCCACGATACGCAGGGCGCGAACCTGATCCTCCCACTGCATCTGGCGCTGCAACTGGTCGCGCTGGCGTTCATCGAGTTCACGCAGCCCTTCGTTAACCTCCAGGTGCGCTGCCCGCAGGGTCTGCTGGGTCTGGCCCAGCTCGTCCTGCAACCGATCAAGCTGTTGCTGCTGCTGTTGTACCCGCTGCTGCAGTTGCTGCCAGTCCGGCTGTTCAACCAACAGATATTCCGGCAAACAGGCCGACAGCAACGGGGTCAGGAAAAACAGGGCGACTGTCCGCAGGGTGCGGGCCATCCAGAACGAATTCAGGGACATGACTCTCTTCGATCCGACAAGGGGTTGATAACAGCAACACTCCGGCAGGCGCAGGCCGGAACGCGGCGCTACTATCCTCCCGAATCTGAAAATTGGCAAGAGGGACATTAACGGCCCGGCGCGCGCCCCTGCGGCCACAGCAGCCAGAGCCGGGCGGGGAACTTGGTGCGGGCAGCGTAAAAGCCGGCCTGATCGCCCATGCCCCAGAAAAAATCGGCCCGCACGCGCCCCTTGATGGCGCCGCCGGCATCCTGGGCGATCATCAGACGCTGCAGCGGCTCACCACTTTTCGGCCAGCGACTCGTCAGATAAACCGGAGCGCCCAGCGGCACAAAGCGCGGGTCGACAGCCAGGCTGCGGCGCGCGGTCAGCGGCACCCCCTGAGCACCGGTTGGGCCATCGCTGCTGTTTTCGACAACCCGGAAAAACACATAGCTGGGGTTTTCGTTGAGCAGCTGCCGTACCCGGCCGGGGTTTTCGCGCGCCCAGCGCGACAGGTTCTGCTGCGACATCTGGTGCCGGCGCATCTCGCCGCTGTCGAGCAGCAGCTTGCCGATCGAGCGGAAGGGATGACCGTTCTGGTCGGCGTTCTGTATCAGCACCCGCTCACCGCCGGGCAGCAGTATCCGGCCCGAGCCCTGGATTTGCAGAAAAAACAGTGCCACCGGATCCTTCAGCCAGAACAGCTCGCTGCCCCGCAGCGGCGGCTGATCGGTCTCAATCTCGGCCCGCGCGAAATAGGGCAGCACCCGGTTGCCTTCGAGCCGGCCCCGCAGGCGGTAGCCCTTAAGTTCGGGATAGACCGCCGTCAGATCGATGATCAGCAGATCATCGGGTCGGGCATAGAGCGGGTAGCGAAACTCCTCATCCGGCTGACGGCGACCCTCGACATCCGGAATATAGTAGCCGGTCAACTCGCCTTCGGGCTGGCCGTCCTCCTGCTGCAACTGCCAGGGAGTAAACTCCTGCTCAAAAAAGGCCCGGATCGCTTCGGGTTGTTCCGGCAACACCGCCGCCCGGCGACACAGATCGGCCCAGCCGTCACGCCAGCGCAGCGAGCGGCAGCTGCGCCGGAAGGCCCGCAGCGCCCCGAGCTGATCGTCCTGCTGCCAGCCGGGCAGATCGGCAAAGCGAACCGGCCGGTAGGGCTCAGCGGCGGCCGGCGGCGCGGGACGCGCCGCACTGACTGGGGGCAGTGCTTCAGGCACGGGCGCAGGCTTGGGGGCGCAGGCCGAAAGCGCCAGTATCAATGTCAACAGCAGCGCCTGAGCCCAGGCCGACGGACGAAACCGACACCGGCACGGCCGGGTCTGTAATCGCCAGCTCATGGTGTAAACCGTTCGCGCCAACGACCATAGCCTTCCTGCTCCAGCCGCTCGCGCGGCACAAACCGCAGGGCGACGCCGTTGATGCAGTAGCGGCGACGGGTCGGCGGCGGGCCGTCGGCAAAAACATGGCCCAGATGGGAATCCGCCTGGCGGCTGCGCACCTCGATGCGGGGGCGCAACAGGCGGTGATCCTCTTTCTCCACCACGGCCTCGGCAAACAGGGGACGACAGAAACTGGGCCAGCCAGTACCGGAATCGAATTTGTCGCGGGAACTGAACAACGGCTCACCTGAAACCACATCGACATAAAGGCCTTCGGCCGTGCTGGCGGCATAGGGATGGCTGAAGGGTGGCTCGGTCGCCTCTTCCTGGGTGACCCGGTAGGCCAATTCACCCAGCTGAAGGCGCAGTTGGGCTGGCGACGGCTTGACAAAGGGCATCTCCTGTCCGCTGGGGCCGCTCCCTGTCATCAGCAGCAGTGACAACGCCGATACGGTCACTAACATCCGTGGTTCTCCTTCTGTTCAGGATTATTTGGCAGCCTGGCCGGCCGGCTCCATCTGGCGGATGAAGCGGTCCGCCTCGTCCACCGCCTGCTCCAGTTCGCGAACCAGCCGACGGACATCCGTCTGAATGCCCTCCAGTTCGTTGCGCAGGGCCGCCACGGCCCGGGCATTGAGATTGTGTTTGAGATAAAGCACCTGGTCACGCAAGGGTTCCAGCACCGGCTCAATATGCTGTTCGGCCCGCCGCATGCTGCGCACCAGCTGATCGCAACGATTACGGGTATCGCGCAACTGCTGCTCGCTGGAACGGCGCAGGCTGGCGCTCTTGTACTGATCCAGCTCCTCCTGCCATTCATCGAACAGCGCCGCGGCAACCTGTTCGACAGCGACAATCCGCTCACGCACCTGGGCCGCCTGCTCCTCGCTGGCCTGCAGCTGATCCCGCAACGTCTTGTAGCGGCGCTCCAGCTCGCCACCATCGAAACCGGTCAAGGCACTGAAGGCCTCCAGCGCCGACTGGAATTGCTCCTTGGCCTGCTGCTGACTTTCCCGCGCCTGTTCCACCCGCTCGACGAGAATATCGCGTTTGTGCACGCCGAACTTCTCCATGGTGGCGAAATAGGCACTCTGGCAACCACTCAGCAGCCCCATCAACAACACAGGCAGAACAACCATCCCCAGGCGAAATCGATTCACCGTCATGATTTTCCTCCGCTATCAAGCAATCAGCAGCCGCTGCCCCCAGCTGGGGAATCATCGGAACCCGATGAAAGGTCGATTGCGGCCGTTTCCAGCCACGATCAGCCAGAAAGCAGCAACCATCTGCCACCGGCCGGTTACAGGTTACAGCATGTCGCAGGGATCGACGTCGATCGCCAGCCGCACCCGCGCCGGCAACTGCGCCACCTCTTGCTGCACCTGAGCCAGCAGACGGCGCAAGGGCGGCCGCTCAGTGGCTTTGAGCAGAATCTGCAACCGGTAGCGGTTGCGCAGGCGGAACAGGGGACAGGGCGCCGGCCCCAGCAGTTCGACTCCGGCCGGCAGCCGCAAGGCGGCCGCCAGGGCAGCAGCGTGGCGCTCCACCAGCACCCGGTCAAGCGCCGACAGCACCAGGTTCACCAGGTAGCCATAGGGTGGATAACCAAGCAGCTGTCGTTGGGGCAGTTCCTGAGCACAAAAGGCGGCGTAATCCTGGGTCAGGGCGCAGCCAAGCACCGGATGATCGCTGCAGCGGGTCTGCACCAGCACCCGGCCGGGCAATTCAGCGCGGCCGGCACGGCCGGCTACCTGGGCCAGCAGGGCGAAGCTGCGCTCGGCGGCGCGAAAATCCGGGATGTTCAGGGCGGCATCGGCATCAATAATGCCCACCAGGGTAACGGCAGCGAAATCGTGGCCCTTGGCCACCATCTGGGTGCCGACGAGGATATCAACCTGGCGCCGGCTCATCTGCTCGACCAGCAGCTGCTGGGCGCCCTTGGCGCGGGTACTGTCGCGATCCATGCGGGCAATGCGGGCCGCCGGGAACCGTTCGCGCAGCAGCGCTTCGAGCTGTTCGGTGCCAACACCGGCCGGCTCGAAGGTGGCACCGCCGCAGACGGGACAGCAATCCGCCGGCACGATACGGTAATCGCAGTAGTGGCAGCGCAACCGGCCTTCGGCCCGGTGCCAGGTGAGGCTGATGTCACAATTGGGACAACGCGGACAATGGCCACAATCCTGACAGAGTAAAAAAGGGGCGAAACCGCGCCGGTTGAGCAGCAACAGGCTTTGTTCGCCCCGCTGCAGGGTTTCCGCCAGAGCCGTGCACAACGGTGGCGACAGCGGCCCCTCGGCGCGTGGCACAGCGGAGAGATCAACGATTTCCATGGTCGGCAGCGGCCGGGCATTGACCCGCTCGGCCAGTTCCAGATAATGCCAGGCGCCGCTGCGGGCGCGTTGGTAGCTGGTCAGGGCCGGGGTAGCACTGCCCAGCAGCACCGGCACCGCCGCCATCTGGGCCCGCAGCAGCGCCAGATCGCGGGCATGGTAGCGAAACCCCTCGGCCTGTTTGTAGCTGTCGTCCTGCTCCTCGTCCACCACCAGTATGCCTGGGCGGGCCAGCGGCACGAACAGGGCCGAACGGGCCCCGATGACAATGTCCAGCGTTCCGGCAGCGGCCCCTTGCCAGACCGCATAGCGCTCCGAGCCGGCCAGCGCCGAATGCAGCACGCCGATACGAGCCCCTTTAGCTTCGAGACGGGCGCGAAAGCGGCCGACCAGCTGCGGCGTGAGGGCGATCTCCGGCACCAGCACCAGGGCCTGACGTCCCTGCCGCAACACCTCGGCAATGGCCTGCAGATACACCTCGGTTTTGCCGCTGCCGGTAACGCCGTGCAACAAAAAAGGCGCGAAGCCACCGGCCCGCAGTGCCGCTGTCACCGCCTTCAGGGCCTGCTGCTGGGCCGCGGTCAGCGCCGGCGCCGCTTCAGGCTGACAGGGCTGACAGGCAAAGGGATCATGGGGACGAGACTGACGCTCGCAAACCAGCACCCCCAACTGTTCCAGCCGCCGCAGGGCCGCGTGGGGTTGAGCGAAGCGGCCGCGCAAGGCGGTCAGACTCACCGTGCCCCGTTCGGCAATGAATGCCACCAGTTCCTGCTGCAGCCGGCCACGCAGTGGCGGGTCGGTCACAAGGCAGCGATAATGGTTTTCCTCCTGCGTTGGTGGTGGCTGCAGCCCACTGAGTGCTTGCGGCAGGGCCGTCTTCAGTGCCAGCCCCAGCGGACAGGCATAGTAGGCGGCGGCCCGGCGCAAAAAAGCCAGCAGCTCCGGCGGCAGCACCGGCCCATTATCGAGCAGTTGCGTCAGCGGCCGAATGCGACAACCGATCGGCGCCTGCGCCTGCGGCCCCAGCACCACGCCCAGCACCGTGCGCCGGCCCAGTGGCACCCGCACCCGTCGACCCGCCACGGCAGCGGCGGCCAGTTCGGCCGGCACAGCATAAGTCAGTGCCGGCAGGGGCGCCAGCAGCGCCACCTCGACCCAGCCGTCAGTCGCTGGCGTCGCAGGGGTCATCGAAGCTCACCGGAGGCAAAGGCCTGGCGCGTCAGACGGGCCACCAGCCCCGACAGACCAATCAGACCGATCAGATTGGGAATGGCCATGGCGCCGTTCATGGCGTCGGAGAAGTCCCACACCAGACCAATCTTCTCCAGCGCCCCCCAGACAATCACCAGACAAAACAGCAGCCGGTACGGCAGCCGGGCGCGCAAGCCGAAAACATATTCGATGCATTGCTCACCATAATAGGCCCAGCCCAGCATGGTCGAATAAGCAAACACCACCAGCCCGAGGGTGACGATGAGGGCACCGGCACCCGGCAGAGCCGCCTCGAACGCCAGCGCCGTCAGGGCGCTGGAGCGTTCGCCGCTGTCCCACAAACCGGAGGTCAGGATGACCAGCGCCGTCAGGCTGCAGACGATCAGGGTATCGAAAAAAACACCCGTCATGGCGATCAAACCCTGCCGCACCGGGCTGTCGGTACGGGCGGCAGCATGGGCGATGGGAGCGCTGCCCAGGCCGGCCTCGTTGGAGAACACCCCGCGAGCGACACCAAAGCGGATGGCCATGGCCACCGTGGCACCGGCGAAGCCAGCGCTGGCCGCCGCCGGCGCGAAGGCATGGCTGAAAATCAGGGCCAGGGCAGCAGGAATGGCCGCCGCGTTTTTCAGCAGGATGACCAGAGCCGCCACCATGTACGACAGCGCCATCAGCGGCACCAGCTTTTCCGTCACCCGGCCGATGCGATGAATACCGCCGAGGATCACCAGGGCACTGGCCAGCCCCAGCCCCAGTCCGGTCAGCAGCGGCGGCACCTGAAAGCTGGCCTGCAAAGCCACGGCGACCGAGTTGGACTGGACCATGCTGCCGATGCCGAAAGCGGCCACACTGCCCATCAGGGCAAACAGCAGCCCCAACCAGGGCAGACCAAGACCGACGCTGAGATAGCGCATGGGGCCGCCCTGCATGGTGCCATCGGGCAACTGTTCACGGAAATGCACCGCCAGCACCGCCTCGGCGTACTTGGTGGCCATGCCCACCAGGGCACAGAGCCACATCCAGAAGATGGCGCCCGGCCCGCCCAAATAGATGGCCGTGGCAACCCCGGCGATGTTGCCAGTGCCAATGGTGGCGGCCAGGGCGGTGGTCAGGGCCTGAAACGGCGAGATGTCACCGGCGCCGGCGGCCGGCCGGCGGCCGAATACCAGCCGCAAGGCCCGCGGCAGACAACGCAACTGAATACCCTTAAGCCGCAGACTCAACCACAGACCGGTGCCAACCAGCAGGGCCAGCATCACCGGCCCCCAGACAAAGGCATTGAGTTGGGCCATCAGCTCCTGCAGATTCAGCACGCCGCGCCGGTCTCCGCCGCACGCTGATCACGCAGAAACGCGGTCAGCTGCGCCAGCTGGCCCATCAGGCGGGCGAACTGCGGGCCGTCAAGACTCTGGGCACCGTCGCACAGGGCATGGGCCGGATCGTGATGCACCTCCACCATCAGGCCATGAGCGCCGCACACCAGCGCCGCCTGCGCCATCACCGGCACCAGTGGCCGACGGCCGGTGGCATGACTGGGATCAACAATGATGGGCAGATGACTGAGTTGACGCACCAGCGGCACCACCGACAGATCGAGGGTGTTGCGGGTGGCGGTTTCGAAGGTGCGGATGCCGCGCTCGCACAGAATCAGCTGATCGTTGCCCTCGGCGACAATGTACTCGGCGGCAGCAAGAAACTCCTCGATGGTGGCACTCATGCCGCGTTTGAGCAGCACCGGCACACGCAACCGGCCAACCTCCTTGAGCAGGTCGAAGTTCTGCATGTTGCGCGCACCGATCTGCAACAGATCGGCATAGCGGCAGACATCCTCAAGCTGGCCGATGCGCATGACCTCGGTCACCACCGGCAGGCCCACGGCATCGCCGGCCTGACGCAGCAATTTCAAACCCTCGACGCCAAGACCCTGGAAACTATGCGGGCCGGTGCGCGGCTTGAACGCGCCACCACGCAGGATGGTGGCGCCGGCATCCCTGACGATGCGGGCACTGGCCAGCATCTGGGCCTCGCTTTCGATGGAACAGGGACCGGCCATCATCACCGGCGGCTGGCCATCACCAATGATCACCGGACCGACCCGCACCTGGGTCGAAGCTGGATGAAAATCGCGCGACACCAGCTTGTAGGGCTTGCTGACGTGCAGGGTTTCGCGCACACCAGGCAGGTTGCGAATGGTCGCATCATCGACGTAGCCCTGGTTGCCCAGCACACCAATGGCGGTACGGCTGCTGCCGGGAATCGGTTCGGCACGCAGGCCCAGGGCGGCAACGGCCGCCGTCACAGCATCAATCTGTTGCGATGTGGCATCCTGATTCATGACAATCAACATGGGCGGAATTCTCCTTGTGCGGCTCTGGCGAGCGGGTTGCGGGCAGCCGGCAGCGGCCGATCTGAATGGAGGAACGACAGCGCAAGGCACTGCCAAATATCGGCTCAGGCGGCGGGGACCACGCGGAGCTGGGAAACGGTGCTAGCCTAGCGGCGCCCAAGCCTGATTTCAATGTTTTTTGCGGCCAGCCGGCGTGGCTGCGCGTTGCAATCGCTGCCGGCCTGTGCTAGGTTCCGGCCGATTTTCAGCCCTGCTGCCTCTCAGCCAGCGGTGTCCGCCGCCGCAGCTCCTTTATCCTGCCAGGATTTCCGTGAGGTTATGACCACAACCGCCACCACCCAGCGTATTCTCCCCATCCATTCGCCGCTGTTCGTGCCACCAGAGCAGCTCATCGGCTGCCGCGATCTGCGTCAGCTGTTCGCCCAGCCCGACCGGCCACTGGCGCTGGAAATCGGCTGCGGTATCGGCGATTTCATGGCCGAACTGGCCGCCGCCAATCCGATGACCAATTTTATCGCCATCGATATCTACAATAAGGGCTGTCTGAAAACCTGCCGCCGGCTGGAAAAGGCCGGCCTGAACCATGTGCGGGTACTGCGTGTCGAGGCCCGTTACCTGTTGCACCAGCATTGCCCGGCCAACAGCCTCAGCGCTGTTTACATCAATTGTCCCGACCCCTGGCCCAAAAAACGCCACCGCGACCGCCGCCTGGTCAATGGTGACTTTCTGCGCCTGCTGCTGTGCTGTCTGACGGATGATGGCCGTCTGCACTTCGCCAGCGACGTGGCCAACTACGCCAACCAGGTGGCTTGCCTGCTGGCGGGAATCGAAGGTTATGTCCAGCCCGGCGCCACCGCCGTGACCACGGCCCTGCCCGGCTACCCGCTGTCGAAATACATGCGCCGCTTTCTCGCCGGCAATCTGCCCATCTACTTCATCGCCCGCCACCGCCAGGCGGGACTGCAGCTGAGCGAAGCCGACCGACCAGCACTGCCGACCGGCTTCCGTACCCGCCATCCACACCCGGCCAACGGACAGGAGCTCGGGCCATGAAGATTCCTTATCTGACAGCCGATCTAGCCGGCACCGGTGGCCTGCTTAAACAGCAGCCCGAGGATTTCTGTGTCGAGGAGATCCCCGCCTATCTGCCCTGTGGCAGCGGCGAACATCTCTACCTGCTGGTAGAGAAGGAGGGCCTGAGCACCTTCGCCCTGGTCGAGCAGCTCAGCCAGATCCTGCGCCTGCCACGCGACCGTTTCGGCTATGCCGGCCTCAAGGACACCCAGGCCCGCAGCCGCCAGTGGTTGTCCATCGCCGGTGCCCGCGCCGAGCAGCTTGAAGCCCTGACCCTGCCGCAGGTGCGGTTGCTGCAGCTGAGCCGCCACGGCAACAAACTGCGTCTTGGGCACCTGCGCGGCAACCGTTTCAGCATTCGCCTGCGCCAAGTGGAAAACGACGCGCCGTGCCGCGCCGAGGCCATTCTCCAACGGCTGCAGCAGCAGGGCGTGCCAAACCGTTTCGGTCCGCAACGCTACGGCGTGCTGGGCAACAATGCCGCGGTCGGTCGCGCCTTGCTGCAGCAGGATTTCGATCGCGCCCTGGCTGAAATCATCGGCCCGCCGGCCCGTATCACCAACGAACGCTGGCGCCAGGCGGCCGAGGCCTTCGCTGCCGGCGATCAGGCCACCGCCTGTGCCGCCCTGCCCGCCGCCATGCGCGATGAACGCCGCCTGCTGCTGCAGCTGCAGCAGGGCCGCAGCCCGCGCCAGGCGGTTCTGGGGCTGCCGCGCAAGCGCCTGGCGCTGTATCTGAGCGCCTGGCAGTCGGCCTTTTTCGACACGCTGGTGACAGAGCGCCTCACCAGCCTCGGCCAGCTGTGGCCAGGCGATATCGCCTACATTCACGCCAAGGGGGCCTGTTTCCGGGTGAGTGACGCCGTCGCCGAGCAGCCCCGCGCCAACGCCGGCGAGATCAGTCCGGCCGGCCTGTTGCCAGGCAGTCGGGCACTGACCAGCGAAGGCGCCATGGCCCGCCTCGAACAGCAGTTGCTGGTGGCGGAGCAGCTGCCTGCCGATGCCTTCACCGCGCTTAAGGGTCTGCATCTTACCGGCGAACGCCGTCCTCTGCGCGTTTTTCCGGCCGACTGCCACTGTCAGGCCGCCGACGCTGACCTGATGGTGCACTTCTCCCTGCCGGCTGGCTGTTTTGCAACCAGCGTTTTGCGGGAAATCCGCAAAACCGCCACGGAAGGCTGACCAGCCACGCCGCTCTGCCCGGCCGGCCACGCCTCGGCCGGCCCTCCACCGGCTAACGACAGCGATCAGCGGCACAGCCCGAGACCTCGCGTGACACACGCCTGCGCCCACCTCGCCTGAGCCATGTTATATTTTCATTCCGACATCTATCCCGTCAGCATGGCATCACTTTTGACGAAAACGACCGTGCTGGAGCGGAATCGACCCTTAACCTCTTGACTCTTTTAAAACAACATTTTATAGTCTTCCAAAATGTCAGCAAAACGCACCGGACGACTGCGTCCGGTGCGCTCAAGGGTCTTCTGGCTCAGATGTCGCAATTTCTACCACGAACCCTTGACAAATGAAACGCGATTCTATACATAGACGCATTTAGCCAGTCCGGCCCGGTCTTCCGTTCCGTTCTTTTATTTGTTAAGGGGATTGACGCATGCCCGCCAAGAAAGACAAGTCCGAATATATTATTCAGGCCGTCTCCCACGCCCTGGATCTGCTGGAGCAGTTTCACGACGATGTCGACGAGCTGGGCGTGACGGAGCTGAGCAAGCGCCTGAAGCTCCATAAAAACAATGTGTTCCGGCTACTGGCCACACTCGAGTCGCGCGGCTATATCGAGCAGAACCGCGCCACCGAGAATTATCGGCTGGGCCTGAAGTCCCTCGAGCTGGGACAGACCTTCATCAAGCAGATGGGTCTGCTGCGCCAGGCCAAGCTGAGTCTGGAACAGCTGGTCGAAGCCTGCAACGAAACCGCCTATGTGGCAATCTTCAAGGAAAACCATGTCGTGTACCTCGACGTGGTAGAAACCAACCTGACGGTACGGGTGGTTTCGCGGGTCGGCTCGCGTCTGCCGGCTTATTGCACAGCCGCCGGCAAGGTACATCTGGCCTACCTGTCGGACGAAGAACTCGACAGTTGCCTGCCGGCCGAACTGCCGGGCTTCACCCCCACCACCATCACCAGCCGCACAGCGCTCAAGGAAGAACTGCGGCAGGTGGGTCAGCAGGGCTACGCCTATGACAACGAGGAGCTCGATCCCGGAGTGCGCTGCATCGCCGCGCCCATTCGCGATTACACCCGCCGGATTGTCGGCGCCATCAGCCTGTCCGGCCCGTCAATGCGCTTCACCGACGAACGCATAACCCGTGAGCTGACACCGCTGGTGGTCGATGCGGCAGAGAACCTGTCCACCCGCCTCGGTTACCGCGCCTGAAGCCCGCACTCGTCTTCGCTTGATCCGCAACGGCCGCCATTCCAGCGGCCGTTGCCGTTGCAGGCGCCCACAGCAGCAGAAGGTTGAACAAGGCCCGTCCAGGGCTTCTTCAACAGCGCCAGCCGAACAGGCAATCTCCGTCTGGCTCAGCCAATCACGCCATGATGGATCAATGCGGTTTTTGTTCGCCCTTCCATGGGCTCTGCAGGCTGTCAGTCACGCACATCAGCAAGCAGCCCCTCCGCCTGCAGGCGCTGCCACAACGCCGCCACCTGCCGCTGCAGCGCCGCCAGATCGGTGGAGTTGTCAATAACGTAGTCCGCCCGCCGCGCCTTTTCAGCCTGGGGCATCTGCGCTGCCACCTTACGACGCGCCTCTTCAACCGTGCTGCCGTCGCGCCGCTGCAGACGCTGCAGCTGAACAGCCGGATCCACCGTTACCGTCAGTACCCGATCAACCCGTTTTTCAGCCCCCACCTCATACAGCAAAGGGGCCTCATAGACCACCAGCGGCGCCTGACGACGGGCCTGACGCAGACGGCGGCGCGACAGGCTGGCAATGGCCGGATGCAGGATCGCCTCCAGCTGACGCCGCCGGTCGGTGTCGGCGAATACCAGGGCGCCCAGGCCGGCCCGATCAAGCTGGCCATCCGGCTGCAAGATGGCCGAACCAAAACAGTCCACCAGCCGCTGCAGGGCCGCCCGGCCCGGCGCCACCAGTTCCCGCGCCAGCTGATCGGCGCTGACGACCACAGCGCCGCGCTGCGCCAGCAACCGGCTGACCGTACTCTTGCCCGCCGCGATACCGCCAGTGATCCCCAGCACCAGGCCCATTTTCCCTCCGTTTACGATAACCCCATGAAACCATTGGCTTAGCTGGCCAGCACACTTGACACCGGCGGTGAGCGCGTGCTAGCGTCGCCGCCTGTCTGCGCACCCGCCGACGTCACCACAACAGGCCTTGCCTCTCAAATCCGCTGCAGGAGAACAGAACATGAAACACGAAAAGTCTCAAGCCCTCTTCGCCCAGGCCAAACAGGTCATTCCCGGTGGCGTCAACAGCCCGGTCCGCGCCTTCAAATCCGTCGGCTGCGATCCGCTGTTCATTGAGAAAGCCGCCGGCAGCCGCATCTTCGATGCCGACGGCCAGAGCTATATCGATTATGTCGGTTCCTGGGGGCCAATGATTCTGGGACACTGTCATCCTCGGGTGGTGGAGGCCATTCAGGAAGCAGCCCGTTTGGGCGCCTCCTATGGCGCGCCAACCGCCAAGGAGGTTCAGCTGGCCGAAATGGTCTGTGCCGCCTACCCCAACATCGAACAGGTGCGCATGGTTTCCTCCGGCACCGAAGCAACCATGAGCGCCATCCGCCTGGCGCGCGGCTGTACCGGCCGCGACAAGATTCTCAAGTTCGACGGCTGCTATCACGGCCACGCCGACTCTCTGCTGGTCAAGGCCGGCAGTGGCGCCGCCACCTTCGGCGTACCGACTTCGCCTGGCATTCCGGCCGATTTTGCCCGCCACACCCTCACCGCCACCTACAACGACCTGACCGAAGTCCGCCAGCTGGTCGCCGCCAATCCGGGCCAGATCGCCTGCATCATCCTCGAACCGGTGGCCGGCAACATGGGCTGCGTCGCTCCTCTACCGGGCTTTCTCGAAGGGCTGCGCGAACTCTGCACGACTGAAGGCATCCTGCTGATCGTTGACGAAGTCATGACCGGCTTCCGTCTGGCCTATGGTGGGGCACAAGAACGTTTCGGTGTCTACGGCGACCTGGTCTGCCTGGGCAAGATCATCGGTGGCGGCCTGCCCGTAGGGGCCTTCGGCGGCCGGCGCGATTTGATGGAACAGCTTTCGCCCGTCGGCGGCATCTACCAAGCGGGCACCCTGTCAGGCAATCCGCTGGCCATGAGCGCCGGCATCACCACGCTGGAACTGCTGCAGCAGGAAGGCTTCTACCAGCAGATCGAGGAAAAGAGTGCCTACCTCGAAGCCGGCCTGCAGCAGGCGGCCGCTCTCTGCCCCGTGCCAACCTGCCTGCAGCGTGTTGGCGGCATGTTCTGCACCTATTTCTGTGCCGGTCCGGTCAACAGCTTCAGCGACGCCAGCACCAGCGACACCGCCGCCTTCAGCCGCTTCTTCCGCGCCATGCTGGATCAGGGCATCAATCTGGCGCCATCCCAGTTTGAAGCCGGCTTTATGAGCATTGCTCACAGCCGTGACGATCTTGACCAGACCATCGAAGCCGCCGCTCAGGCGTTCCGCAGCCTGTAGCACCCCCGTCATCCCGTCTCTGCCGTTGCCCCCACGCGGCACCGTCCTACCGGCGGTGCCGCGGTATTTCACCAGCAACCTTGCCCACGACCGGTTGCAACGGTTTACAAGCAAGGCGAAAGTTCTTATTGTAGAAACGTTTTCTCGTCGGCGGCTGCCCCAGCCGCTCCCACCAGCAGCAGGCGCCTCATGGAAACCTTCAGCGATCCCGCCCTGGAACAGTCCCTCGCAGCTCTGGCCCGCCTGTTCAAGCTGGCCAGCTATTATCATGACGGCCATCCCGCCCTGCAGCAGCCCCTGCGGCAGGCCATCGACCTGATGCGTCAGTTGCTGCAACGCCAGCCTGAAGGACTGCTCCTGAAGGTACGACGCCAGGGTTTCGAGCGCGAGGGCCAATTGCTGCGCTGCGGCTCCACCCTGCCGGCCGATCTGGCCACCCGATTGTTCGTTCATCGGGTCACCAGTCTGATCGTGCTCGACGATCTGACCGAGCGCCAACTCCTTCTCCTGGTGCGGCTGCTGCTGATGGAACCCGCCCAGATGACCGCTGCCGGCGGTCTGCAACACCAATTGGAGCAACACCGGGTCACCGGTCTGCTGCTCAACCAGTTCGATCTGACAACAGCGGCGCGCTACCGCCAGCAGCTCCGCGAGCGGCAGCAAGCCCAGGGCGAAACCGCCGCGGACAGCGGCTTCGCGGACGGCAGCGCCAACCAGGCCGGCAACCAGGCAGCACCCCTGCCAGCGGATCTGTCACGCCAGCTGCGGCTGTTGCAGAAGCTGATTGATGAAGACAGCCCCACCAGCCGGCAGAACTTCGCCCGGCAGCATGCGCTGCTGCTGCAGGCGGTGCAGAGCCTGCTGACCAGCCACCAGCGTGATCAAATCCTGCCGGCGCTGCAGCAATGGGATTTCTGGTGTCATAACGATCAGACCGGTCCGTTCTTCCGTCAGCACTGCCTCGATGCCCTCAACCGCCTCAGCCAGCTCGGGCTGGTGAATTTCCTGCTCGACCTGGTCAGCCACGACAAGCGGCAGCGGCCACTGACCTTGCGGCTCATCGGCCTGCTCGGCGAGCAGGCTGGCCCCCTGCTGTGGCAGCGCCTGATCGAGGAACAGGACCCCCAGATCCGGCGCCTGCTCAGTCAGCTGCTCAGTCAGCGCATCACTGAAATCCAGCCTCTCCTGCTCCGCCATCTGCATGACGAGCGCTGGTTCGTGGTGCGCAATGCCCTGGTCCTTCTGGCCGAAAGCCGGGATGTCCGCCTGACTGACGATCTGGCAGCGCAGCTCTACCACAGCGACGAGCGCGTCGTGCGCGAAGCCATCCGCGCCCTGGCCCGCATCCGCCAACCGGCCGCCTGCCAGGCGCTGCTGCGCTATCTGGATACGCCCGCCTGCCCGCAGGCCCCCATGGCCCTGCGCGCTCTTGGCAGTCAGAACGATCCCGCCGCCCTGAAACGCCTGCTGTGGCAGATCAACCAGCGTGATCCCCTGCTACGCGAATTGGTGTGCTGCCGCAGCGCCATTGAAGCCCTGGGCGAGCAGGCCGATCCGGCAGCCCGCGCCAGCCTGCAGCGCATCGCCGGCCACCGCCCCTGGCTCCATCGCAACCGCTACCGGCAGCTGCGTCTTGCCGCCATTGAGGCATTGACCGGCCTGCGGGATGCCGCTGTCGACCAGCAACTGCAGCAGCTCAGCCACGATGCCGACCGGGCCGTAGCCGAAGCCGCCCGCCAGGTATTGCAAAAACCCGGAGCCGGCCGATGAGCGCTACCGCTTTTTTGCTCGACTTCAACGCCCTGCTCAGCAGTCTGCGCCTCTACCCGGCCGAGCATCCGCTCAACCTGAAACTGCTCGACCGGCTGTGGCAGCAGCTGCACCGCCAGACCAATGAACAGGGACCACTGCGGCTGGCGTTGCACGATGGCGCCCTGCTGATCAACGACGAACTGTTCAGTGACCATCCCGCCGCCAAAGCCCTCGTCAACCTGTTACAAACCAATCACATCGATGGGTTTGAGATTCTTGCCAGCCTGACCCCGGATCAGCTCTGCCACTTCATCGCCCTGTTCACCAGTAACCAGCTGCAGGGCGACCAGTTCGACCAGCAGCTGGCAGCCGCCGCCATCCATGCCATTCACAGTCTGGAACTGACCGGTGCCAGCGAGGACGGGCACAATGCCCCACGGACGACCTACCAGAAAGCCCTGAGCTGTGTGAACCACCTGGGTGAGCAGATTCTGCAGGGAGGAGTGCCCCGCAGTGGTCCGCTGCGCCAGGCCGTCGACAGCATGGCGCAAGAACTGATCCGGGCACCCTACGCCTTTTTTGCCCTGACCCTAATCAAGGACTTCGACGATTATACCTACAGCCATTCGGTCAATGTCGCCGTGGTCGCCATGACCATCGGCCAGGCCTGTGGCCTTAGCGCCGACCGTCTGCAGCAACTGGGCGTCGGCTGTCTCATGCATGACCTGGGCAAGTTGAAAATCGACAGCCGGATTCTGCGTAAACCCGGGCCGCTGTCGATCGAGGAATACGCCCAGATGCAGCGCCATCCGCTGCTGGGCGCCGATATCGCCCAGGCCATGGATGACATTGATCCTGCCGTGCTCGCCATTATTCAGGGTCACCATCTGCACTACGACCGCCACGGCTACCCAAAGGTCGCACTGGCGGCAGACCATGCGCCGCTGGTGGATATCTGCACCGTGGCCGATGTCTACGATGCCCTCACCACCCTACGCGCCTACCGCCGTCCCTCCAGTCCTCGACAGGCCCTGCAACTGCTGCAACAGCTGGCCGGCAGCCAATTACATCCGCACTATGTGGCAGCTCTGGTACAAACCCTCGGCGATTTTCCCGTCGGCACGCTGGTGCGGCTGGTCAACAACGAAATCGGCCTGATCATTGATCAGGACCGCCTCGACAACCAACGGGCGCTGGTGCGGATTCTGCGGGATGACGAAGGCCAGCTGCTCACCACATCGTACGACCGGCAGATCGACAGCAGCGAAGACCTGGCTGGCGAGGTCGATCCCCTGCGTCTCGGCATTCGGCCGGCCGACTGGCTCTAGCCGGCAATGATCAGCGGCCCGCCACGCCGAGTTCATCGCCGTCGCCGCTCGCCGTCTGGTCGCAACGCAGCGCCAAACGGGCCAGGCCCTGCACCGCGCCACTGCGTACCTGAGCCGCGCCATCCTCCAGTGCCGCCGTCAGCAGCGGCAAGGCCTCAGCATCCCCCAACTGTCCCAGCGCCGCCAGGGCGGCAGCCCGCCTGGCGCTGTCAGCGCGCTCGGCCAGCAGCCGCAAATAGGGCAGTACCCGGCGATCGCCGTAGGCCGCCAGCGTCTGGCAGGCATAAGCAACCACCGCCGCATCACTGTCCTTCAAAGCCTGCAACACCGCCGCCAGCAAACCCGGCGGGCAACGGCGACCCGCCACCTGCAGTGCCACGGCGCGCACGGCAGCCACATCATCCTGCAGAGCCCGGCGCAGCAGTTCCGTCGCCGCCGGCGCGACAATCTCGGCCAGGGCATGAACCGCCGCCACCCGCATAGCGGGATCCTGGTGCGCGAACTGCCTGTGCACCTGGGCCAGGTTCAACTGCGCCTCGACCTCCTCCAGCGCCATGCTGGCCTGGCGCCGCACCTCGGCATCGGGATCGGTCAGCGCCTGGCGCAACAGCTGCTCACAGCGCCGCTTCATGACACTTCCTCGCTGCCAGATGCCGGCGACTCACCCTGACGGCGCACATCCAGCCCCTTTTCCAGTTCAATCACCTTGATCAGGTTGGTCGACCCCGGTTGCCATAAGGGTGTGCCAGCCGTCACAATCACACAGTCATCAGGACGCGCCAGCCCCTGACTGAGGCTGTAACGGCGCGCCGAGACAAACAGGGCGTCGGTGCTGTTGAGAGACGGCACCTCAACCGGCTCAACCCCCCAGATCAGACTCAGCTGGCGGCAGACACTGGCATCCGGGGTCAGAGCCACCACCGGGCAGGCCGGCCGAAAGCGAGCGACACAGCGGGCCGTAAAGCCGGAACGGGTATAGGCCAGCACGGCGGCGGCGCCGATGTCTGCAGCCAGCCAACCGCAAGCCCGACCGATGGCACAGGCCACCGGGGCCTCGCGGTCAAGGGGCGGCAGATCCATATCGAGACTGGTGGGAAGATGGGGCTCGGTGGCGCGGGCGATGCGATCAAGCATCTGGGCGGATTCCACCGGAAAGGCACCCGAGGCGGTTTCATCCGACAGCATCAGGGCATCGGTGCCATCGTAGATGGCATTGGCCACATCGGTGGCTTCAGCCCGGGTTGGCCGGGCGCTGCTGACCATGCTGGAGAGCATCTGGGTGGCAGTAATGGTCAATCGGCCGCGCTGGCGCGCCCGCCGGATCAGATCTTTTTGCAGCACCGGCACCCGCTCCAGCGGCACCTCGACCCCGAGATCCCCTCGAGCTATCATCACACCATCAACCTGATCAAGAATGGCGTCGAAGTGTTCCAGGGCCTGAGGTTTTTCAATCTTGGCAATCAGCAGGGGAGTGGAACCGCTGGCGGCGATCTGCTGGCGCACCTCCTGTAGATCCTCGGCCCGTCGGACAAAGGACAGAGCGACAGCATCCACCTCCACCTGCAGACCAAAAGCCAGATCGGCGCGGTCCTTGGCGGTAAAGGCAGCAATCTGCAATTCGGTGTTGGGCAGATTAACTCCCTTACGACTATAGGCGGTGCCGCCACGGATCACCCGGCAGAACACTTGCGGGCAGGCCAGCCGCTCAACGCGCAGTTCCATCTGGCCGTCGGCCAGCATCAGGGTATCGCCCACACGGACATCGTCACACAGACGGTCGTAATCCACCGGCAGACTGTCCGGCACCCGCGCACTGCTGGCGCTGAGACTGATGGCGTCGTCGGCATGCAGACGAACGCCCTGCTCCGGCAGTTCCCCCAGGCGGATCTTCGGGCCGCACAGATCCTGCAGAATCGCCACCGGCCGCTTGAGCCGGCACGCCGTGGCCCGCAGGTTGCGGATCAGCGCACCATGGCCAGCGTGATCGCCATGGGAGAAATTGAGCCGCGCCACGTTCATGCCGGCCAGCATGAGGCGCTCCAGGATGACCGGATCGCTCGAAGCCGGGCCAATGGTACAGACGATCTTGGTACGGCGCATGGGGAGCCTCCTTTTTATTGACAGCAAACAGGCTGAAGGTTCCGCTGCCAGCAGCGGCCGGCGACAAGCGAAACCATGAAAAAGCCCGCCCGGCAGACAAACGCTCAGGCGGGCTCAGGCAATGGCACCCGGCAGCAAACAACGGCACCGGATCAAAAACACCCGACGAAATTATTTCTTGTGGCAATCACCACACTTGGTCGGGCCCTGCTTTTGAGCAGCGTGACACTCCTTGCACAGGGCATGACCCCGGTCCTTGCCCAGCTCAAAGGGGCCGGGCGTGGCCTCGCCATGACAGGTGGTACAGCCGAGCTGCTGGCCGTGCCAGGCATGGGTAAAACTGACCGCGCCGTAGTTATTTTCCAGCACCAGGATTTCAGGCGCCGAAACGGGCGCCGGGCTGACAGCGGCCACGGCCGCTTCCGCCACCTCGGTCACCGTCTGTTGACCTGCAGCCACAACCGCCGCAGCGGTTGTCTGCACCTGCTCAACCGCTGCGGCGGCCGCCTGCTGCGCCTCGGCAATCACCGGTTCGGCCAGTTGCTGGACCTCAGCCACGGCCGTTTCAACCGGTGCCGCAGCAACCTCACCCGGCTCGGCCGACGGTTGCGCCGGCGCAACTTCCTGCGGTACCGCTTCAGCCGCGGCTGTCACGGCAGCCTGCTCCACCACCGCCGTGGCCTCGTCCGCCACCACCGTCTGCGCGCTCGCGGTCTCCTTCACCGGCGCCGGAGCTTCTGCCGTCTGCGGCTTGTCACAACCGGCCAGAATCAACGCTGTCATCACCATCAGCCAGAGGGTTTTGCCTGCCATCTGCTCCCATCCTTTCTGCAATACAGCCTGTTCAACAACATCCTGTTCCCAGCCAGGCGGCAGGCCAGCCCCACCGGAATAGCGGGAACGGATGCGGGATCAGCACCGCTGTGGACGTGATCCTGGGAAACCCGACTAAAAGGGTATTTCGTCATCCGGATTGAAGCTGGGTTCTTCATAGGTGTCGACCGCAGCGGCACCAGATCGCGCCGGAGGGGTGGCGGCGTAACCGTCATTGCCGCCGCGGCCACCCGGAGACGGCGCGCCACCGCCCTCCTCGCCGGCGCGACCCAGCATCTGCATCTGATCGGCAACGATTTCAGTGGTATAGCGGTCAACACCATCGCGATCCTGCCACTTGCGCGTCGTCAGCTTGCCCTCGATATACACCTGCTTGCCTTTGTGCAGATACTTGCCACAGATTTCGGCCAGCTGGCGCCAGGCCACGATATTGTGCCATTCGGTCTTGTTCTGACGATTGCCGTCACGATCCTTGTAGGTTTCAGTAGTGGCCAGGGAAAAATTGGCCACGGCCACACCGCTGGGCGTATAACGCAGCTCCGGATCCTTTCCCAGATTGCCCACCAGAATCACTTTGTTTACCGACACTGCAACCTCCCTGTTGTGGCGGGTCAGCCGCAGTTTCCGGCAGCTGCCCGACGAATAAAAAATTTGTACCGCTCGCTGAGTCGGCGCGCCAGACGAGCGCGCCGGTTGCGCCCCACAGCAGCGAAAGTCTACCGTCTTCACCGGCCCGGCGCAACCGACGATTCGGATTGTCCGCCCCGCCCGAAGCGCCACCTGCTGCGACCAGCACTCCGGCCTTACGGCCTCACCGCATAAAAAACCCCGCCAGCAGCCATGGCCGTGACGGGGTATCGAATCTTCCTGGCAGGTTCAGGCGACGGAGTCAAACACCGCGACTGCGAATCGTTAGCACCGGCCGAACCGAACGGCGGACCAGCCGTTCGGCCGTGCTGCCAACCAACACATGCTCCAGGCCGGTACGGCCGTGACTGCCGATCACGATCAGATCGGCGTCAATGGCCTCGGCCTGCTTGAGGATTTCCTGAAACGGCAGCCCCATGACCACCTCGCTGTCACAGGGAACGGTAGTACCGATGTGGTCGTGGCAGAATTCCTCCATGCTTTTGAAGGCCTGGATTTCCACCTCACGCTCCAGCAGCGCAAGGGTTTCCGGCTGGATGCGACTCTTGCGCTTGTCGGCAAATTCACCAATCACATGCAGCACCTGCAAGCGCGCACCGGCCAACTGGGCCAGATAGACGGCATATTCGCAAGCCGGCAGGGAACTGTCGGAAAAGTCCGTGGCATACAGAATGGTCTGAATCGGTTTCATGCGCTTATCCCTCCGAGATTCAGGCCGCTGCCGTCCGCAGCGCGTCCTGACGATTCTTGCGATGCTGCATCAGCCAGACCAGCGCCACCAGCACGATACCGGCGATATCGGTGATGATGGTCGGCCAGTACAACAGCAAAGTGGCCGGGGCCAGAATCAGCCATTCAATCAGACTGGTGCGACGAATCCAGTAAAACATGGTCAGGGATGAAAAGGCGATGGTACCCAGGATGGCCGAAACAAAGCTCATGACAATGCGCAGCGGTGTCGGCGTGATTTCACCCCGCACCAGCACATCACCCGGCTCGACCATGGCACCCGGCATCTTGCCGACCAGGCTGACCACGGCGTTTTTTTCCGCCGTGATGGTCAGGGTGTCAGCCCCGGCCTGCAACACGGCAATCGCCTCGCCGGGCTGATACTCGGCCCCCTGCTTGACATGAATCTGGCTCACCATAGCAAAGGGAGCGCCGTTTTCCAGTTCCGGCACCCGGATTTCATTGAGCTTGCCCTGAAACAGGATCGAGGGGGTGAAGGCAAACAGCAACGGCATGACATAGAGCAGCTTGGCGTATTTAAACGAGGTCCAGCCGGTTTTCCAGGGATCGGCTCCAGCGATGGCGGCGCCGGCATAGGCCGCGACACAGACTGGCGGGGTGATGTTGGAATCCTGACTAAGCCAATAGACAATCATGTGGGCACAGACCACCGGCACGCCGAAGGTCCCCAGGGCCGGTACCGCCAGCACGGCAACGATGAGATAGGCCGCCGTGACCGGTACGCCCATGCCCAGGACCAGTGACGCCAGGGTAATCAGCAGCAGCGCCAGCAGCAGACTGCTGCCGGCCATGTTGATGATGATATCGGAGAACTTCAGGCCCATGCCGGTCAGCGAGATAATGCCGACAATGACGCCGATAACACCGACGGTGGCACCAATGATCAGGGTATTGCGCGCTCCGGTCAGAATCGCTTCCCAGATCTCGGGCAGGCCCATGCGCGTTTCTTTCTTCACCCAGCTGATGGCGATACACGACAATGTCGACCAGAAGGCGGAGAAACCGGGCGACCGCCCCATGATCATCAGCACCGTCATCAGCACCAGCGGAATCGCAAAGTACCAGTCATTTTTAAGAACCGTGCGCCAGGGCGGCAAGCTCTCGTCCACCACCCCCTTGAGACCCTGCTTCTTGGCCTCGAAATGGATCATGCAGAATACGGAGAAAAAGTACAGCAATGCCGGCCCGACAGAGATCATCATGATGTAGGAATAAGGCAGGCCGGTCAGTTCTGCCATCAAAAAGCCGCCGGCGCCCATGATCGGCGGCAGGAACATGCCGCCAATGGAGGCGGCCGGTTCGATGGCACCCGCCACATGAGGTTTGAAGCCGGCCCGCTTCATCAGCGGGATGGTGAAGGCTCCCGTCGAAACCGTATTGGCGATGGCGCTGCCGGATACCGAACCGAACAGGGCCGAGGCCATGACTGCCACCTTAGCCGGCCCCCCCGTGCTTTTGCCGGCCAGGGCCAGCGGCAGATCGATGAAGAAACGGCCGGCGCCCGACTTCTGCAGAAAGGCGCCGAAAAAGATAAACAGAATGACATAGGTGGCCAGCACGTTGGCCATCACGCCAAACACCCCGTTGGTGGTGAGAAACAGGGCGTTGGCCATGCGTTCGATGCCAAAACCGCGATGGGCCAGAATATCAGGCAGATGGGGGCCAAAATAGCCAAAAGCCAGCATGCCGACGCCAATCAGGGTCATCGACCAGCCCAGCACCCGGCGACAAACCTCCATGGACAGCAGAATGCCCACCACACTGACCAGGCCATCCAGTTCGGTTTCGGCCCCGGCCCGGTAGTTGAGCGCCTCGAACTGGCTGATCCAGTAAAACACCGTGGCGCCGGCAGCCAAGGCAAAAAGAATATCGCTCAGACAGGGGCTCTGGCGCCAACGCGCCAACATGAAGCGATCGGCGAAAAACACCGCCACCGCCACGGCCAGGGCCAGCAACAACGTCAGCCAGAAACCGCTTAGTGCCGCCAGCCCTCCGGCCAGACCGGCCTCACCCAGGGCATCGCCAACCGCCAGCAGACGGGCATGAAAACTGGCAATGTCCGGCGAAAACAGCCAGGCCGTCAGGCCACCGCTGAGCAATAGTCCAAGCAGGCCACTGAGCACGACCCGCACCCGCGCCGAGCCGGCGGGATAGAGCAAGAACACCAGCACATAGGTAATAAACACATAGATCCCCAGATGATACTGGGTGCCCACGGTCTTGACGCCGGCGGCGTAGAAATAAAACAGCACCATGAAGGCACCAAGCAGAGCCGTAACCCAGTGCCAGAGTCCCGAGGGGGTACGGAAGGACTTGGCATCCTTCTCCATCAGGGTCTTGAGCTTTTCCTGGTCCTGCGGATTGAGTTCCTCCAGATGATCCTTCGTTTCCGGCATGAGGCGACTCCCTGTCTAAAAATAAAACCTGAGGTATTCACAGGCTGGCTGAGCAGAAACTTCCCCGGCAAGACGCGCCATTGGCGAGCCATGAGGCGCACGTTACGCCCGCCGCAGCCTTGCGGCACGGCAATTGGTCCATTTCTGCGACACCATCAAACCTGGCCAACCCGGCATGACCGGGTCGGCGGACAAAGGAAACGGGGCATAGTGCCCCGTTTCTGCTGTTCATCACGTTCAGTGGTCAGTACTCCACCGTCACTGGCGGCAGAGTCCAGGCCGCATCAGAGTGGCTGCTGGGCTGCCGTCAATGTCAGGCCGTTAGCCTGCCAGAACTTGGCCGCACCGGCATGCAGCGGGGTAACAATCCCGTAATTGCCATCCTTGATGCTCATGGCCGCGGCAGCCTTGGTCACACTCAGCATATAGGCCAGGCCCTCGGGCGAAAAAACCTCGGTCAGGGCCTTCTCGACGATATCGGCCTTGACATGCTTGCCGGCCACCCAGATCGTCGAATCCTGCACCGTTTGCACATCGTAGTCAACACCGGTATAGGTACCCGCCGGAATGGTCACCTCGGCATAGTAGGGATTATTCTGGAAGAAATTCGTTGCCTTGGCAGCATCCACCAGGCTGAGCAGGCGAATGCTGTTGCTGGCGGCAGCCTGAATGATGGACGAGTTGGGGTAGCCGGCAAATACCCACATGGCTTCAATCTTGCGGTCGCCCAGGGACGAGGCCGCTTCGCTGTAACCGATGAATTCCACCTTCATCTTGTCCCACAGCCCCAAAGCTGTAAAATAGCGCTGGGCGCTGGCGGCGGCACCGCTGCCGGCCGGTCCAACAGCCACGCGTTTGCCAACCAGATCCGTCACCTGGGTGATGCCGCTGTCGGCCAGCACCGCCAGATGAGCCGGCGCGCCATAGAGATAGGCCATCGACAGCACATTGCTATACTTGCGCGGATCGTTGGTCAGTTGCCCCGTAGCACCCAGATACAGATCGCCGGCATAGATGACACCGAAATCGGCATCACCGGAGTTGACCCGGCGCAGGTTTTCCACCGAACCGGCCGAAGCCATGTTGGACACCTCGACATCCGGAATCATCTTGGACAGACGGCTGGAAATGGCGTTGGAGAAATACTGAAAGGTGCCGCCATCGGGGCCGCCGGAAAAAGCCAGCCGGGTTTTGGCCAGAGCCATGGACGGCAGACACAGCGCCACGACCAGCAAACAGCTGGCCGCCACAGCAAGCAGACGGAATGGGAATCGGGCCATGGGGTTCCTCCTGTGATGTCGGGTTGTAACCGCTTGCGAACCCAGGCCGGCAACGGCGCGGCCTCGGTTCACCTCGAAAAAACAAAACACAAACAATCAAAACACTTTTATATTTAAGTTTGACGAAAAAAAGATAGCGCAGGGCCAGGGTCCCTGTCCACGTCTTTTTCGGCCGCAAGCGCGAAAAAACGATGATGCAGCGCCTCCTTGCCCAATGTCGACCAAGCCGGCGGGCAGCACC
Organism: Desulfuromonas thiophila; assembly: GCF_900101955.1. NCBI lineage: Bacteria > Pseudomonadati > Thermodesulfobacteriota > Desulfuromonadia > Desulfuromonadales > Desulfuromonadaceae > Desulfuromonas > Desulfuromonas thiophila. The sequence continues at coordinate 245,026 of NZ_FNAQ01000003.1, read as the reverse complement.
AAGCAGGCTCCGGCAAGGCGGAACCCGGGCAAACCCAATTAGAAATAAACGTCGTTCTATAGCAACGGTTTCGATTCTGGCGACGCTGTTGCCATGAACAGCGCCGCCGGACGGCGCAAGACAAACGGGGCCGTGCCAGGCCAGTCTGCTGCCCACCGCCGAACGACCCAACGGCCCGCGACTGGGCCCCTGGCAGGTACGGCCGGCAATCGCACCCGACCTGGCCCGGCTAGCGTATAAAGGATTTGACCCGCAGGCAGCGGACTTCTACACTGCGCCCTGCCGCCGGGAGACTGGCAACCACCACCAGGGTTTCAGCCCCCTGCCCTTCAACCCCTTATCCCGCGCGAGTTCCATGCCTCTTCCCGTTTGCGACCATCCCGATCAGATCCGCCTGCTGCCGCTGGGCGGCCATAACGAAGTCGGCATGAATCTGCTGGTGATGGAACACCAGGGCGCGCTGCTGCTGTTTGACTGTGGCGCCCGCTTTGCCGACAGCAGCACACCCGGTGTCGGCCGCCTGCTGCCGGAGATCAGCTGGCTGCACCAGCGCCGCGCCGACATCTGCGGTCTGCTACTCAGTCATGGCCACGAAGACCATATCGGCGCCCTGCCCTGGCTGTACGCCGAACTGGGCGCGCCACCGCTGTTCGGCGCGCCCTTCACCCTGGAGTTGGCGCGGCGTAACGGGGTGGCCCAGAAATCCACCCCTGACCTCGACCGTCATGCCGTCGCGCCCGGCGAAACCTTCACCTGCGGCCCCTTTGTCATCGAGGCGGTGAGCATCAGCCACTCGATTCCCGCCAACTACGGCTGGATTGTGCGCTGCGCGGCTGGCACCCTGGTCCACAGTGGCGACTTCCGTCTCGATCCGGCGGCACCAGCCGGGCAGAGAACCGATCTGGCCCGCTTGGCGCGGCTGGCCGACGAGGAGGTCCTGGTGCTGCTGGCCGATTCGACCAACGCCGGTCAACAGAGCGGCGCCAGCAGCAGTGACCAGGTGGCCCGCCAGTTGCATCGGCAGCTGGCGGAAACGCCCGGCATGGTGGTGCTGTCGACCTTTGCCTCGCACCTGACGCGACTGCAGCAGGCTCTTTCGGCCGCCCGCAACAACAACCGCCGTGTCGCTCTGCTCGGCGCCAGTCTGATCGACAGCTGCGCCCTGGCCAGCCAGCAGGGTCTGCTGTCCTCGCCGCCGGGGCTTGTTGTGCCGCCAGAGGAACTTGCCCACCTGCCCCGCGCACAGCGACTACTGCTGGCCAGTGGCTGTCAGGGCGAACCGCAGGGCGCCCTGGCCCGCTTGGCAGGGGGAGCCTGGCCCGCCCTGGCCCTGCAGACGACCGACAGCGTGCTGCTGTCGGCCCGTGCCATTCCGGGCAACGAGCTGGCCCTGCAACGCTTGGCCCACCGTATCGGCCAGCAGGGCGCACGGCTGCTGACACCGGCCGAGATTCCCAACCTGCACTGCTCGGGCCACGCTGGCACCACGGAACTGCGACTGCTGCATGCCCTGGTACGACCGCGCTACCTGGTCCCCACTCACGGTCATGCCGGCCTACGCCAGCAGCAGGCACTACTGGCGCAGACCGACGGACACGAACCTGGCCATTGCCTGCTCCTCGACAATGGCCAGGCGGTGCGACTGTCACGCCACGGCAGTCAACGGGAAACCACCCTGTCCTGCCCGCCACGACTGTACGGTCCGGCAGGTGAACCCCAGAGTGAAACCGCCCTGCGGCAGCGCCGGCGCCTGGCCCACCAGGGGCTGTTGATCGCCCGCCTGCGCCGCCCGCCCGCAACGGCAAAGCCCTGGCAGGTGCAACTGGTGGGGCGCGGATTGTGGGACGCCGGCACGCTGGCAGCGGCCCGGCTGCGGCAATTGACCGAGGCACTGGAACAGGAGCTGGCCAACGTACGACCAGAGACTCCCACGGCCACGGTCGAGGCCCTGGTTCAGCGTTGCCTCAAATACCACTGCAAACGGCAGTTGCTCGGCACCCCCCTGCTGGTGATTCTTTTTGACGACGAGGTCCACCTTGACTCTCAATGATGCCTTACTGCTGGGCCTGGTTCAGGGCCTGACCGAATTCCTGCCGATTTCATCGTCCGGCCATCTGGCAATTGTGCAGCACCTTCTGCCCGGCTTCAGCCAGCCTGGCCTGCTTTTCGATGTCATTCTCCATGTTGGCACCCTGGCAACAGTGGTTCTTTATTTTTGGGCCGACCTGTGGCAACTGCTTTGCTGCCCATTTCGCCGGGATGCCACGGCAGCGGGCTATCGTCGCCTGCTAGGACTCATCCTGCTCGGCTCCCTGCCGACAGCAGCTATCGGCCTGGGCTTTCGTACCACATTCGAAGCCATGTTCGAACAGCTGCCCATGATCGGCTTGATGCTCCTGATTACCGGCGCCTTGCTGTTCGCTGCCGAACGCTGGCGTCCCGGCAATCGCGAACTGGGCCAGCTCGGTGTTGTCGATGTCCTGCTGACGGGTCTGATACAGGGCCTTGCCGTCGCGCCGGGGATTTCCCGCTCCGGCTCAACCATTGCCATGCTGCTGTTTCGGGGCGTCGCCCCCCAAAGCGCCGCCCGTTTTTCCTTTCTGCTGTCGTTGCCGGCCATAGCCGGCGCGGCACTACTGTCTTTGCGCCATTTTGAACAGCTCAACAGTGAGGAACTGTTTATTTATCTGGCAGGCGGCGCAACGGCTTTTTTCTCGGGCCTGCTGGCCATCCACCTGTTGCTGGGCATCCTGCAGCGGCGACGGTTGATCTTTTTTGCGCTGTACTGCTGGGCTGTCGCCAGCCTGCTGTTTGTGTTATGATAACCAGTTCGCACCTGGCGACATAAACCACCGCCGGGGAAATTCCCGCTACCCTTCTTGCCTGAAAAGAGCTCGTCACAACACCCATGTCGGATCGTGCCGAAACCACCCAGCAGCCCCTCCCCCGACAGCGGCTGCGCAAGGAAATCGCCGCCGTGCTCTGGCTGGCCGGCGGTCTGTATCTCCTGCTGTGCCTGCTGTCCTACCACCCCCTTGACCCGTCCTTCAACAACAACCTCCATCCCGCCAGCGTGCGCAACTTCGGGGGGCTGTTTGGCGCCCATCTGGCCGACCTGCTCTACCAGAGTCTGGGCCTGCCCGCCCTGCTGCTGCCGCTGATCTGTGCCGGACTGGCCTGGCAGCTGCTGCGGCTGCAGGACATCCGCCTGCGTGGCGACCGGCTGGCAGCCTTCGTTGTGCTGCTATGCAGTCTCGACGGCCTGCTGGCGTTGCGTTTCGGTCAGATCCGCTGGGGCGAACGGGTCATCAACGAGGCCGGTGGCGCCATCGGCCGCCTGCTGCAGTCGGTGCTGGCCAACTATTTTAATCTCAGCGGCGCCGCCCTGCTGCTCGGGGTTGTCTTTTTGGTCGCCGCCATGCTGCTGACCGGCTTCTCTCTGGTTCTGTTTGGCCAGGGGTTGGCCGAGCGCTGGCGCGGCCTGCTGCACCGGTCAAGGCAAAAAGCGGTGGCACAACCTCCGCACACCGCCGCCCCGCCCCTGCTCCAGCCCCACCCCACGCCGGCTGCCGCCACTGAAAAGCGCACGGCGGCGCGCAAAAAAACCAGCCGACCCGAGGCGGAGCCACTGCAGGAATCCTTCGATTTCCAGGCTCTCAGCGGTGACTATCAGATTCCACCGCTGGCGCTGCTGGATCATGATGGCGAACCACCGCCCCCCATCGATCAGAACAGCCTGATGGAAATGGCGCGGATTCTGGAGAACAAGCTCAAAGACTTCAACATTGACGGCCGGGTGGTCGAGGTCAAACCCGGGCCGGTGGTAACCATGTTTGAATTCGAACCGGCACCGGGCATCAAGGTCAACCGCATTGCCGGACTGTCCGACGATCTGTCCATGGCCCTGCGCGCCACCGCCATCCGCATCGTCGCGCCGATTCCCGGTCGCGGTGTGGTCGGCATTGAAATTCCCAACAGCAACCGTGAAACCGTCTACCTCAAGGATATTCTGGCGTCGGACCAGTTCCGCAAAAACGGTGGCCGGCTGCCCTTGGCCTTGGGCAAGGACATCTTCGGCCAGACCAGCGTCAGCGATCTGGCCAAAATGCCGCACCTGCTGGTGGCCGGTTCCACCGGCAGCGGTAAGTCCGTGTCCATCAACACCATGGTGCTGTCGCTGCTCTACCGCGCCAATCCCGAGGATGTGCGCCTGATCATGGTCGACCCCAAGATGCTTGAACTGTCGATCTACGAAGGGATTCCCCACCTGCTGCTGCCGGTAGTGACCGAACCGAAAAAAGCGGCCCTGGCCCTGGCTTGGGCGGTACGCGAAATGGAACGGCGCTATCGCCTGATGGCCGACAAGGGCGTGCGCAACATCGACGGCTACAACAAGAAACTCGCCGGCGAAGAAAAGGACCGCGCCCGCCTGGCACGCCTAGAGGCCGCCAGTGCCGTGGCGACAGCCGCCGGCGAGGAGGATCTGGATTCGGCAGAACTGCCACCGGTGACGCAGGCGGCACCGCCACACGGCGGCGAGGACGACCTTGATCATGGCCATCTGCCCTATATTGTCGTCATCGTTGACGAATTGGCCGACCTGATGATGGTGGCCGGCCGCGAGATCGAGGAGCACATCGCCCGGCTGGCGCAGATGGCTCGTGCCGCCGGCATCCATCTGATTCTGGCCACCCAGCGTCCCAGTGTCGATGTCATCACCGGACTGATCAAGGCCAACTTCCCCACCCGCATCTCGTTCAAGGTGTTCTCGCGCACCGACTCGCGCACCATTCTCGACGCAATGGGGGCCGAAACGCTGCTGGGCATGGGCGACATGCTGTTTCTGCCACCGGGCACCGGCGCCGTGCAGCGCGTTCACGGAGCCTTTGTTTCCGAGCATGAGGTTCAGCGTGTGGTTGCGTTCCTCAGCCGCCAGGGCACACCGGAATACGATAACAGCATTCTGGCTGCGGCGCCGGCCACCAGCGACGACCTCGCCATGGACGGTGAATACGACGAACGCTGGGATGAAGCGGTGGCTCTGGTGGCCCAGGCACGCCAGGCCTCTATTTCAATGATCCAGCGGCGACTGCGTATCGGCTACAACCGGGCGGCTCGGATCATCGAGAAGATGGAACAGGAAGGCATCGTCGGGCCCTCCGATGGCACCAGCAAGGGTCGCGAAGTATTGATCCCGGCCCTTGATGACTGAGGTGGCGTCGGTTTTTATTTTTCCCGTCCCCTCGTTTTTACTTGCGGTGGCTGCAGCAGCCATGATAGCGTGCCCCATGCTTTCAGTTTAGTACGGCTTTTCCTTTATCCCAAGGTACATGAAGTTCCGCGGAAAACCGGCTGAAAGCACAGCTACAGACCGACAAGGTCGGCATTAAAAGGAGTTGGAAACAATGGCACAAGGTTCGGTAAAATGGTTCAATGACGCAAAAGGTTTTGGTTTCATTGAGCAAGACGGCGGCCCCGATGTATTCGTTCACTTCTCTGCCATTCAGGGCGACGGCTTCAAGTCCCTGGCAGAGGGCGACCGCGTAGAGTTTGAAATCACTGATGGCCAGAAAGGCCCCCAGGCGGCTAACGTCCACAAACTGTAATCTCAAATTCGCGTAGAAACTTCAAAAGCCCTGCCCATTCGGCAGGGCTTTTTTATATTCCGGGATTGGCCGCAGCATAGCCTGCGTCCCAGGCCAACCGGGCTGTATTACTCCTTGACAGTCCCCCCCCCTGTTGCTAGGTTTCAGGCGGTTGCCACCTGAAACGTCCTGCTTTTGTCCCGCTCTTTTTTTGCCGTTCCGGCACAGGAATCTACCCCTTGAATGTTCTGGTCTGTGACACCTTCTCAGCCGAGGGACTCCAGTTGCTGCGCGACACCGCCGGCCTGCAACTCGACTACCAGCCCGGCATCCGGCCGGAGCAGCTGCTGGAACGCATCGCCACCACCGACGCCCTGCTGGTCCGCGGTGGCACGGCTGTAACAGCGGAACTGATGGCGGCGGCACCGCGCCTGAAGATCATTGCCCGGGCCGGCATTGGCGTGGAAAACATCGACCTGGCAGCGGCCAACCGGCAGGGCATTGTGGTCACCAACACCCCGACGGGCAGCACCACCACCATGGCTGAGCACGCCATTGCCATGATGCTGTCCCTGGCACGCCGCATCCCCCAGGCCAGCTTGGCCGTGAAACAGGGCCGCTGGCAATCAGCGCCCTTCACCGGCACCGATATCTACGGCAAAACCCTGGGTCTGATTGGCGGCGGCAAGATTGCCCGGCGGGTTATCGAGTACGCCCACGGCCTGCACATGGATGTCAACCTCTACGATCCTTATCTGTCCGAAGAGGTCATCAAACGTCTGGGAGCACGCAAGGTTTCCCTTGATACCCTGCTGGCCACGGCTGATTTTCTGTCCCTGCATGTGCCACTGAACCTGGAAACCGAACACCTGCTCAACGCCCGCACCTTCGCGCGGTTGAAAAAGGGCTGCTATCTGGTCAACTGTGCTCTCGGCGGCCTGATCGATGAAGAGGCCCTGCTGCAGGCGCTGCAGGATGGCACCCTGGCCGGCGCGGCCCTCGATACCTTTGCCGTCGAACCGCCAGCGATCGACAATCCGCTGCTGCAGCTTGACAATGTCATCTGCACCCCCCATCTGCGCGCCGCCACCGCCGAAGCCCAGATCAATGTCACCCGCCAGGCTGCTCAGCAGGTGATCGACTACCTGTACAGCGGGATTGTCCGCAACGCGCTCAACGTCCCCTCGGTCAACGCCGATCTGCTGGACAGTCTGCGCCCCTACCTGGAACTGGCCGAACGGCTCGGCAGCCTTCTTGCCCAGATGCTGCACAAGCCGTTTTCCAGCATCCGCATCGAATACGCCGGCAGTCTGGTGCAACATCCCACCGAGCCATTGACCACCGCTCTGCTCAAGGGCCTGCTGACCCCCATTATCGGGTCACGTATCAACTACGTCAATGCACCCCACATTGTGCGCGAGCGGGGCATCAGTGTCACCGAAACACGGACAAACATTGCCCAGGGCTTCTCCAATATGATACGGTTGACCGTTTGCGGCGACGAGGGCAGCCAATCGGTCAGCGGAGCCCTGTTCGGTGGTGACGAATGCCGTATCGTCGGTATCGATGAATACGAGGTGGAAGGTCTGCCCGTTGGTCACCTGCTCGTCATCAAGAATGAAGATCGGCCGGGCGTGCTCGCCCTGCTGGGCACTGCCCTGGCGCAAGCCGACATCAATGTTGCCATGATGAACCTGTCCCGCCGCAAGTCTGGCGGCAAGGCTGTTTCGCTGCTGACCGTCGATCAGGCGGTGCCCGAAGCGGTCATGCGCCAACTGCGGGCTGACGACCGCATCCTGTCAGCCCTTCAGGTTTATCTGCCCTGATTCCTGCCGCCCTGTCAGCGGCGAGCGTACGGACGAAACCATTCATGAATCTCTACGAACCCTCCCACGAACCGATGATCCCCAAGGGCGTCAAGGATTTCCTGCCCACCAATGCTGTCAAGATCGAATCCCTGCGCCAGACCCTGCAACAGGTCTTCCGACTTTGGGGTTTCCAACCGGTTATCCCGCCATCACTGGAATTCCTGTCAGTCCTTGAACGTGGCCTGGGCAATGATCTGCGGGATCGCACCCTGCGCTTCGATGATCGCCAGAGCGGCCAACTGCTGGCCTTCGCGCCCGATGTCACGCCGCAGATCGCCCGCATCTTCGCCACCCGCATGACACAGGCCGAGCTGCCCCAGCGACTGAGCTATTCCTGTCGCGTGTTACGTCATACCGAAGAACAGGCCGGCAAGGACCGTGAAATCTTTCAGTCAGGCGTGGAGCTGATCGGCGATCCGAGCCCACGTGCCGATGCCGAAATGATTACCATGGCGCTGGAATGTCTCGACCGGCTGCAGGCACCCGAATTCACCATCGACATTGGCCAGGTGGAGTTCTATCGTGGCGTCCTTGAGGGCCTCGACCTGGCCCTGCCCCAGGTACGTGCCATTGAGCAGGCCCTGTTGCACAAGGACAGCTCCAGCCTGCGCCAACTGCTGCAGCAACTACCGCTGTCTGACGGCCAGTGCGAAGAACTGATGGCGCTACCGCGCCTGTTCGGCGGCCGCGAGGTGCTCGATCAGGCCAGCGCAGTCGTAACCAACGAGCGTTCGAAACAGGCTCTTGACGATCTGCACCAGGTACTGCACATGCTCGAGCTTTATCAGGTGGATCAGCACATCACCCTGGATCTGGGAGAGTTGCGGGGCCTGGATTACTACACCGGCGTGACCTTCCAGGGTTTTCTGACCGGCTTTGGCCAGGCCGTCTGCCTTGGCGGACGCTATGATCACCTGACCGAGCGTTACGGCCGGGCGGCCGCAGCTACCGGCTTCGCCTTCAATCTGCTTCATCTGCTGTTCGCCATGCCCGACATTCTGGGCCAGCAGGCGCAACCTCTGACCGATGTGCTGCTTTGCGCCCCCCCGTGTCAGGACAGCGCCATGCAGCGCCTGGCCCGTCAGCTGCGTGGCCAGGGCTACAGCGCCTGCACCCTGCTGACCGAACAGGCACCGCCCTGTGATAACAGCCTGCGGCGGCAGTACCGCTATCTGGCCCACATGGCCGATGACGGACACCAGATCAACCTGCTCTGCCTGGCCGATGGCAGCAGCCAGAATCTCAGCGGCACGGAACTGACCCGCCAGGCACTGGGCGACACTGCCAAACCCTGACACCCGTTCATAGATCCGCCACAGAGCACTTTTTATAGGATTCGTGGCCGCTGTCGACACAACCCGAAGTCGGTAGCCGCCAGCCCGGAATCAAGGCACCACCTGCGATACAATTCTCAAGGAGAACTTACCATGGCAAACGTTGTAGTCGTTGGCGCTCAATGGGGCGACGAAGGCAAGGGAAAGGTTGTCGATATCTACACCGAGCACGCCCAGGCGGTTGTCCGCTATCAGGGCGGCAACAACGCTGGTCACACCCTGGTGGTCGGCAACGAAAAAACCGTTCTGCATCTGATTCCCTCGGGGATTCTGCATGACGGCAAGAAATGCATCATCGGCAATGGCGTAGTGCTTGATCCCGCAGTCTTCATTCAGGAAATCGACAACCTGAAGAAGAAGGGCTACCTGCGCGATGACAGCCAGCTGGTGATCGACCGCAATGTCCACATCATCATGCCGTACCACAAGAAAATCGATATCACCCGCGAGAGCAAGCAGAGCGAACGGCGCATCGGCACCACGGGTCGTGGTATCGGCCCGACCTACGAGGACAAGGCCGGCCGCCGCGGCATCCGCCTGTGCGACCTGATCAACGACACCATCTTCGTTCAGAAGCTGCGGGAGATTCTGCCGGAAAAGAACTTCCTGCTCGAACATTACTTCCACGAGGAACCGCTCAGCGAGCAACAGATCCTTGATGAATATCGGCGCTATGCCGAACGCCTGAGCCCGTACATCGGCAACACCTCGCAGTTGCTTGAGAGCTGCCGCCTTAAAGGCCACAACATCCTGTTCGAAGGTGCCCAGGGCAGCCTGCTGGATGTCGACCACGGTACCTATCCCTACGTCACCTCCTCATCCACCCTGGCGGGCGGTGCCTGCACCGGCACCGGCTTCGGTCCACGCTTTATCCATGAGGTCATCGGCATCTCCAAGGCCTATGTCACCCGCGTTGGTGAAGGGCCGTTCCCAACCGAGCTCAGCGACGATACCGGCGAGCGCATTCGCAAGGCCGGCTCGGAGTTCGGCGCCACCACCGGGCGGCCGCGCCGTACCGGCTGGTTTGATGCTGTTGCTCTGCGCGAAGCGGTACGCACCAACGGCATGACCGGACTGGCGATCACCAAGCTTGACGTGCTCGACACCTTTGACGCCATCCGGGTCTGCACCGCCTATTCCTATCAGGGTCAGCTACTGGAAGAATTCCCCAGTGATGCCAACATCCTGCGCCATTGCAAGCCTGTTTATGAGGAACTTGACGGCTGGAAATGCGACATCAGTGCTGCGCGCAGCTATGCCGACCTGCCCCCGGCGGCCCAGCGCTATCTCGACAAGATGCAAGAGATCAGCCGCTGCCCCATCGTGCTGGTTTCCGTTGGGCCGCGCCGTGACCAGACCATTCAGCTGCGCAACCCGTTTCACGCATAATCCGGCAGAAACAGGCCAAAAAAAGCCGGGAAAAGTGTTGACTTCGCCCAGGGCATCGCGTATAACACTCCTCGTTGTGAGCCGGTAGCTCAGTCGGTAGAGCATCTGACTTTTAATCAGATGGTCGTGGGTTCGATCCCCCCCCGGCTCACCATTTTCAACCATAACGCGTGTCCCTATCGTCTAGCCCGGCCCAGGACACCGCCCTTTCACGGCGGCGACGGGGGTTCGAATCCCCCTGGGGACGCCAGTTGATCAAAAAACCCTGTTCCGGCGGAACAGGGTTTTTCGTTTTCAGTCTTCAAATGCAAAGTGTTTCCGCCGCCGTTTACCCCCAGGGAGCATCCATGCCGCAGGATGACAGCAGTACGGCCAAAATTGCGCCAGACCCGCGCCCCTGCGTTGAAATCTTCAGCGACGGCGCCTGCAGCGGCAACCCAGGGCCGGGAGGTTTCGGCACCCTGCTGCGCTGGGGCGACCACTGCCTGGAACTCAGTGGTTATGCTCCTCATACCACCAACAATCGCATGGAACTGCGCGGTGCCATTGCCGGCCTGCAGGCTCTGAAAAAGCCCTGCCAGGTACGCCTGACCACCGATTCACAATACCTCTGTCGCGGCATGACCGAATGGCTGGCCGGGTGGCGCCAGCGTGGCTGGAAAACAGCGCAAAAAAAAGAGGTTCTCAACCGCGACCTGTGGCAACAACTCGACGCTCTGGCCCGTACCCACCAGATCAGCTGGCATTGGGTCAGGGGTCATTCCGGCCATCCGGAAAACGAACGCTGCGATGCCCTCGCCCGCCAGGCGATCGTCCAGCAGGCCCCCCGCATCAGCGATGAGGATGGCATCTTTTAACCAAGGAGGTTGTCATGGATATGCAACAGCGTATTGACCAGTTTCTCGCCGCCAAGGCGTTCGGTGTGGCCGGCGCTTCGACCAACCGCGACAAATACGGCAACAAGGTGCTGCGCTGCTACCTGCAGAACCAGCTAAAGGCTGTCCCCATCAACCCCCGCGCCACCACCATCGAGGGGGTTCCCTGCGTCGATTCGGTCCTGGCCTTGCCTGACGAGGCAACGAGCCTGTCGGTGATCACGCCACCCAAAATCACCGAGCAACTGGTCGAGCAGGCCCTGGCCAGGGGCATCCGTAATATCTGGATGCAGCCGGGCGCCGAAAGTCCGCAAGCGATAGCCTTTTGCGAAGCCAACGGCATTAATGTCATCGCTGATGGCAGCTGCCTGCTGGTGGTTTTGCGCTACCATGAGGCCCATTAAGAGCAACAGCCGCATCAGGGCAAATCTTCAATCACCCTGGCCCTGTTCCCTTCGAAAACAAAAAAGTCCGGTCTCTGCGCCAGAGACCGGACTTTTTTGTTTTCAAGAATCCGATAGCAGCCAACCTGTCGCCGCCATCGGTTTTCGGGTTACATCATCAGGCTTTGGCCAGGGTAACCGCTACCAGGTTATCACTGAGCGGCAGCAGGCTCTGGGCATTGAGTTGCGCGAAATGGTAGGGCGCAAACAGCAGCCCAGCCGGCACATAGCTGCTCAACCGCGCCGGGCCCTCAATCTTCTTGTCACCGGCGGCAACACTGATCTTGTCTCCCTCGGCTATACCAGCCGCAGCGGCATCCGCACAGCTGATCTCAATGTAGCCAGCAGGTGCGATTTCACAGGCCCCCGCAGCATAGGTCGAGGTCACACCGGTATGGGCGTGCATCTTGCCTGTCAGCAGACAGAGCCCCTGCGATGGAACAGCCGCGCCAATCGCAGCGAATTGCAGCTTGCCTGCCTGCCAGCCTTTCTTGACCGCAGGTATCCGGTAACGCGCGCCTTCAACGCCAACCCGCTCAAACAGATCCGTCAGACTGGCCATTTCAGCCAGGATCTGCTGATCGTCCTGCGTATGCGGCCGGCTGGTCAAGACAGCAAACAGCTGGGCAAAAATCTGCTTGTCCGACCGGCTTTGAGCCAGAGGCGCCAGGGCCGGCTGCAGCAGCCCAACCGACTGATCGCAAGCGACAAAGCTGCCACTCTTTTCCGCAAAGGAACAGGCCGGCAATACCACCTGGGCCATTTCGGTCAGTTCCGATGCCAGAATGTCCTGCACCACCAGCAGATCGAGCTGCTTCAGAGCCTTCTTCCAGCGCGCGCTATCCGGGAAGGTCACCAGCGGATTGACCGCTGCCAAATACAACATGCGGATTTTTCCGGCCTCGATGGCTTCCAGCATCTGGATCGCATTCAGGCCGCCTTCCGGCAGGGCCTGCACCTGCCAGGCCTTGGCAAACCGGGCAGCGTTGGTGCCGTAGTCCTGATAGCCAGGCAACTGTTCCGGGCACACCCCGGCATCCAGCAAACCCTGACTGTTGGGCCGCTCATCCACCGGGAACACGCCTGCCCCCTGCAGCGCGCCGCTGAGAATGGCCAGATCCGCCAATCCGGCGGTCAGCTCGGCAGCCCGGCCACTCTGGCTGATATCGCGTCCAAAGATCAGAGCGACACGGCCAGCCGCCGCCAGCTTGTCAGCCACTTCGACCAGCAGTTCAAGCTCAACGCCTGCCTGACCGGCCGCCGCGGCGACATCCACCTTGGCCAGCAGCTTTTTGATATCACCGGCATTCTGCACCTGCTGCTTGATCCAGGCATTGTCGGCCTGGCCACGATCGAACAACAGACGACACAGCGCCGCCAGCAAGGCATTTTCGCTCCCCGGGCGGTAATTGAGAAACACATGGGAATGGCCCGCAATGCGCACCCGTCGCATGTTGGCCACAACCAGATAAGCATCATTGCGACGACAGGCTTTCTGGATCTGCGCATTCACCATGGGCTGCTCGGCACTGATATCCGAACCGAACACCACAATGGCATCAGCCGTGGCAATGCTCTCGATTGGCGCACTGCCGCCCTGCAGCCCCAAATTGGCCGCCAAGGTGCGGTACACCGCCTGCTGACCAAAACGAGCTGCCGAATCGATGTTATTACTCTTGAAGGCAACCCGAAACAGCTTCTGGAACAAGTAGTTTTCTTCCAGCGTCAGCCGGGCCGAGGCCAAACCGGCTACCGCCGCGCCACCCAGCTCCCGCGCCTTGGCAGCAATGTGACGCAGGGCGGTGTCCCAATCGCTCTGGACACCGGCCACCAACGGATGGCTCAGGCGCTCGGGCGCGTGGACAAAGCCGTAAGCGAAACTCGCATCAAAACTGAGCAGACCGTCGTTACGGGTCACCTCGTCCTGCGAGGTAATCCGGTAGAGGCGGTTATTTTTCACGTTCAGATCAACCTGTTCCAGACTCCCACCGGAAAAGCTCAGCGAGGGCACCTTCTCCAGGGTCCAGCTGCGGGAACTGTGCTTGAACGGCTTGGAAATCATGGCGCCGACCGGACAGACGGCCACGGCATTGCCCTCAATATAAGGATCAATGTCGTTCTGGCCCGGCTTGCGGTCGATAAACGCCTTATCCCCGCGCTCATTGACGAAGAAATCGCCAATTCCGGTCAGTTCATGGCCCACCTTGACGCATTTTTCACAGAGCACACAACGAGACGGCACATGTTCGATCAGCGGCCAGCCGGTCACCTTCGGCATGGCAACATCCAGTGCCCGGTAAGGCTGGTCAAGCACATGATGGTCAAAACAGATGTCCTGCAGGTCGCACTGGCCGGCGGCATCACAGACCGGACAGTCGAGAGGATGGTTGACCAGCAACAGGCGAATCATGTCCTTGCGCTGGCGCTCCAATTCCGGCGTTGAGGTGGTCACAACGATACCGGCGGTGGCGATGGTGTTACAGGCCGTCACCGGTCGCTCAACGCCCTCAACCTGGACCAGACAGACCCGGCAGGCGCCGGTGGTGGAAACCTTTTTCAGGTAGCACATGGTCGGGATTTTGATCCCCAGCTTTTCGGCCGCCTGAATGATGGTGGAACCGGCTTCGATCTCGACTTCCTGTCCGTCAATGGTCAGACGGATCATGGCTTTTTCCGCGTGATGGCTCATATAAATATCCTAAATCCCGTTTTGAGAATCGCGTGATATCCGGAAAGGCCGCCGCAATCAGCGTACTGCGATCATGGCGACGCGGTAGCAGCGCAGACAGCGGTCGGCTTCGATCACCGCCTGGCTCTCCGGCATGGCCAACTCGATCTCATCGTAGTTCTTTGCCCGCTCAGGGCCATTGACCTTGGGCTGATGCTCACGATGCAGACCACCCAGGACAGGCACCTTTTCCTTGCCGTCAAACACCCCGAGGCGATTCAGCGCGTCTTCCATGGCCTCTTCGTCCGTCAGGGCGGCCTTGCCCTCCATCAGATAGCGATGCATGACACTGGCGGCGCGCTTGCCGTGGCCAACGGCCAGCACCACGGTCATGGCGCCATATTCGCAGTCGCCACCGGCGAAGATGCCGGCGTCGTCAGTCATCATCGTGCCACCGTGGGTCAGAATGCTGTTCCAGCGCGTCTGCTTGACGCCGTAGTCACTATCTTCCAGATAGGACAGGTCGGGATCCTGGCCAATGGCCGGAATCACCATGTCGCAGGGAATCACATATTCAGAGCCCGGCACCGGTTGCGGCCGCCGCCGGCCGGATTCATCAGGTTCACCCAGGGCCATCTTGACCACCTCAACGCCGACGATCCGGTTCTTTTCCGCCACCAACCGGGTAGGATTGACGAGGAACTCGAACCGCACGCCTTCCTCCTCGGCATCATCGACCTCATAGGGCTCGGCCGGCATTTCGGCGCGTGACCGGCGATAGACCAGGATCGATTCCTCGGCACCTTCGCGCAGGGCGACACGGACACAGTCGATGGCGGTGTTGCCACCGCCAACCACGACCACGCGCTTGGGGGTCTTGATGTCCTGCCCCAGTGCCACGGCCCGCAGGTAATGGATGCCGCCCTCGGAGAAGCCTTGGTAACCGGCGTCCTCGCCCTCGACGCCCATGGGCTTGGACTTGAAGCAGCCGGTTCCAAGAAAGACAGCGTCATACTGCTCCTTGAGTTCGCGCAGCGACACATCGCGACCGAGTTTCACGCCATACTGAATCTCAACGCCAAGGGAGGCTACGATCTCCGCCTCGCGCCGCAACAGATGACGTGGCATGCGGTAATCGGGAATCCCCACTGCCACGGTGCCGCCAGGCTCGGACAGCATCTCGATAATCTTCACCTGATGGCCTTCAAGTGCCAGGTAGTAGGCACAGGTCAGACCGGCCGGGCCAGCTCCGACAACCATCACCTTCTTGCCCGTTGCCGGCTTGGGCTGCATTGGCGGCTGCTTGTGGTGCAGCCATTCGTGGTCGGAGGCAACACGCTTCATCACCATGATGCTGACCGGTTCATCCACCAGAGCCCGGCGACAGGCCGACTCGCACGGATGCGGGCAAACCCGGCCGCAAACAGCGGCAATGGGCATGCGTTCGCGAATGACCGACAGCGAATCGTCAAGACGGTAGTTCTTGATTTCTTCAATATAGGCCGGAATGTCAATATGGGCCGGGCAACGGTCCATACAGGGGGCGGTCAGTTTGTCAATATAGTCCCCGGCAAAGGGTTGCGGTTTACGCCCCCCCCGGATATAAGCCAGATAATCGTCGCGAAAATGGCGAACGGTATCCTGCACCGGAATTACCGAGGTCATGCACAGGGTACATTTGCAGTTTTCCAGCAGCCCGGAGAGGTTTTCGATCACATCCAGATCGCTCTCCTGCCCCTGACCGGCAAGAATGCGCGCCAAGGTGTCCTGCAAAACGCGAGTGCCTTTTTTGCCTGGCGTGCACTTGCCACAGCAATGCTTTTCCTGCACCCGTTTCATGTACTCGGCAGCCATGGCCACCACGTCCGTCGCGGGATCAAGCACCACCACGCCGTCCCAGCCCATGAACGCGCCAACCTTCCTGTCTCCCTGATACTGGGTGGGGATCTTCAGTTTCAGTGACGCCAGATCGGCCTCACCGCCCTGACGGTTGTCCACAACCTCTCGCCCCCAGCTGGAAAAAACGATTTCAGACAATATGACCTCCTGTAAAACCCGCGCCCCCTGAAGTTTCGAGAGCCCCTGTTATGCCGCAAAAAAGAGCGCCGAGCCGCCCTTTTTTTCGTAATAAAATCAAGATAATTTGTATACAGTATGCAGCTAAATACCACAGTCGGACGGTGCAGATCAAGGATATTTTTGTGCCGCAGCGGCCCTGTCGGCCCCATTGCAGCGGCAATCACAACCGTGCTGGCAACCACAATTTCAGGCCACGGCACGGATGCGATGTATCAGCTCTTCGGCCAGCTCGACCCGGCCGAACGGCGGCATCAGATAGTAGCCGGCCACCCAGCCACGCATCTGGCCAATCAGCTCGTCCATCACCGCCATTCCGGCGGCAACACCGCTATCGCCCTGAGTGCCCCGCATGCGCTGGCGCACCACGTCTGGCAGACGGATACCCGGCACCTCGTTGTGTAGAAACTCGGCGTTGCGCTCGCTCACCAGTGGCAGCAGGCCAACAAACAGCGGTACCGGACAATGGCCCGACAACTCACGCAGACGCTGCAGCACCTCGGCACTGTAGACCGGCTGAGTCTGCACAAAGCGCGCACCGGCGGCGACCTTGCGCTCCAGCTTGCGCAGTTGTCCCTCCAGCGGCTGGGCATTGGGATTGAAGGCGGCACCGCAGCAGAAGGCGGTATGGCCGCCGAGTTCGCTGCCCAACAGGGTTCGACCCTGATTGAGTGCCGCCAGCAGACCGAGCAGACCAATGGCATTGAGATCGAACACATTGCTGGCGCCAGCCGCATCGCCAACCGCCACCGGGTCACCCGTTACCGCCAGAACATGCCGCAAACCCAGCAGATGGGCCCCCATCAGCTCGGAATGCAAGCCGATCAGATTACGGTCACGACAGGTCACATGAGCGATGACCGGCACCCCGCTGGCCTCCTGAATCCGCGCCGCCAGAGCCAGATTGCCCATGCGGATACGAGCCAGCGGATTTTCCGCCAGATTGATGGCGTCGACACCCGCCGCCGCCAGCCGCCGGGCGCCGGCCAGAACCGCGCTGCAATCCAGCCCGCGCGGCGGATCCAACTCCACCGTAATGGGTTGGCGCCCAGCCGCCCAGCGCTCAAGCAACGGCGAAGTCACCGGCGCTGCCGTCGGCACCGGCGTCACCGGCACAACGGACGAAGAAACCGAGCGAACCGGCAGCGGCCGCTGCAGTGTTCGGTTCAGCGCCGCAATATGCTCCGGCGTGGTACCGCAGCAGCCACCGATCAGGCGCACGCCAGCCGCCACCATCTCGCCACCGCGGGCCGCGAAATAGTCGGGCGTGGCCAGATACAGATGCCGGCCATTGACATACTGGGGAAAACCGGAATTGGCAAAGGCCGACAGCAGGCCGTCATCGACGACAGCCATTTCGCGCACCCGCTGCAGCATGTCGTGCGGACCACAGCCACAGTTGGTCCCGACCACATCGGCCAGTGGACGCAGTTGCCGCACGATATCGGCTGCGCTCAGGCCATCGCGGGTGCGACCTTCGGCAACAAAAGCCATCTGTGCCACCCGCGGCAGAGCGAACTCGCGCGCGACCCGCAATGCCAACAGCAGTTCGTCCAGTCTGGCAAAGGTTTCAAACAGCAACAGATCGACGCCACCAGCCACCAGCGCGGCGATCTGTTCGCGAAACAGCGCCGCGCTGGCCTGTTCCGGCGGTTCGCGCTCATACCAGGCCGGCCCCAGTGGCCCGACCGCGCCGGCGACATAGCAGGGCCCCACCTGACTAGCCGCCGCCTGACGCGCCAAAGCGGCACCGGCCCGGTTGACCTCGGCGACAGCATCGGCCAGTCCCGACAGACCCAGTTGATGGCGGTTGGCGGCAAAGGTATTGGTTTCCAGCAGACCGGCACCCGCCTGGCGATACGCCTGATGAGCCGCCAGCACCCGCTGCGGTTCCCGCAGATTGAGCGCCTCAAAGCAGGAACAGTCGCCGCCCTGACTGTACAGCAGGGTACCCATGGCGCCATCGGCCAACAGCACGCCCTGCCGCAAGGCCTCAAGAAAGGGCGGTCTGGCCATGCTGACGCAGTTCGGCAATGCGTTGCGCGTAATCGCTGGCGGCAAACACGGCACTGCCGGCCACAAAGACATCGGCGCCGGCGGCCGCAATGGACGCGATATTGTCCACCTTGACGCCGCCATCCACCTCCAGTTCAATGGCGCGACCACTGCGATCAATCATCTCACGCAGCTGGCGGATTTTCGGCAGGGTCTCGGCAATGAAGGCCTGACCGCCAAAACCGGGATTGACCGTCATCACCAGCACCAGATCGATCTGCTGCAGGATGATTTCAAGGGTGGCAGCCGGCGTCGCCGGGTTGAGAGACACCCCCGCCTTCTTGCCCAGGCCGTGAATCAGCTGCACCGTGCGGTGCAGATGCGGCACGGCTTCCTGGTGCACCGTAATGATATCGGCGCCGGCGGCGGCAAAATCGGGAATATAGCGATCCGGCTGCTCAATCATCAGATGAACGTCAAGAGGCAGACGGGTCACCTGCCGCAAGGCCTGCACCACCGGGGCACCAATGGTGATGTTGGGCACAAAATGACCATCCATGACATCGACATGAACATAATCGGCGCCAGCGGCCTCCAGGGCGCGTACCTCGGCGCCAAGACGGGCGAAATCGGCGGACAGGATCGAAGGCGAAATTTTGATCATGCATCCTCACAAGGGGTTCGGGGGCAGCGGGTCAACGGCGCCGCAGGCAGGCGGCAAAAAAACCGTCCATGCCGTCGTGAACAGAGGGACAGGTGCGCAGGCAGCCTTGCGCATCGAGCAACTCCGGCGGCAGCCGGTCTTGCAGCGGCTCCAGCTCGAAATCCGGCTGGCGCCGAAGAAACTCGGCCACCTGGGCGTCGGATTCCTCCGGCGTAGTGGTGCACAGAGAATAAAGCAAGCGGCCACCGGGAGCAACCCGCCGCGCCGCCTGCTGCAGAATCTGCTGCTGCAGCTGTGCCAAATCAGCGATATCGTCCGGCTGGCGCCGCCAGCGCAGCTCGGCATTACGCCGCAGCACCCCCAGGCCCGAGCAGGGAGCATCAACCAGCACCCCGTCAAAGGCGGCGTCGGGCAGACAGGCGTCGGACAGGCGCATGTCCAGACAAAGGGTCTGCACCCGCTGACAACCCAGCCGCCGAGCACCCTGTTCCAGCTTCCGCAGCCGGTGGGCGTGAAGATCCACGGCCAGAATATCCGCCTGATTGTGAGTCAATGCCGCCAGATGACAGGTCTTGCCGCCGGGCGCGGCACAGACATCAAGCAGACGCTGGCCGGCCTGGGGTTGCAACAGCGGCGCGATCAGCTGACTGGCCTCATCCTGGGGCTGGAACGCGCCGCTGGCGAAGCCCGGCAATGCCGTCAGATCGGTTACCGGCTGCAGCAGGCGGATGCCATCGACGGCATAGCGGCAGGCTTCGGCAGCATAGCCGGCCTCAGCCAGCTGGGCCAGCAGCTGGGCCGGTGTGGTTTGCAGCCGATTGACCCGCAGGGTCAGCGGCGCCGGTAGCAACAGACAGGCAGCCAGCCGACCGGCCGGCTGCAAACCGTATTGGTTCCACCAGCGCTGCGCCAGCCAGTCCGGTAGCGACAGGGTGGCAGTCAGCCAGCCCAGCGGATCCTCTTCAGCCGTCGGCCAACGCAACTGTGGCTGACGCCGCTGCAGGGCGCGCAGCACCGCGTTGACCAGACCGGCGGCGCGTTGCAGGCGCAGCTGGCGCGTCAGTTCAACACTGCTGTGAATGGCCGCATGGGCGGGAACCCGATCAAGGAACAGCAGCTGATAGGCACCCAGACGCAACAGATCGAGTACCGCCGGCTCCAGCGTGGCCAGCGGCTGACGACAGCAGGGCGCCAGGGCATAATCGAGGCTGGCGCGCCGTCGCAGAGACCCATAGACCAGCTCGGTGGCCAGCGCCCGGTCACGCGACGCCAGGGCACTGCGGCGCAGGGCCGCATCAAGGGTCAGGTCGGCGTAGCCGCCGGCGGCCACCCGGCGCAACACCTGGTAAGCCAGCAAGCGACAGTCCGTATCGTTAGCTGGCGGCAAGGAATCGACGACCATGGCATCCCCAGAGAAAAAAGAAGACAGCAACACAAACGGCCGGAGCGCAGCTGCACTCCGGCCGTCACAGACAATGCACCAATCAGCCGTTTTTAGCTCATGGCCTGCAGCCGGCGGATACGCTCGGCCACGGGCGGATGGGTGGAGAACAGGTTCTGCAGACCGGCCCCCCGCAACGGATTGACGATGAACATATGGGCCGTGGCATCGTTGACCTGACGCATCGGCCGCTGATGGTTGGCCTGCTCCAGCTTGGCCAGGGCGCTGGCCAGATACTGCGGGTTGCCACACAACTCGGCACCGCCGCGGTCGGCGACAAATTCGCGCGAACGCGAAACCGCCATCTGTACCAGCATGGCCGCCATGGGGGCAAAAATCAGGGTCACGATGGTGGCAATCAGGTTACCACCGCCCTCTTCGTCGTCGCCACCGCCGAAGATCAGCGCCCACTGACCCATTTGCGCCAGATAGGAGATAGCCCCGGCGATGGTGGCGGCAATGGAACCAATCAGGATATCACGATGGCGCACATGGCTGAGCTCATGGGCCATCACACCCATCAGCTCCTCACGACTGAGCAAATGCAGAATGCCCTCGGTCGCCGCCACCACCGCGTGCTTGGGGTTGCGGCCGGTGGCAAAGGCGTTGGGCGTGTCCTGCGGCAGAATGTAGACCTTCGGCATGATCAGGTTATTGCGCTGCACCAGCTCGCGCACCACCTCGTACAGCGGACCGCTGGTCACCTCCTGGCCCTTATACATGCGGATGACGATCTTGTCGGAGAACCAGTAGGAACCCAGATTCATCACGGCGGCCAGCACCAGCGCCACCAAAGCACCGCCCTGGCCACCAATGGCACCGCCAATCAGCATCAGAAGAGCGGTCAGCAAGGCCATCAAGGCCACGGTTTTGAGATTGTTGAGCATGGTCTCTTTCTCCTTTTATCAGCAGCGAGCGGATCGACAATTGCCATGACAGCCGTCGTCACCAGCGCCGCCGGCAGATCGGATCATGGCAGGGGTCAATCTAGGCGGGGCGCCACCCAAAAACAAGAGGCCAAGCCGCAGTCGCCACCTGTGCAAAAAAACGGTCAGGACTCAATCGGCCACCTCACCCAAGCGGGTTCCGACCGGCAGTGGGCAGCCACGCAGAAATTCACCCGCCGGCAGACGCTTGCGGCCCGGCAGCTGCAACTGGCGCAACCGCAGCGCCCCCTGACCGCAGGCCACCAGCACACCAGCAGCATCGGCGGCCAGAACAGTGCCGGGCGCCCCCTGCCCCTCGGCCATGCGGCTATCGTTGATCTTGAGCATCTCACCCTGCAGTTCGCTGTAGGCACCCGGCCAGGGATCGAGTCCGCGCACCAGATTGTGAATCTGTTGGGCCGGCAACTGCCAGTTAATCTGGCCATCCTCCTTTTTCAGCATGGGAGCGTAGGTTGCCAGGGCATCGTTCTGCGGTTCCGGGCTGAGGGTGCCCATACACAGCCGCGCCAGGGTCTCCTGCATGGCCTCGCGCCCCAGCAGCGCCAGTCGATCATGCAGTTCGCCGGCGGTTTCGTTGGGCTGAATCGGCAGAGAATGCTTGACCAGCATGGCCCCGGTATCAAGCCCGGCGTCCATCCGCATGGTGGTCACCCCGGTCATCGGATCGCCCTCGATGATCGCCTTGTTGATCGGTGCCGCGCCGCGATGCCGCGGCAACAGCGAGGCATGCACATTGATGCAGCCATAGCGGGGGATATCGAGAACCTGCTGGGGAAGAATCTGGCCATAGGCCACCACCACAATCAGATCCGGCGCCAGCTGGCGCAGCTGTTCAACCGCTTCTGGCCGGCGCAGCCGCTCCGGCTGAAACACCGGGATGCCGTGCGACTGGGCCAGTTCCTTGACCGGCGGTGGCGTCAATCGGTTACCTCGTCCCTTGGGGCGATCCGGTTGGGTAAATACACCGACCAGTGGCAGCCCGGCCTCGATCAGACCTTCGAGGGTCGCCAGGGCAAAGGTCGGCGTCCCCATGAAGACCGTGCGCAGTTTCTTTTTATCGATCACAGCTGCTCCTGTTGTTGTTCCCGGATGCGTGGATATTTCTTACGGAAAATGCCTTTTTTCAGCGATGACAACCGATCAACAAACAACCGGCCATCGAGATGATCGATTTCGTGCTGAAAAGCCACCGCCAAAAGACCCTCAGCCTCCTGCTCACGCCAGCAGCCATCAGGCAGCTGATAGCGCACCCGCACCCAGTCACTGCGCCGGACATGGGCATAATAGCCCGGTACCGACAGACAGCCCTCTTCTTCACAGCATTCACCGGCCTGGGCCAGAATCTGCGGGTTGATGGCCCGGATCAGCTCCGGCCGCTCCTTGCTACCACAGTCGATCACAATAACCCGCTGCAACACCCCCACTTGGGGCGCCGCCAGACCAACGCCGGGCGCGGCATACATGGTTTCCACCATGTCTTCAACCAGCTGACGGATCTGCGCATCAATGCAGTCAACGGGGCGGGCCCGCTGGCTCAATACCGGATCAGGATAATGGCGAATGGCACGTATGGCCATGAGGTTCCTCCTTCACTGCCGCCGGACGGCAAACCATTGCCGGGTCAGGCCACCTGCACCCGGATGGCCGGGCTCAGGCGTTCCTGCAGGCTCTGCTGCACAAAACTGAGGGTGCCGGCCACACTGCCGGCGCAGCCTTTGCAGGCGCCCTTGTACTGCACCAGCACCAGCAGACTGCCGTCGGCGGCGCGGCGAACATCGTCCAGTTCGATACCGCCACCGTCACGCGCCAGCACCGGCCGGATATCGTTATCAAGCGCAGCCTCGATGGCCCGGATCTGTTTGACCACCGATTGCTCCAGAAAGGCGTCAGGCGGCGGCAGGGGACTGCTTTCACGCGACATCTCCTCGCGCACGCGCGCCAGAATGTCCACCAGATAGAGTTCACGTTTTTCATGGCCGCCCGGTCGCACACACGACTTACAGAAGGCTCCGGCCTTGGTGTAGTCAGCGATTTCTTCCACCGTGTGGAGATCGTTGATGCGGATGGCGTCCTCAATGGTCTGCAGGGTCACGCGGGCGCATTCGCAAACAATGTCCTTATCCTGCAGGGTGGCAATATCGACATTGCGATACAGCGCCGCCGCACGCTTGATGACCTCGTAGGCCATGACGCTGCAGTGCATCTTCTGCGGCGGAACGGCCGCTTTGTCCGCCGTATCGCGCAGGGCGCGCTCGACATCGAGATTGGTGATCTTCGTGGCCTCGCTCACCGTCTTGCCGATACACATCTCCGCCATCATGTCGGTCGAGGCAATCGCGGTGCCACAGCCGAAGGACTTGAAGGTGGCCGCCAGGATACGCTCATCACTCTCCCGCACAATCCAGTACAGCCGCACCGTGTCGCCACAGGATTCGGCGCCTTCGTTGGCAATCACCAGCCGCCCCCCCAGACGCTGGGCATCGGCCGCCGTCAGTTCGCCGAAATGGCGCGGATTGTTCATGCGTTCAGCCACCTTGGCGGAATACTGCTCCCACAAAGAGCCGCCGATCAGATCATTTTTCGCCATGACTAGGTTTCTCCTTTGCGTCAGCCGGCAGAGGGTCAGTAAGAGGTCGACAGCTGCCGCAGGCGCACGATGGCGCGGTCAAGAACGGCAATGGTCGTATCGATTTCCTGCTCGGTGGTAAAACGCGACAGGCTCAGGCGCACACCGGTATGGGCCAGTTCACGGTCGGCACCGATGGCCGTCAGAATCGGGCTGGCCTCCAGAGACTCCGAGGCGCAGGCACTGCCCGTCGAGGCGGCGATACCAGCCTGATTCAGGTCCCAGATCAGCGCCTCGCCCTCCACCCCGCGAATGCTGGCGTAGACCGTGTTCGGCGTACGCAGATCGCGCTCGCCGATCACCAGCACATCGGCATGGCGCAGCAGAGCATCCTCCAGCTTATCGCGCAACCGGCGCACCACCAGGTTTTCGTAATCCAGTGCCGTCACCGCCAGCTCCATGGCCTGGCCCATGCCCACCAGCCCGGCAACATCCACGGTACCGGCGCGATGACCGCCCATCTGCTCGCCACCGTGCAGCAGTGGCGGCAGCACCACACCCTTGCGCAGATAAAGACCGCCGACGCCCTTGGGACCGTGAAACTTATGAGCGCTGAAGGTCAGAAAATCCACCGGCACCTCGCGCACGCTTACCGGCACCTTGCCAATGGCCTGTACGGCGTCGGTATGCAGATAGACACCGCGCTCGCGGCAGACCGCGGCGATCTCCTTCATCGGCTGAAGCAGGCCGGTTTCGTTATTGGCCCACATCACCGACACCAGCGCCGTCTGGTCGGACAGGGCTTCGGCCACACTCTCGGCCGTCACCAGTCCCCTGCTGTCCGGCGCCAGATAGGTCACCTTGACCCCGTGATTCTCCAGAAAACGGCAGGCCTCGCGGATGCTGGGATGTTCCAGCTGGGTGGTAACGATGCGCTTCTTGCGTGTTTCCTTCAGCAAGCTGAAGTACATGCCGAGAATCACCGTGTTGTTGCCCTCGGTGGCACAGCTGTTGACAATGATATTATCTTCGTCATCGGCCTCGATGCCGGCATACAGCTGCTCCATGGCGCGGTTGAGATAGGGCCGCACCTCGATACCGAAGCTGTGCAGTGAATTGGGATTGCCATACATGTGGCAATAAAAGGGTTCCATCGCCTCGCGCACCGCCGGATCAACCAGGGTGGTGGCGTTGTTGTCAAGGTAGATGCGTTCCATGAAACGTCCTTTGTCGCGGCACACGGCCAGGCCGGCCAGGTTGACAGCGCATAGCTTACATTTTCGGTCTTCTTTACCGCATTAAAGCAGAAAAGCCGCGCCGGGGTCAACATGTCCGACCCGATCCGTCGGCTTTCGCCGGCGCGCGGACTACAGGCTGCCCTGATAGTGCAACCCCTTGGCCGATGGCGCCAGCCACTGCTGATCATCCAGCCACAGCCGCACCTGCGCCGGCTCTACCTGCAACTGCAGACGCGCCTGCGGATGGCGCTGGCGCCAGATACAGGCCAGGCAGAGGGCCCGCTCGACGCCATCGCCCCGGCGAAAGTTCCACACCTCATCGGGTTGGGCCAGGCGCGGGCCCTCGTAGATCGACTCCGGTGGCAGATCGCTCAGGTGCTGCAGCAGCGCAGCATCGTCGAGCGCGGCGCTCCCTTCCCGGCACACCGGGTTGCGCTGCAGCGCCGCCAGCAAAAAAGGCGCCCAGTCGCAGCGGCTTAAGTCACGGTAGGCATAGAAAGCCAGATCGACCACCGGATTATCGGCCCGCTGAGCCAGCAGGCTCTGCTCAATGGCGGCGCGATCCATGGCGGGATCAAGCCGAATGCCCGGCGCTGACCGCAGCTGCTTGTCACTCAGGCGCGGCAAACGCGGCTGCACCGCTACGAAGGCACGCAGATCCTCCACCAGGGTATCGGCCAGGTTGCAGTCACAACCGAACTCCTCCAGCAGCGCTTGCTGGAAGGCCGGGCTGTTGAGATCGGGCTGCGGATAACGCTGAAAGAAATCGCCCAGCTGGGCCAGATCGAAGCGTCCAGCCAAGGGCCGTGGCTGAAAATCGTATTCGTCAACCTCGTCAAGCAGCCGGTCGCGTGTGGCCGGATCACTGACCTTATAGGCACTGCCACGCTCATGGGCATAGACCTTTTCCGCCGCCACCCAGTAGCTCTTACCGTGGCGCTGATGCCGGAGTTGGAAACAACACTGCCGCTGGCTGTGCTGTCGCAGGAAATTACACAGAATCTCCTCGTTCAGCTCCGTCTGCATGAAGTCCGTCAGCTGCCGGCTGAAGCGGTCAAAGGCCGCCGGATCGATGGTGGCCTCGGGATAGACCACATGAACGTGGCCGCTGCAGTGCGCCACCAACGTCACCTGCTCGTTGCGCAGGGCACGCTGAGCCCTGGCTGTCAGCGCGGTGCCGTTGAACCACATGTTTTTGGTGACAATGCGGCGGTTGTTGGTCAAAATGCCCTCGCGCACATCAACAAAGTTCTGCGAATGCAGCGGCGTTGCCATCAGGTAGATTTTTTCCAGCGGAATGCGGCAGACCACGAACAGCGCCGCAGCGTAGAGAGTCGACAGCGAAACGCATTCGCCCGCGCCATTGCTGTAGCCATCACGATAACTGAAGGCATCCATGGCCTCGACGGTTTCGGTTTTCCAGTACGGGATGATGTCGCTGTCGTACTTGTCGAGACCGAAATGGCGACGAATATCCATATCGAAATAGTACTTGTCGCCACTGTAGCCGAACAGGGCGTTACTGCGGGCGATGACCTCCGGCGCCATCACCGTCTTGAACCGCTCCAGCTCGACATCCTTGCGTGTCAGACCCCAGGAGTCGAGATCAAGGTTGAAGTCGTAACGGTCCATGATGAACTGCTTGAGGCGCAGAATCCGGCGATAGCTGTTAAGCTTGTCGATGGCGGCGAACCAGGGATCGTCGCGCCAGCGCCACAGCACCGGCGACAGAATGTTGGCCAGCACCAGGCTGTAGAGCAGTTGCGGGTAGACAAAGATTTCCATATCCGACAGCGTGATGGCCGACGAATACAGATCCAGCTGCCGGGCCGGGATGGGCGCGGCAGCACCAGGGCTGGGCGATGGCGAAGTCATGGCGCGCACTGTAACGCCATCGTCCGGTGTTGGCAACCGAACAATGGCCAGCTGCGGCCCATGCCGGCCAGTGTCGTCAATGCCCTGCTCATCAACCCACCCACAAGGATTTATCATGACAGCATCCGCTGCCCAACTGCTCGACCTCAGCAGCTGGAGTCACCGTCTCAGCGCCGAGGTGCTTGGTCCCGGCGATCTGGCGGTGGATCTGACCGCCGGCCGCGGCCACGACTGCCTGCATCTGGCCCGCTGCGTCGCCAGCGACCGCTGCGGCACGGTGCTGGCCTTCGACATCCAGGAGGAAGCCATCGCCAGCAGTCTGGCCCTGTTGCACGCGGCCGGCCTGCCGGCCGAGCGCATCTGCCGTCCCCAGCAGATTGGCCCGCACGGTAATTTTCTGGCCGCCCTGAGCCACGAACGGCTGGAGCTGTTCCTGCCACGCCAACCGAAGGTGGTGTTGGCCAATCTCGGCTACCTGCCCGGCGGCGACCACCGCACCGCCACCGGCACCGCCAGCAGCCTGCGCACCGCACAGGACGCCCTTGCTGCCCTGCTACCCGGCGGCCGGCTGCTGCTGGTAAGCTATACCGGCCATCCCGGTGGCCTGGAGGAATACCAGGGACTGCAGCACCATCTCGCCACCCTGTCACCACGGAACTGGCAGGTGCTGGAGCTGAGGCCGCTGGGCCGCAGCAACGCGCCTGTGCTGCTGGTGGCGGAAAAAAGGGCGCCACGCCTCTGACCAGCTGGCGAATCTGATTTTTTTCTATCCATTGTACCGGCCGCCAACTAGAATGGACCTCCACCTTCCATGAGGCGAGGCCCATTCTAATGACCAGTCCGGCGAGCCCGAGTCGCTATCCGTTTCTGCACGACCCGACCCTGACCCGCATCAGCCTCTATCCCGGCGACCATGTGGTGGTCAGCGACAGCAACAGCCTGCTGACCACGGTGCTGGGTTCCTGCATCGCCGTCTGTCTGTTCGACCCGCAACGGCGCGTCTGCGGCATGAACCATTTCATGCTCAGCGAAGCCAGCCACCGCGATGACCGCTTGCTACACTCAGAAGCCGGCCGTTACGGCGTCTACGCCATGGAACTGCTGATCAATGGCCTGATGCAACAGGGCGCCAGCCGGTCACAACTACGTGCCAAGGTCTTCGGTGGCGCCGCCCTGTTTGGCCAGCAGAGCACTACCCCGCAAACCAGTATCGGCCTGCTCAACGTCCGCTTTGTCGAAGATTTTCTGCGCCGCGAAGGCATCCCGGTGATCGGCCAGGCCGTCGGCGGCAACCAGGGGCGGGTCATCTATTTCCTCAGTTCGAGCTACAGCGTGTACGTCCGCAGCATCGCCCACAACCGTGGCCAACAACTGCAAAGCCAGGAAACCGCCTATCAGCGTGCCCTGCGCCGGCTGCGCGCGCAAGCCGACAACAGCGTCACCCTCTGGCGCGACTGAAACAGATCCGCCCTGCCGGCCACCAGCACGGACAACGTCCCTGCATTATTCCTGCACTATTTGTAGCGCACCTTCAGCACCCCCTCCAGTGGCACGATGCGCTGCAGCAACTCGTGTCCAATCCGCTGACGATGCTGGGTGACGACAAACGTATAGCGCCGCCGGTCATGTTCCAGATCCAGTTCCTGCTCCACGTCGGTAATCCGCAGGTGAAACTCGTCAAACAACTGCTGCAACTGCGGCAGCAGATCGACCTCGGCATGACAGAGAACGCACAGATTGAGAAAGCGGTCCTTCTTGATCACCGGTTCGAGTTTCTTCATCGCCATCAGCGCCACCAGCGCCAATGCCGTGGCAAAACCGCCGGTCAGAAACATGCCGGCTCCAAAGGCCATGCCGACCCCGGCGGCGAACCACAGGCAGGCCGCCGTGGTCAGGCCGCGGATACTGACCCCCTCCTTGAGAATCACGCCAGCCCCGAGAAAGCCGATGCCGGCAATGATCTGCGCGCCAATGCGGCCCGGATCGAGCCGCACGGCGCTATCGGCCATCAGATGGGCGTATTTCAGGTACAACCCCTCGGAAATGACCATCATCAGACAGGACGCGGTGCACACCAGCACATGGGTGCGCAGGCCAGCGGGCCGGCCATGCTTTTCGCGCTCAATGCCAATCAGGCTGCCGGCAATGAAAGCCAGCAGCAACTTGACCAGCATGGCCAGCACGGGAGTATCCAGCAGGCGGGTATCGAGAAACAGCCAGGAGACATCAACCATCAGTCGCGCGTCAGCTGGCGGTAACGGATGCGGTGCGGCTGGTCGGCATCACGGCCCAGCCGTTTTTTGCGATCCTGCTCATATTCACTGTAGTTGCCCTCGAACCAGACCACCTGGCTGTCGCCCTCGAAGGCCAGGATATGGGTGGCGATGCGGTCAAGAAACCAGCGGTCGTGACTGATAATGACGGCGCAGCCGGCAAAGCTCTCCAGCGCCTCCTCCAGCGCCCGCATGGTGTTGACATCCAGATCGTTGGTCGGTTCGTCCAGCAGCAGCACGTTGGCACCACTGCTGAGCATCTTGGCCAGATGGACGCGGTTGCGCTCACCGCCGGAGAGCTGGCCAACCTTCTTCTGCTGATCGCTGCCGGAAAAATTGAAACGGGCGACATAAGCGCGCGAGTTGACCTCACGGCTGCCCAGCAGCATGCTTTCCTGGCCGCCGCTGATCTCCTGCCAGATGGTCTTGTCGCCAGCGAGGCTGTCGCGGCTCTGATCGACATAGGCCAGCGTGACACTGCTGCCGACCGTCAGGCTGCCGCTGTCCGGCGTTTCCTGACCGCTGATCATGCGGAACAGGGTGGTCTTGCCGGCGCCGTTGGGACCGATCACCCCGACGATACCGCCACGCGGCAGCTTGAAGGTCAGATTGTCCACCAGCAAGCGGTCGCCATAGGCCTTGCGCACGGCCTCGGCCTCAATCACCTGATCGCCCAGGCGCGGACCGGGCGGAATGTAGATTTCCATATCGCCCTGGTGTTTCTGGCCTTCCTCACCCAGCAGTTTTTCGTAGGCGCTGATGCGTGCCTTGCTCTTGGCGTGCCGGCCCTTGGGTGACATGCGGATCCATTCCAGCTCGCGCTCCAGCGTGCGCTGGCGGGCCGAGGCGCTCTTTTCCTCCTGCTGCAGACGCTTCTGCTTCTGTTCCAGCCAGGAGGAGTAGTTACCCTTCCAGGGGATGCCTTCACCGCGATCAAGTTCGAGAATCCAGCCCGCCACGTTGTCGAGAAAATAGCGGTCGTGGGTCACGGCGATGACGGTGCCGGCATAGCGCTGCAGATGCTGCTCCAGCCAGCCAACCGTTTCCGCATCAAGATGGTTGGTCGGCTCGTCCAGCAACAGAATGTCCGGCTTCTGCAGCAGCAGGCGACACAGTGCCACCCGGCGCTTCTCACCACCGGAGAGCACCTTCACCGGCGTGTCGGCCGGCGGACAACGCAAGGCCTCCATGGCCAGATCAAGCCGCGAATCCAGCTCCCAGGCCTCCAGGGCATCAAGCCGGTCCTGCACCTCGGCCTGCCGCTCGCACAGGGCCGCCATGGCATCGTCGTCCATGGGTTCGGCGAACTTCAGGTTGATTTCCTCGAATTCACGCAGCAGATCAACCGTCTCCTGCACGCCTTCCTCAACGCACTGCCGCACGGTCTTGCTTTCATCCAGCTGCGGCTCCTGCTCCAGATAGCCAACGCTGTATCCGGGCGACAGCACCGCTTCGCCGTTGAAGTCCTTGTCAACCCCGGCCATAATGCGCAGCAGGGAGCTCTTGCCCGAACCATTCAGGCCCAGCACGCCAATCTTGGCACCATAAAAATACGACAGGGAAATATCGCGGATAACGGGCTGCTTATTATAGTTCTTGCTCACCCGCATCATGGAATAGATGATCTTCTTGCTGTCTTCACTCATAAACTGGCTTTCTCCTTGAAAACAACCCGGCAACGAAACGTTCTGCGATGAAACTGCTTCTTGTGCTTCTGTTTGCGGTGCTCGGCGCCGCTTGCGGCTACAGTCTGCTGGTAGCCCGGCGCCAGGCCGACCGGCTACTGGCGCATCCGCTGATCGTGCGCCGGCGCCGCTACGCCGACGATCCCGCCCGTGAACCCGCCACCCTGCTGCAGACGGCGGGCCTGGCCGCCCGCCCCCTGTGTCTGACCAGCGCCGATGGCCTGCACCTCAACGCCTGGTATCTGCCGGCGGCGGGCAGCGCCAGCCTGATTCTGCTGCACGGCTACAAGATGGATTGCGGCGAAATGGTGCCCTACGCCCAACTGCTGGGCCGCCACGGCTTCGGCGTTCTGCTGCTCGATCTGCGCGGCCACGGCAACAGTGCCGGCGAGGACATCCGTTTCGGCCAGCAGGAATGGCAGGACATCGCCGCCGCCGCCGACTTTCTGTACCAGCGAAATCCGGCAGGCGCCATCGGTCTGCTGGGCAACTCCATGGGTGGGGCCCTGGCGTTGTGCTACGCCGCCCGCGATCCGCGCATCGCCGCCGTGGTGGCCCATTCCCCCTACGCCAGCGTACGCCACAGCCTACGGCGCGGGGTCAAGCGCTTTACCGGCCTGCCCGCCTTTCCCTTCGTGCCGCTGATACGGCTGCACAGCCGCACTCGGGTCGACCTCGATGCCAGCGATATCGCGCCCCTGGCCTGCATCGGCCAGATCGCGCCGCGACCGGTGCTGCTGCTGATGGGGGGGCGGGACAGTGTGGTAGAGCCCTCCGGCGCCTTTGCCCTGCAACAGGCCGGCGGCGACCACTGCCAGCTGTGGTACGAGCCGGAACTGGAGCATGTGGCCTTTCTGCACGAGCGGCCGGCCCAGTTCGAACAACGGCTGATCAGCTTCCTGCGCCAGCATCTGCTGGCGCAGGAAGAGTCACCAGGGCGCTAGCTTTGCTGCATCTTCTGCCAATCAGCCAAAAACTTGGCGATGCCGATATCGGTCAGCGGATGCTTGGCCAATTGCTGCATCACCGAGAACGGAATGGTGCAAATATCCGCCGCCATCAGCGCCGCGTTGAGAATGTGCAGCGGGTGGCGTACCGAAGCGACAATGATCTTGGTATTGAAGCCGTAATTGTCGAAGATGGTGCGGATCTGCTCAACGCCTTCGAGACCCTCGTGGCCGACATCGTCGAGGCGGCCGACAAAGGGCGACACATAGCTGGCCCCGGCCTTGGCCGCCAGCAGCGCCTGCAACGGCGAGAAGATCAACGTCACATTGGTGCGGATGCCCTCGGCGCTGAACTGGCGCACCGCCTTAAGGCCCTCCTCGGTCATGGGCACCTTGATAACGATATTCGGATGAATGGCGGCCAGGTCGCGGCCTTCGGCCAGCATGCCCTCGGCATCCAACGCAATGACCTCGGCCGAGATCGGGCCGTTGACAATGCTGGCGATTTCCCGGATCACCTCTTTGAAATCGCGGCCGCTCTTGGCGATCAACGACGGATTGGTGGTCACGCCGTCCACCAGACCGAGGGCGCTGGCCTGGCGGATTTCGTCAACAATGGCGGTATCGATAAAAAATTCCATGCTGTTTTCTCCCTGGTTGTGCCCGGACGGGCAAAAGCAAAAAAACCCGCAGCAGAAACAGGCGGGCAGAACGAATTACCAGTCGCTACGCAGGCGTACCACCGCCGGCCCTGCTGGCAAGGCCGCCAGCAGTTCGGCTAGCGACCGACCCAGGCCGGGATGGCGCAGGTGCGGCACCAGATCGCACAGCGGCCGCAAAACGAAGGCACGTTGGTGCAGCCGAGGATGCGGCAGACAGAGCTCGGCCGTGGTGATACAGGTCGCATCATAAAGCAGCAGATCAAGATCGAGGGTGCGTGGCCCCCAGTGCTGCAAACGCTTACGACCGGCCCGCTGTTCGATGGCCAGACAGCGGCGCAACAGCTCAAGGGGTGACAGGCGGGTTGCCAACTGCACCACAGCATTGTAGAAATCGGCCTGACCGGCCGGCCCACCCACCGGCGCCGTGCAGTACAGCGCCGAACTGGCTTCCAGCCGAACACCCTCAGTCGCCGCCAGTTCAGCCCGGCCAAGGCGCACTAGCGCCAGCCGGTCACCCTGGTTACTGCCCAGCCCGATCCAGGCCTGCTGCCACAATGGCTTGCCGGCCCTTTTCATGCAAAGGATTTCCTTCATGGCCCTGACCCTGACTCTGGCGGTGGACGACCTCGGCCGCAGCGAAATCTTCTATCGCCAGTTCCTTGATCTGCCGGTGGAACGGCTTTACCTCGACGACAACGCCCCGGCCACAAGCTGCGCCGGCCTGCTCATCCGCCAGGACGGCGCCCACCTGCTGCTGCGACCGGCTGCGGCCCTGGAGGCGCGCCATCCAGCCGCCTTCAGCCATCTGCAACGCCATCAGCGCGGCGTGGGTCTGGCCCTCGACTTCAACCGTGCCGATCTCGCTCCTTTGCGCCGCAGCCTGCAACGCCAGCACTGGCCACTGCTGTACGAACTTAGCGACGATGAACACGGCTTCACCGAACTCTGGTTTTATGACCCCGATCGCTACCTGCTGCGTTTCGCCAGCTTCACCTGTCCCGGCGTCTGAACCCGCTGCCAGCTACTCCGGCGCCGGCGCAGCCGTTTTCTTGCTCCGGCGCCGGCCACCCCGGCGGCGCGGCCGGCGCCGACCGGGAGCGCCCACCTTGGCAGCAGGGGCTTCCTCGCCGGCCAGGGCACGACGCCAGCTTTCCAGCAACTCGCCTTCCTGCCGACTTGCCTCCCACCACAGCTGAAACAGCACAAAGGCCTGCGCCGCCGCAGGATGCCGCAAAAACCGCTGTTCCCCCCGATGCCCGCGACCACGGGCGAAACGGTAAAAACCGACCAGCAGTTCCCGCGCCTGATGGCGGATACCACAAGCAATGGAATAGCGCTGGCAGTGGGGCACCAGCAGCGCATTGGCCTGTTTGAACACCTCGGCCAGAGACCCTTCAACCAGCCGCTGGCGGAATGCCGGCAGATAGAGAGCGGCCAGCGCCAGGGATTCGTCAATGGCGGTGCCACTGGCGGTGCGCACATCGACCTGCCGCAACAGATCGAACAGTTCGCGACTGGGTTGCAGATCAGGTAGCAGATCGGCCAGCAGGCCATACCGGTCCGCCTTCTGCAGCACCTTGCCAGCCACCTTGTGGCGGAACAGTTCCAGCACCTCCTCGCGCAGCCGGGCCGGCGCCGCCAGTGCAATCCCGGCGGCCCGCCGGCCAATGGCCGGCGCAATGGCGTCGTCCAGCTCGAAGCCAAGGCGGGCGGCAAACTCCAGCGCCCGCAGCATCCGCACGGGATCCTCGAC
Source organism: Desulfuromonas thiophila (assembly GCF_900101955.1). Taxonomy (NCBI): domain Bacteria; kingdom Pseudomonadati; phylum Thermodesulfobacteriota; class Desulfuromonadia; order Desulfuromonadales; family Desulfuromonadaceae; genus Desulfuromonas; species Desulfuromonas thiophila. Next base: position 210,742 of record NZ_FNAQ01000003.1, on the reverse strand, counting down.
AAAACGCTCGTCGGCATCACCAATCACGCGGATACGGCCCAGGCGCAGATCCTCCAGCCCGCCGACATAATCGATGATGGAAAAATCCTCAATATTGTAAAACAGCGCGTTGATGGTGAAATCGCGGCGGAAGGCGTCCTGCTCGGGCGTGCCAAACTGGTTTTCACAGAAAAAGGGGTCGTCGTCCGGCACCTCGGCATCCAGCGGCTTGCGCCGAAAGGTGGCCACCTCGATGCGCTCGTTGTCACCAAACAGGATATGGGCCAGCCGAAAGCGGCGGCCAATCAGACGGCAGTTGCGGAACAACTTGCGAATCTGCTCCGGCGTGGCGTCGGTACCAATATCGAAATCCTTCGGCTGACGCCCCAGCAGCAGATCGCGCACGCCGCCACCCACCAGATAGGCCTTGTAACCGTGCTGCTGTAGACGGTAGAGCACCTTAAGGCTGTTTTCGTCGATCCGCCGGCGGGACAAATCGTGCTCGGTGCGGGGCAGGATGACCGGTTCTGTCATGCGATAACCGTTTCCCTTCAGGATTGATGGCGGCGCGAATACACGCCAGCTGCTGCATTGTGAAAGCAATCAGGATGGTTCGTCGATTTTTTAAAAAAGGCGGCCCGGCCGTCGGGCGGCACGTTAGCAAATCCACTCGCGCTTGAAAAGCGCCTTTGACATCGGGCCGTTGCGGACCGGCAAACATCTGGTCTATAGTACCGGTCATGACAACCCCAGCCCCCCACGACCTCAGCCTGCCTCCTTACGATCTACTGGTGCTGCTCGGCGCCACCGCCTCGGGCAAGACGCGCCTGGCCGTGCAACTGGCCGAAGCCCTTGACGGTGAAATCGTTTCAGCCGATTCGCGCCAGGTTTTTCGCGGCATGGATCTCGGTAGCGGCAAGGATCTGGCCGAATACGGCAGCATTCCCTACCACCTCATCGACCTGGTGGAACCCACCGAGCCGTTCAGCCTGTTCGATTATGTCCAGCGGGCGCGGCCGGTCATCGCCGACATCCGCCGGCGCGGCCGCTGGCCGATTCTGTGCGGCGGCAGCGGCCTGTATCTTTCGGCTATCGTTCAGGGTTACCAGCTGACCGAAGCTCCACCCGATACCGAACTGCGGCGCCAACTCGATGTCCTCGACCTGGCTCAGCTGCGCCAACACTTGCGCTCTCTGCGGCCGCAGCTGCACAATCAGACCGACCTGACCGAGCGCGCCCGCCTGATTCGCGCCATTGAGATTGCCACGGCCGAACAGCAGGCCGAAACGCTGCCGGTTGAACCGCCACACGCGCTGGTTTTCGGCCTGCGCTGGCCCCGGCCGCTGTTGCGCCAGCGTATCGCCCAACGCCTGCACCAGCGCTTGGCCGACGGCCTGATCGACGAGGTGGCCCAGCTACAGCGCCAGGGTGTCAGCTGGCAGACTCTGGAATTCTACGGTCTGGAATATCGCTTCGTTGCCCGCCATCTGCAGGGTCAGCTGGATTTTGCCGAGCTGTGCCAGCAGCTCAGCCAGGCCATCGGCCAGTTCGCCAAACGGCAGGAAACCTGGTTTCGCCGTATGGAGCGGCAGGGACTGGTCATTCACTGGCTCGACGGCCAGGCCGACCCCTTTGGCCAATTGCGCCAAAAACTGCGCTCACTCGCTCTGATCACCACGGGCCCTCGGCCATGACCCCGCAGCAGGATCGCGGTGCCCGTCAGACGGACCAACACCGCGCTGGTTCCATGGCCCGTTATGACACCCGTTATGGCACCCGCCGTTCCCTGACCGGCCCCTGGCAGCTCGAAGGCGCCCTTAACGATACCAGCGACCTGCGCGGCGCCATTGTTATTCCGGCGCTGGCCGAGGGGGATGAACTCTGGCGCTGCCTGGAATCGCTGGCCCGCAGCCCGGCCAGCGACCGTCAGCGTTTTGTGGTGGCGGTCATCATCAACAACGCCAGCGACGCCGACAGTGCCCTGGTGACGCAGAACCAGCGGGATCTGCACCAGCTGCGCCAGCTCGGCCCGACCAGTGGTCTGCGTCTGGTCTGGATCGATGCCAGCAGCCCCGGCCGCACCCTGCCGGCCGCCAGCGCCGGGGTCGGCACCGCCCGCAAGATCGCCTGTGACCTGTTGCTGCCCTATCTGCCGGCCGAAGCCCTGCTGGTACATCTCGACGCCGACTGCCAGGTCGCCGCCAGCTACTTCCGCGAGCTGGGGCGCGCCTGGCAGCGACCGGATTTCGACGCCGGCGTGCTGGCCTACGCCCACCCCTGGCCAACCGACCCGGTCCAGCGCCAGGCCATCTGTGCCTACGAACTCTACCTGCGCTGCCATGTCGCCGGCCTGCACTGGGCCACCTCGCCCTATGCCCATCACAGCATCGGCAGCACCATGGTCAGCCGCGCCCGCGCCTATGTCGCCGTCGGCGGCATGAACCGACGCCGGGCCGGCGAAGACTTCTACTTTCTGCAGCAGCTGGCCAAACAGTACACTCTGCAGCAGCTGAAGCGTTGCCGGGTCTATCCGGCCGCACGCTTGTCGAACCGCACCCCCTTCGGCACCGGCCAGGCCCTGCAACAGAGCCTGGCCAGTGGCCAGCCGGCCTGTACCGTTCTGCCTCTGGCCAGCTACGCCGTTTTGCGCCAGTGGTTACAGCTGGCTCCCCAGGCGCTGGTGCAGGACGCCGCCACGGTTCTCGACCAGGCGGCGGCCCTCGCGCCAGAGTTGGCCACGTTTTTGCGGGAACAGGAGATTAAACGGATTTGGCCGGGCCTGCAACGCAACCATCGCGACGGCCGTGCACGACTGCGGGCCTTTCATCAGTGGTTCGACGGCCTGAAAAGCTGGCAGCTGCTGCGCCGCCTGAGCCGGCCGGAAAACCTCCCCGGCTCCCCCCTTGATGCCGTACCCGAGTTTCTAACCCTGCTGCAGCTGCCCACCAGCGGCAGCCCGGCAGACTGGCTGCTGCGGCTGCGCCGGCTGCAACAAAAGCCGGACGCCAACGCCACTGGCCCCTGAAAACGGCTAAAGACCCTTCATCAGGGCATCCCAGAAACAGGTCAGCGCCGCCTGAGCCACGCGGTCGCACTGGGGCCCATCGGCCACGCCGCCCTGCTGCAGTTGACCAACAAGCTGCTGCTGCAACGCCTCCAGCCGATCATCGAGCACCTTGTCACTGAGTCCGTCACGTATCCAGTCAGCAGCGATTTCGCGCAGGTTATCGCGCTGCTGATCCAGCCAGCCATCAAAGGCCGCCGCCAGTTCGTCCCAGTGAGGGGCTGCCGCCAGCCGGGCCGCCGCTTGCATGTCTTTAAAGGTCTGTCCGGTATTAAACGCCACGCTGCCTCCTTGACCTGACGCAGATGAAGATTGACACTATACGCCAAAAGCCCGCCGGCGCCAAATGCCAAACCGGCCGGCGCTGACAGCGGCCAAATTGCCGCCAGCGGCCAAATCTGCTAGAGTCGGCCCGTCAACCCCCTACCGTCCTCGCTTGTGCGCGGCGGAATCCCCCGAATCCGTTTTCTTGTGACAGGTGTGCCGTGAAAAAATCCTCTCGTCTGCTCGTAGTTCCCCTGATCCTGCTGCTGGCCGCGGCACTGTTTTTTTATCTGCGCGACATGCAGCCCCCTGACATCGCCCTGACTCCGGCCGGCGGCCCCCTGCGCAGCGCCAACGGCCTGCAGCTGCAGGTACAGGATCCGGGTGCCGGCCTGCGCTGGCTGCGGGTAACGGCCCAGCAAGGCCAGCAACAGTTCGTCCTGTTCGACCAACGCTGGAGCAATGCCCCGGCCAGCCTCGATCAGCCGCTTCAGCTTGACCCCATGCTGCAGGACGGCAGCCTGACTCTGCTGGTCGAGACCGGCGATGCCGCTCCCTACCCCTTCGGCGGCGGCAACCAGACACAGCAGCTGTTCTCCTTCGAGCTGGACAACCGGCCACCACAGCTGACGGTACTGAGCCGCTCCCACAATCTCACTCAGGGCGGTAGCGGCCTGCTGCTGTTCCGCGCCTCGGAACCGGTGAGCGATTGCGGCCTGCAAATCGGCGAGCGCTTTTTTCCCGCCTTTCAACAACCCTCGGGTGACTATCTGTGCCTGTTCAGCTATCCCCACGATGCCGCCCGTGACAGCGTGCCCCGCCTGGTCGCCAAGGACCGGGCCGGCAATACCGGCAACGGCGGCTTTTATTACCACATCAACCGGCGCACCTTTGCCCAGGACCAGATCGGCATCAGCGACGGCTTTCTGCAGCAGGTCATGCCCCAGTTCCGCCAGCAGTTTCCCGATGCCGCCACCGATCTCGACCTGTTCCTGCGCGTCAACCGCGAATTGCGACCGGCCAACCGCCAGCGTCTGATCGAGCTGTGCGGCAACAGCAGCAGCCAACCCCTGTGGCAGGGGCCCTTTCTGCGCCAACCCAACGCCGCCACCCGCGCCACCTTCGGTGATGTGCGCTCCTATCTGTACCAGGGCCAGAAAATCGACCAGCAAACCCACATGGGCATTGACCTGGCCTCCACTGCCCAGGCCGAGGTACCGGCCGCCAACAGTGGCCGGGTCGTTTTTGCCGACTACCTCGGCATCTACGGCAACTGCGTGCTGGTTGATCACGGCCTGGGCCTGCACAGTCTCTACGCCCATCTTACCCGCATGGATGTACAGCCCGGCCAGAGCATCGCCCGGGGCCAGATCGTCGGCACCACCGGCGCCACCGGCCTGGCTGGCGGCGATCATCTGCATTACGAAATGATGATCGGCGGGCTGCCGATCAATCCCATTGAGTGGTGGGATCCCAGCTGGATGACCAACAATATCGACAGCAAGCTGCAACAGCTGGCCGGTCAACCCGGCCTCTAGCAGGATGTTGAAAACGTCCCATCCGGAGCTTTTTCAACGACGCAAGCCGAAAATGCGATTTCCGTCTTGCTCACAAAATCAATCCATTACGAAGTAATGATTGATTTTGGTCGCCCGTCCATGGGCTCCAGCAGGCTGTTTTTCAACAGCCTGCTGGACAACAAATCCCTCCGGCAGGATTTTTCCGCCTGATCCTGCCGAGGTATCACTTTTGAGCAAAAAAACGCAGCGCGGCCTTTACCTGGCCGCGCTGTTTTGCTATATCTAGCCTGCACACAAAATTGTTGATTTATATAATATATATTATTTAAATAAAAACCCGTCTGAGGCTTCCCATGCCAATGTCGTCCGCGCCACTGCTGCCAGACCACCGTTACCTGCAGATTCTGCAGCAGCATTTCGGCGCCTGGCACTGGGACAGCGGTCAGCATCGGCTGCACTGCTGCCCCCTATGGCTGCAGCACCTGACCGATATCCCGCTGCCGGCCACCCTGGGCCTCCGCACCCTGCTGCGTCTGCTGCACGCCCAGGATCGTCTCCTGCTGTACCAACGCTGGCGCGCCCGGCATGAGAATTTCTGGTGCGAACTGCGCCTGCTGCAGCAAAATGGCAGCTATCGCTGGATCCGCCTGCAGGCCTGCCGGCTACAGGATGGCGGCGATGAAGCCGTGCAACTGGTGGGTCTGAGCAGCGACATCCATCCGCAACGCCAGGCCGAGGAACAGATCTACGACCTGTGCCAGCAGCTGCAACAATCGGAAGCCCTTTATCGGGCCCTGATGCAGCATTCCAGCGACGCCATCTTCATCTTTGACGAGTCCGGCCAGCGGCTGACCACTTGCAACCAACGGGCCAGCGATCTAAGTGGCTACAGTGTCGAAGAACTGCAGCGCCTGCAGCGCGACCAGCTGATCATTGGTTCGACCGCAGAACTCGATCCTTGCGGTAACGGCCTGCACCATGACCTGCAGCTGCGCTGCCGCGATGGCCGGCTGCTGCCGGTTGATGTGTCCTGCAGCCGTGTCCCGGTAGGGGCACACAGCCTGCTGCAATGTGTGTTGCACGACATCTCCAGCCGCAAGGCCACCGAGGATCAATTACGCCATCTGGCCCATCACGACCCGCTCACCGGCCTGCCCAACCGCCTGCTGTTGCGCGACCGTCTGGAGCAGGCTCTGCGCAAGGCGAATCGCAACGGCAGTCAGGTGGTCCTCTGCTATCTCGATGTTGACCGCTTCAAGCAGATCAATGACCGCTTCGGCCATGACGCCGGCGATTGCGTGCTGTGTGAGGTGGCCCGGCGCCTGCGCGCCTGCGTCCGCGCCAGCGATACGGTAGCACGGCTGGGTGGCGACGAGTTCGTCGCTTTGTTGCAGGACATCGATCCGCATACCCCCTTTGACAGCATCACCGACAAGCTGATCGCTCAGCTGCGCCAGCCCTTCACTCTGCCCTGCCTGCAAAATGACATCAGCTGCAGCATCGGCATCAGCATCTACCCCAGAACCAGCCAGACCATCGACCAGCTGCTCAATCACGCGGATAGCGCCATGTACCAAGCCAAGCAGCAAGGTCTTGACCTGCAGATATTCAGCCCCAAAACCCGTTGACAGTCGTCTATTAAAATATCCCGTCCAGGGCTTTTTCACCGACGCCAGCCGAGAGATGCGATTTCCGTCTGACCAGGAACAGGCTGTTCAACAACAGCCTGTTCCTGGTCACAAAAAACCCGCCGGGCAGTTCGCGCCGCGGCGGGTTGATGGACGTGGATTGGTCGACAAGCTCAAGCGGCGTCAAGAAAAAGCCTTACCGCCCCCTGTCGCAGTACAGCGATTGCTTGCCAGCAGTCGGCTAAAAAATTGCCGCCAGCCGTTCGTAAGACTGCTTCAGCCGCATCGATAAACAGAACAGCATACCCTTCAGCAGGCGGTTGCCCAACTGCGGCTCTTCACGATTGATGCGATCAAAGGCCGCGCGGGACAGCAACAGCAACTGACAGGCTTCGAGCGCCTTGGCTGTCACCGGCCGCGGTTCGTCGGTAAGAATGCTGACGATGCCAACCAGCGACTCCTGGCCATACACCCCGACCACGACCTGTTTGCCGCGGAAGGCCGTTTCCTTCTGGGTTTCGATGCGACCGGTGACGATAAAGGCGACATAGTGACTGCGTTCACCCTCACGCCAGAGTTCTTCCCCTGCCGCCAGACAGCGGCATTCAAAATATTCAGCCAACTGCATGCAATCGGCCTCTTCGAGAAAATGAAAGAAGCGGAAGGCACGCTTAATCTGCAGGCACTGTTCGTCGGCAGCCATCATGCGCGTTCTTCCACCGCCGGCGGCGTTTCGGCACGCAGTTGTTCCAGCTTCTGCTCCATCTCCTGCAACAGGCCGGGAATGCCGCGCCGGCGCAGAATATCGGTGTAACTGCTGCGGTAGGTGCGCACCAGGCTGACCTCCTCAATGACCACATCATAGACTTGCCAGCGATCCTGATGGGGCAGCAGCTTGTAGAAGATCGGGATTTCCGTGTTGCCGCTCTGAATGTAGGTCTCCACCAGAGCGCGGTTTTGGCGCACCTGCTGCTGGCCATAACGCACCTGCTCATTGGTGTAGGCGGTGATGCGGCCCATGTAGGTCGCCTCCAGCAGCTCGGTGAACAGAGCAACAAAGGTTGAACGCTGCTGGGCGCTGGCCTGATGCCAGTAGGGCCCCATGGCCCCCTGGGCCATCAACTCAAAGCTGAACTGACCACGCACCAGAGCACTGATTCGATCACGCCGGCTCTGGGCGTCAGGCAAGGTGCGCAGCTGTTCCAGAATTCCATCCACCGTCTGACGAATGACCGCCGTCGGTTCCTCCGCCGGCAGACCAGCTGCCTGAACGGGCATCGGCGGCAAAGCAACAAGCAGTGAGGCCAGCAACGTGGTAACGGCCAGCAAGCGGGATGTACACAGGGTGAACGACATGAGCTCCCTCAAACAAAAATGATTTTATAACACGACAAATTGCGCATTATAGCGCGAGACACTGGATGAACAGTTCGTTTTTGAAGCCTTGTTAGTCGCGCACCTGCGCTGCGCGCCGCTGCAGATAGGCGTCGCGCAGGAACAGATAGGGATCGATCTGCTCGCGTACCAGACTTTCATAGGTATCCGCATCCAGTGACAGGCTGTTCACCAGGGCACCGGCACGACAACCCAGCAGACCATCGCGGTGCAGCATCCAATACAACGGATCGGCATAGCTCTGCGGCAGCAGGGCCAGGCCATCGCGCAAGGTTGAAGGTCCAAGCAGGGGCAACACCAGATAGCAGCCACCGCTGACACCGTAATGCCCCAGCACCTGGCCAAAATCCTCGTCCTGCTTACGCAGATCCCACCAGTTAAGGGCGGGATCGTAAAACCCGGCCAGCCCGCAGGTGGAATTGACCAGCAGACGCGTCAGCTCAACGCCGGTCTGACGCCAGCGCCATTGCAGCAGACAACTCACCGCCCGCAACGGCGCCTTGAGATTGTCAAACATGCGGTCGACACCGCTGCGCAGCGGCTCGGGCACCAACCGAAAGCCCCGCGCCACCGGCTTGATCAGATAGAAGTAGCTTTTGTCATTAAACCAGAACAGCGCCCGATTGACCGGTTCGAGGGGATCGGCCAGAATTGCGTCATCCAATTCCCCATTGTAGAGATCCTCGGCAAAGGGATCGTCTGCAATGAAATCGTCCTCCCCCGGACCACTCAGCGTCCCGGCGACCGCCGATGGTGCGACAGCCGCCAGCACCGGCATCGCGCCAGCCGTGGCCAACAGACTTACGAGCAATCCCGAAAGCAACAACGATGCCAGTCGGCGCAGCAGCCTCGGCTCCATGCCTGCCCCCTATTTCTCGAAGATGTATTTACTGACCAGCTCTTCCATGCTGATGGCCGATTCCGTCTCGAAAATCTCGCCTCCCGCCTCGATCAGCACAGGAGAACCACCCGGTAGAATACTGATGTAGCGATCCCCAATGATGCCGGCGGTGCGCACCGAGGCAATACAGTCCTCCTGCAGCACCACGTCGCGCTGCAATTCGAGCGTCACCTGCGCCTCATAGGTTTCCGGATGCAGACGAATTTCGGCGACCCGGCCGACATCGACGCCGGCAATCTGCACGGTCGCGCCCAGTTTCAGCCCGGCAATGGAACCAAAGCGGGCGCTGACCCGGTAATGATCGTTGGCAAACAGGTCGATATCGCCCAGTTTGATCGACACATAGGCAAAACTGGCGAAGCCCAGCAGCATGAACAGCCCGACAACCAGTTCAAGATGATAGCGTTTCATGGCGTGGCACTTCCTCCGTTTCACTGCTGTAGATCGGCCCCATGGTCTCGCGCACAAAGGCACGGATCAGCGGGTTATCCGACAATTGAAAGGCTTCTGGCGACAGGCAGCCCTGCAACCGACCTTGAGCCATCAGGGCAACATAATCAGATAATTTAAAGATTTTAGGCACATCGTGGCTGACAATCACCGCCGTGTAGTTGAGTTGCTTCTGGGTTTCAAAGAACAGCCGGTACATCTCGTTGCTGCGGCTGACATCGAGCCCCGTGGTCGGCTCGTCAAAAAACACCACCTTCGGATCCAGTACCAGCGCCCGCGCCAGACCGACGCGTTTTTTCATGCCGCCACTGAGTTGGGCCGGAAATTTCTGTTCCTGACCTTCAAGGCCCATCAGCGCCAGTTTATCACGCACCCGCCGCCGGATAACCGTCTCACTCTCGCCCGTGCGTTCACGCAGCGGCAAGGCCACGTTGTCGTAAACGCTCATGGAATCAAACAAGGCCACATTCTGAAACAGCACCCCGAAAGCGCCGCGAATACGTTGCAGGGTGCGCCGGTCGCAGCGGGCCAGATCCTCGCCAAACACCTCAACCCGGCCGGCATCAGGCTGGAGCAACCCCAGCATGTGTTTGAGAATCACACTTTTGCCCTGGCCGCTGCCGCCAACAATCACCGTGGTGGTGCCGGCGCGCACCTGCAGTGACACACCGTCGAGCACCTTCTGACTGCCAAAGGATTTCTCCACCGCCGTCAGGGCAATGACCACCTCGTCCGTCGTGCTCATCAACCCGCCTCCCTCACAGCATCACCGCACTGACCAGATAATCCCACACCAGCACCGACACCGAGGACAGGACCACAGCGCTGGTGGTCGCCCGGCTGACACCCTCGGCACCAAAACCGCCATCGCGTTCGAGATGGAGAAAAAAGCCCTTGGCGCTGCAGATCCATACCAGCAGCACGCCAAACAGCAGCGACTTGACCAGCCCCATACGCACATCAAGCCAGTCCACCGCACTGTACATGCCCTGAAAATAGGATCCGGAGCTGACATCGAACAGATGTACGCCCACCAGATAACCGCCAAAAATGCCCACCGCATCGAAGATGCAGGTCAGCAATGGCACCACCAGCACCGCCGCCGCCACCTTCGGTTCAATCAGAAAGCGGTACGGATCGATGGCCATGCATTCCAGGGCATCAATCTGTTCGGAATTGCGCATAATACCCACCTCGGCACAGATGGCCGACCCGGCCCGGCCGATCACCATCAGGGCTGTCAACACCGGTCCCAGTTCGCGCACCAGGCTCAAGGCCACCGCTGCGCCGAGAAAACCGATGGAACCGAACTTGGTAAGGGTATAATAGCCCTGCAACCCCAGCACCATGCCGGTAAACAGGCCGGTAAACAGGATGACGAACAACGAATGGGCGCCGATAAAACGGATCTGGCGCACAGCCGCCGCCACCCGGTAGGGTGGCGTAACCACACACCAGAGGCTGTTGAGCAGGAACAGGCCATATCGGCCGGAGACTTCCAGCAGGCGCAGGGTTTCCGCACCCAGTCGGGCGATCCATCGCATCGGCATTTCCCGTTTCGCGTCCGGTTGCCGGCCTGCTGACGAACGGTCACACCCCCGTCCGCCCAGGTTCCCAGCAATAAAATGAAACTTGCATAATAGAATTCAGCCGAGCACCTGTCGAGCAGAATCGGCGGCCACACCCTCACCAAAAGCGCCAAAACGCATTGGAACAGCGTCATCTTTCTGTTACCCTGCAGGCCAAACCGCACAAGGAGATCCGCATGCCTTCACAGCTACCGCGCTCCCGCCGCTTTTATCTCTCCCTTGACCGCCGTCTGATCAGCCTGCTGACGCTGCTGGCGCTGCTGCTCCTCATCGGCAACCGCCTGCAGGCCGTGCTGACCCTGTTCGGCATCGCCTTTCTGATCGCCTATGTGCTCGATCCGCTGGCCGACCTGCTGGAGCGGCGCGGGCTGGGACGCAACCTGGCCGTGGTGATGATTTTTGCCACCTTCTCATTGCTCGGCAGCCTGTTGCTGTGGCTGGTGCTCCCGCGCGTTTTGGTGGAACTGGCCCAGCTGGCCCAGGCCACACCAGCCTATGCCGACTGGGCGCAACAACAGCTGACCCGGCTGGCAGCCTTGGCCGGCGTTCAGCTTGACCGCCAATTTCTGCTTGGCCTGCTGGCCGAACGGATCGGCGCCCTGTCGTCCCTGGGGCAGCAGCTGTTGACCCAGCTGTCGCGCCAACTCGGCGCCCTGAGCAATCTGATGCTGGAACTGGCGCTGATTCCGGTACTGGTATTTTATTTTCTGCGCGATTTCGACCGCATCGTAGAGCGGGTGCTGATCAATGTCAAACAGCGCTCGCGCTACGATCTGCGCCCCTACTACCTGCATTTCAACCGTATCGTTGCCCGCTACTTCCGTGGCCAGCTACTGGTGGCCGCCTTTCTGGCCTGTGGCTACAGCCTGGTGCTGAGCCTGTGCGATGTCTCGCCCGCCCTGACCCTCGGTCTGGTGGCCGGCCTGCTCGGCATCGTGCCCTATCTCGGCCTGGTCATCGGCCTGGGCACCGCACTGATTCTGGCCCTGATGCAGCACGGCGATCTGCTGCACCCCCTGCTGGTGCTGGGCGGCTTTGTACTGGTACAAAGTATTGAGGGCAACATTGTCACTCCCCGCCTGGTGGGCGCCTCCATCGGCCTGCATCCGGCTGGTGTGATCTTCGCCCTGATGGCCGGCGGCGCCCTGTTCGGCATCGGCGGCATGATCGTTGCCCTGCCGGTGGCGGCCTTTGTCGTCGTACTGCTGGAGGATGTCTGGGGACTGAATCTGCGCGGCGATCCCGGCCAGGCCGAGACTCTGGCGAGCGGCAGCCACCCGCCAGAGCCAGCGGCCGAACCGCCGGCGGAGCCGTCCTGAGCCGGCGCTGGCAAGGATGTTACCGATGTCGCCCCGTCGCGCCTCCATCCGCAGTTACCTGGCGCTGCTGACCCTCGTTGCCGTGCTGCCCGCCCTGGCCCTGATCGTTCACGGCGGCCTGCGGCAACGTGACGAGGCCATCGCCCAGGCCCAGAATCAGCTGCGCATTCTGGCCGGCAGCCTGGTCGAAAGCCAGCTGGGCACCATCAAGGCAGCACGCCAGACCCTGCAGACCCTGGCCCTGACCCCGGCGGTACAGCAGCAGAATGCCGCCAACTGCAGTCGCCTGTTTCAGGCCGTCGTCAAGCAGACCCCCGCTCTGCTCAATATCGCTCTGTGCGACAAGGGCGGTCGGGTACTGGCGGCAGCCCGCCCCCTGGAAACCCGCTATCTGGCCGACCGCAAGCATGTTCGTGACGCCCTGCGTCTCAACCGTTTTGCCGCCGGCGAGTTTCTCTTCACCCGCCTGGGCCATACCGAACCGGCTTTTGCCTACGCCCTGCCCCTGCGCGACAGCCAGGGGCAGACCCGCGGGGTGCTGACCGCCGTGCTGCGGCTGAGTGACTTCGCCAGCCTGCTGCAACAGGCCCGGTTGCCGGACGCATCCTTCATGGCAGTAACCGACCACCAGGGAACCCGCCTCTTCTTTCATCCGCCCAATCCAGCCAATCCGATTGGCCGACCGATCGCGCCAACCACCTGGCAAGCGGCCGGCCAGGCCCAGGAAGCGGGCCAGGTCAGTGTCATCGCTTCCAACGGCCGTCGCACCCTGATGGCCTACCATCCGGTACGGCTGGCACCTGACGAACCGCCCCATCTGGTGATCTGGGTGGGCATCGCCGAGCAGCGCATCCTTGCCCAGGCCAATCGTCAGTGGCAATACGGCCTGAGCCTGATGGTACTGGTCACTCTGCTGGCACTGCTGAGCGCTCGCCAGCTTGGCCTGAAGCTGCTGGTCCGGCCGTTGGCCCTCCTGGCCCAGGCCGCCGAGGAATTCGGCCATGGCCGTCCCTGGCGGCTGCCCCGCACGGGGCGACAGCCCCTGGAGCTGGAACGGCTGGCCGACAGCTTCGAACACATGGTCCTGCATTTACAACAGAGCCAGCAACAGCAGCAGCAGTCTGAGGAACGCCTGCGCCACCTGGCCACCCACGACGAACTGACCGGCCTGGCCAACCGCAGGTTATTGCACGAACGGCTCGAACAGGTCATCAGTACCCGATCCCAGCGACAACAGCGTGTAGCGGTGCTGCTGCTCGACCTCGACCGCTTCCAGTTCATCAATGACAGCCTCGGTCACAACCAGGGCGACGCCCTGTTGTGCCAGATCGGCGCGCGGCTGCGCCAGTGCGTGCAACCTGAGGACACCGTCTGCCGCCTGGGCGGTGACGAATTTGCCCTGGTGCTGAACGATCCGGGCCCCGGCGACAGCCTGACATCTCTGGCAGGCCAGCTGCTCGAACGCATCAGTCAGTCATGCACCATTGGAAACCACCATGTCACGGTCACCGCCAGCCTCGGCATCAGCCTGTACCCGGCCGACGGCGGCGACAGCATCAGCCTGCTGCGCAACGCCGATCTGGCCATGTACCAGGCCAAGCAGCGCGGCAATGGCTTTGCCTTTTATCGCGCCGAGATGAACCGGCACGCGCTGAAGATCCTGGAACTGGAAAACGACCTGCGTCATGCCCTCGAACGCCGGGAACTACTGCTGCACTACCAGCCCAAGGTGGAACTGGCTCGTGGCCGGATCATTGGCTGCGAGGCGCTGCTGCGCTGGCAGCATCCCCAGCGCGGCCTGGTTTCGCCGGCCGACTTCATCCCCCTGGCCGAGGAAACCGGCCTGATCGTTCCCATTGGCGCCTGGGCGCTACTGGAAGCCTGCAACCAGGCCATGCAATGGCAGCAGCAGGGGCTGCCTGCCATCGGCATGGCGGTCAACCTGTCGTCGCGCCAGTTCCGCTCCGGCGATCTGCCCACTGCCGTCGCTGCCGCCTTGCGCCACAGCGCCCTGCCGGCCAGCCGTCTGGAGCTGGAACTGACCGAAAGCATGGTGATGGACGATCCTGCAGGCGCCGTTCAGACCATGCAGCAGCTGAAAGGTTGCGGTCTGCAGCTCAGCCTTGATGACTTTGGCACCGGCTACTCCAGCCTGAACTACCTGCGCCATTTTCCTGTCGACTGCCTCAAGATCGATGCTTCCTTTATCCGCGATGTCGATCGCGATCCCAGCGCCGCAGCGGTAGTCACCAGCATCATCGATATCGCCCAGAACCTGGGCCTGACCACCATTGCCGAAGGCGTCGAAACCCACGCGCAACTGACTTTTCTGCGCCGTTGCCAATGTGACGCCCTTCAGGGCTACCTGTACAGCCGGCCTCTGCCAGCGGCGGATTTCGCCCAACTGCTGGCCCGGCCGCCAGCTCTGGCCCACCTGGCGGCCAGAACCTGAAATTCACCGCAAGTCACCGGCTTCTCTTTTCTTCTTGACAAAACCGACCGTTCTTGTCATCTTTATGGCGTACCTTGCAGCAAAGGAGAAACGCCATGTCCATTACCATCCCACTGAAAAAGATCATCGGCAAAAGACCTCAGGTCATCGCCAAACTGATGCGTGAGCTGGGCATCGATACCGCCCGGCCCTACCACTACCGCATGAACGCGTTGGAAGTGATCATCGAGCAATAAGATTCATAAACGGCCGACGAAGGCGTGGCCGCCGGAACGATCGCCTTCTCCTCCTTGTGGCCGCCCCTGTGGGCGGCCTTTTTTTATGCCAATCGCCGGCAACAGACGGCAGAACAGGGGGGACAGCCGCCGGGCAGAATGTTATACTCTCACGCCTTGCTGTTTTTTACCTGCCGCTGCGCGGCAGCTTTCGCCAAGTCAGCATCCGAGGATTCCGCCTGGGAATCCTTCGCCTCCACCGGTGGCAACATCGTTGTTTCAGGAGATGTCATGTCGATTGTTCTGTCTGTAATCAACCTCGCCGTTCTGGTCACCCTGTTCTATACCGCGGTTCCCGCCGAAGCCCAGCCCGTCCTGCAGATCACCGCCCTGGTACTGACGCTGCTGCTGACACTGCTGCAACTGCGCCAACGCCTGGCCGGCGCTGCCCGCCCCGCCCCGCAGGCCACGGTCGCCACCAGCCTCCCCCCCGGCCCGCAGTTGCCGGTAGCTGCCCGCACGGTCGATAACGGCCAGTTGCAGGATGCCGCCGTGGTCCAGTTTCTCGGCCGATTGCAGGAAAAGGGCCGGCTGGTCGATTTCGTCATGGACGACATGACGGCCTATGCCGATGAGCAGGTTGGCGCGGCAGCGCGCATCGTGCATCAGGGCTGCCGCGAGGTTCTGTTCGACTTCTTCCGCATTGTGCCGGTGCATGACGGCAATGAAGACGATCCCATCGAACTGGCTGACGGCTACGACAGCCAGAGCTACCGCCTGATCGGCCGGGTGCCCGAGCGTGGTCCCTACCAGGGCCAGGTCATCCACCGCGGCTGGCAGACCCAGAGCTGTCATTTGCCCCAGCTCAACGAGGCCACCAACGATTTGGTGAGCCTGCAGCGCATCATCGCGCCGGCCGAAATCGAAATCGACCCGCAGGACTGATGGGACGGCCGGTGTTCAGGCCGGCCCTCAGCGCAAGGAATTTGTTGTCATGTCAAAATGTTACGCCATCGGTATCGATCTGGGCACGTCCAATTCGTCCGTTGCCCTGGCGAACCTGACCGACACGGCCGCTCCCCGCACCCTGCCGATCTGCCAGCAGATCAGCGCCCGCGCCCTCGGCGACCGTGACACCCTGCCTTCGGCACTGTACCTGCCCAGCGAGGACGAACAACGCCAGCTGCCGCCGCTGCCCTGGCCGACCGGAGCCGAACACTGCTGCGGACTTTACGCCCGCGAACATGGCGCCCTGCTGCCCGAACGCCTGGTGACCTCGGCCAAATCCTGGCTTGGCCACAACCATCTCGATCCCCGCCAGCCCATCCTGCCGTGGAACAGCCGTCTCACGCAGCGCCTGCTGTCCCCCTGCCAGGTCCAGACCCAGTTTTTGCGGCATCTGCAGCATAACCTGCGATACCAGTTGCGCCAGCAGCAGCCTTCCTTCGATCTGACCCAGGCCGAGGTGGTCCTGACGGTGCCGGCGTCCTTCAACGAGGTCGCCCGGCTGCTGACCGCCGAGGCGGCGCGCGAGGCCGGCTGGGGTGAAGTGACGCTGTTGGAGGAGCCGCAGGCTGCCTTCTACCACTGGCTGACCAGCCAGGGCGAACTGTGGCGTGAGCAGGTGCAGCCCGGCGACGTCATTCTGGTCTGCGATATCGGCGGCGGCACCACCGACTTCAGCCTGATCGCCGTCACCGCCCGGCAGGGAGAACTGGCCCTCGAACGCATCAGCGTCGGCGACCATCTGCTGCTCGGCGGCGACAACCTCGATCTGGCGCTGGCCTACAGCCTGCAGGCCCAGCTTGAAACCCAGGGCAAGAAGCTTGATCACAGCCAGTTTCTCGCCCTGGTGCAGGGCTGCCGCGCCGGCAAGGAAACCCTGCTCGGCGACCAGCCGCCGGAAAGCTATCCCATTGCCCTGGCCAGTCGCGGCGCCAGCCTGTTCGCCCGCAGCCTGACGGTAGCGCTGACCCGCACCCTGGTTGAACAGGTCGTGTTTGATGGCTTTCTGGCGCCCTGCACCATCGACTGCCAGCCGGATGCCAGTGGCCAGGCCGGCCTGCAGGAAGTCGGCCTGCACTATGCCGCCGACCCGGTATTCAGCCATCATCTGGCGGCCTTTCTGGTCGCCAGCGCCCAGGCGGTAACGGCGCACGCCGACCTGGCCGAACAGGTGCGCAATCAGCGCCTTGAACAGGGCGGCCGGGCCTTTTTGTTTCCCACGGCGGTTCTGTTCAATGGTGGCATCTTCCGCTCCCGCCGCCTGCAACAGCGCCTGTTTGGCCTGCTGCAGCAATTTTGCCCCGAGCGACCGCTGCGCCTGCTGTGCGGCGGAGATCCCGACCTGGCGGTCGCCCGCGGCGCCGCCAGTTACGCCCGCCAGCGGGTCGCTGGCGGCCTACGCATCAAGGCCGGCACCGCCCGTTCCTACTATATCGGTCTGCAGGCCGCCATGCCGGCCGTACCGGGCTTCAAGCCACCCCTCAAGGGCGTCTGTATCGTGCCACGCGGCATGGAGGAAGGCAGCGAGCAGACCCTCAACGGTCGCGAATTTGCCCTGCTGACCGGTCAGCCGGTCGAATTCCGTTTTTTCAGCAGCAATCAGCGACCAGCTGACACCATCGGCGATGCGGTGGAGGATATTGCCGAATTGCAAGAATGCGCCAGCCTGCAACTGAGCCTGCCAGCCGAGGAACAGCAGCAGCGTGTCGCGGTGCAACTGCGCAGTCGCATTACCGAGTTGGGCACCCTGGAACTCTGGCTGCACCAACCCGACAGCCAGCGGCGCTGGAAGGTGGAAATCAACCTGCGCGCCAACGGGGGACCAGCCGCATGACCAGCACCGCCCGACCGCGCTTCTGCATCGGCATCGACCTGGGCACCACCAACACGGCCCTGGCCTACGTCGACCGCCAGCAGCCCCGCCAGGGCAGCCAGCTATTGCTGCTGCCCCAGTGGGATAGCGCCGCCAGCATCCGCCAGCTCAACAGCCTGCCTTCCTTTGCCTACCTGCCGGAGCAACCACCCCGCGCCGGCGAAAACCAACTGCCGGCCAGTGACAGCCCCTGGCTGGTTGGCACCCTGGCCCGCCAGCAGATGTCCCTGCATCCCGGCCGCGTGATTCATTCGGCCAAATCCTGGCTCTGCCACAGCGGCGTCGACCGCAATCGCGCCCTGCTGCCCTGGCAATCGAGCGATATCGGCGAGAACCAGCGCCTTTCACCGGTGCAGGCCAGCGCTCTCTATCTTGACTGGCTGCGGCGCTGCTGGAACCAACAGCTGACAACGGCCACACCAGAGGCCGCCTTCGAGCAGCAGCAGATCGTTCTGACCGTACCGGCCAGCTTCGATGCTGCCGCCCAGCAACTGACACTG
Source organism: Desulfuromonas thiophila (assembly GCF_900101955.1). Classification (NCBI taxonomy): domain Bacteria; kingdom Pseudomonadati; phylum Thermodesulfobacteriota; class Desulfuromonadia; order Desulfuromonadales; family Desulfuromonadaceae; genus Desulfuromonas; species Desulfuromonas thiophila. The sequence continues at coordinate 192,588 of NZ_FNAQ01000003.1, read as the reverse complement.
CAGGCCGCGGCGCTGGCGGGCTATCCGCTGGAGCGCCTCAGTCTGCTGGAGGAACCGCAGGCTGCCTTCTACCACTGGCTGGGACAGGAGACGCATCTGGCCCAGCTGCGCGATCTGCTGCTGCAGCGCGATGGCGCCGCCTTGCAGGTGCTGGTCTGCGACATCGGCGGCGGCACCACCGACCTGAGCCTGTTCCGGGTGGCCAGCGATCCACAGCAGGCCGGTGGTCTGCGCTTCGAACGCCTGGCGGTGAGCGAACATCTGCTGCTCGGTGGCGACAACATTGACCTGACCCTGGCTCACCTGCTGGAGCAGCGCCTGACCGGCGGCGGCCAACGGTTGCGCCTGAAACAATGGCACCAGCTGCTCAGCCAGGCCCGCGAGCTGAAGGAACGGCTGCTCGACGCCAGCGGCGAGGAGGCCCAGCGCAGTTATCCGGTCACCCTCAGTGGCAGCGGCGCCAACCTGTTCGCCTCGACCCAAAGCTGTCGCATCGCCGCCAGCGAACTCCAGCAGCTGATCCTCGACGGCTTTTTCCCGCTATGCGATGCCGATGCCCGGCCGCAACAGCAGGCGGCGCTGCTGCAGGAATGGGGCCTGCCCTATGCACAGGACAGTGCCGTGTCGCGTCATCTGGCGGGCTTCATCGCCGGCCAGCGGGTCGACGCGCTGCTCTTCAACGGCGGCACCCTGGTTCCGGCCAGTATTCGCCAGCGCCTGCACCAGCTGTTGAGCCGCTGGCAGCCCGAAACCGCAACGGTGGTGCTGGAAAACCGCAGCCTGTCGCTGGCGGTGGCGCAGGGCGCGGCGCGTTACAGCTGGATTCTCGGCGAACAACCGACCAGCGGCGCCCGCATCGGTGGCGGCTATGCCCACGCCCTCTATCTGGAGGTGCTGGGCGGCGCCCGCAAGAAGGATCGCAGCCTGGTCTGCATTCTGCCCAAGGGGCTGGAGGCCGGCCGCACCCTGCAACTGCGCGAACCGGCCTTTGACCTGCTGGTCAACCAGCCGGTCCGCTTTCAGTGTTGCTACGCGCCGCGCCGCACCAGTGACCGTGCCGGCACCCTGCTGCCCTGGAATGCCGACGAATTCCGCCCACTGCCGCCGCTGCAAACCCTTATTCAGCTGCCGCCCGGCGCCGCCAAACCAGCCAACAACCGGCTGCCGGTGCATCTGGAGGTCAGCCTCAACGAACTGGGCCTGCTGCAGATCGCTTGCGTCGCCAACGATGGCAGTGGCCGCTGGCGCCTCGATTTCAATCTGCGTCAGGACGCCAGCGGCTCACCGGCTCCAACCGGCCGGCGCATTGAGGCTGATCCGGCAGTGTCACAGGCCCTGCCATTAATCCGTTCCCTGTTTGCCAAGAAAAAGGATCCGGCCCTGCCGGAGGTGGCCCCGAAGCAGCTGGTCAAAGCCCTTGAACGGCTGCTGGGCCCGCGCGAGGACTGGAACAGCGCCACCCTGCGCCGGTTATGGCCGGAACTGGCCGAAGGCATGAGCCGCAAGGCGCGCAGCATCGACCATGAGCAGGCCTGGCTCTATCTGGCCGGCTTCGTTCTGCGGCCGGGTTATGGGGTCGAACTGGACAGCGCCCGCATCGAGCAGCTCTGGCGCCTGCAACAGCTCGGCCTGGCTTTTGGCAAGGAAAAGCGGATCGAAAATCAGGCCTGGCTGCTGTGGCGCCGGGTCGCCGGCGGGCTCAACGCCGGCCGCCAGCAGCAGCTCTACGCTGCCCTAGCCGACAGCCTGGCCAACCAGGCCGAGCCGGCCGCCGAGATGGTCTATCTGGCCGGCGCGCTGGAACAGCTGCCGCCCGGCACAAAAACCGAGTTGGTCCGGCTGTTTGGCCGCCAGCTGCTGCGCGACCGCACCCGCCACCACGCCCCTTACTTCTGGGCGCTGGGGCGCCTGCTGGCCCGCCTGCCGCTTTACGCCGGACCGGAAACCGTCGTCCATCCCCAGCAGGTGGAACAGTTCTTCCGCCGCGTCGCCAGCCTTGACTGGCGCCAGCCCCCCTGGCAGGGCTTTCCCGCCCTGTTTGCCCAGGCCGCCCGTCACACCGAACAGCGCGACATGGATATCAGCGCCCCGCTGCGGGCGGAACTGCTCGACAAGATGCGCGCCAGCGGCGCCAGCCGTCATCAGCTGACCGTCGTCGAACGACTGGTGCCCCTTGATGACAACGACCGCACCCTGCAATTCGGCGAAGCATTGCCGACCGGCCTGATCCTGGTACGCAGTTAGAGCCGCGCCCCCACCAACAGCCCTATTTTACGACAGGAACAGCCCCATGGATTTCTCCCTCGCCGGTCACAGCCAGATCGAACTGCAGCAACTGCTCAAGGTCACCGGTCTGTGCGGCAGTGGCGGCGAGGCCAAGCAGCGCATCGCCGCCGGCGAGGTCAGCGTCGACGCGACAATCGAGCTGCGCAAGCGCCGCAAGATTCACGCCGGCCAGCAGGTGCGCTGGCGCGATCACCTCATCCAAGTGCTGCCCTAGACCAGCGACGAACCCGTCTGGCGGCGCCGGGCTGCCGGGCTCAACGGGCAGCCCGCACCCAGACATTCCGGATTCCGCGCCTGCTGACGACAAACCTCCAGCGCCCCTGCCCGCAACGGCTGCGGCAGCAACGCCGCCGACAACTCCGCCGCCTTGCACAGCGCCACCACACAATCGCGCTGACAACAACGGGCCGCCCGGAAAGCCGCCAGCTCGGCCAGCACCTGCTGCACCAGCTGCTGCGCCTGCTGGCGGGGCACCGCCGTCAGCGGTGTGGCCTCAAGCAACAGACTCAAGGCGATGCCCACGCCCACCGCCGCGCCACACACCCCATTGAAGGCACAACTGCCGCCCATGACCTGAGAACCCCGCTGCAGTGCCATGTGCATCTGCGCCGCGGACACCGTGCCGCCCTGATTGCGGTAGCAGGCCAGTATCACGGCCGGCACCAGGGCATGGAACTGCGGCCCGTGCAGTGGAATGGCCGGATGGCGGCAGATGCGATAAAACAACGGCAGCAGCTCGGTTTCCTCGGCCTCCTGACACAGATGGGCGATCACCGCAAGGGCATCGGCATTATGGCAGGCATCACAGACATGATGGCCCTGCTCGCAACAAACACTGCTGTCGAACTGTCGCCCGCAATAATGGCAACGCTGCAACCGGCTGGTGGCCGCATACAGCAGGGGCGCACCGCACAGCATGCAACCGCTGAGCTGCCGCGCCACCGTCTGAGTGTCGCTTTCGCGAGCCGGCAGGGCACAGTTGCAGCTGTAGCTGAAGGCGATGTTGGCCACCGTGCCATCCTCTTCCAGCTGATAGAGCAATTCACCGGCCGCCTCGGCCTGCTGGCGTGACACCCAGGCCAGCTGGCCGCGAAACAGCAGCCGGCCATCCTCCAGGCCAATGCTGGCAAAGGGACCGGGATAGAGAACCCGCACCGCGCCGGCCGCTTCCGCCAGGGCGGGACGTTGCGCCTCGAAGGTCAGCGAAAAAAAGGCGTGGCCCTGCACCTGGCGGTACGGCAACCGTTTGAGACAGCGACTGTGAACAAAACCGCTTTCCGCCAGCAGGCCGAACAGATCCTTCTGGGTCAGGGCACCGGCAATGCATTCGCCCCGCAGCTGCTCGTCGTTGCGGATGGCGGCATCAGGCTCGCTCTCGCACACGACATCGGCCACCACCAGCCGGCCACCCGGCTTGAGGACACGCCACATCTCGGCAAACAGGCAGCGCTTGTCAGCCGACAGGTTGAGCACACAGTTGGACAGAATCAGATCGACACTGGCGTCGGCCAGCGGCAGCGCTTCAAGATAGGCCTGATGGAACTCCAGGTTATCGTAACCGAGACGGGCGGCGACACCAACCGCGCCCTGGCGGGCCAGCTCAAGCATGGGCGCCAGCATGTCAACACCGATGACACGCCCCTGCCGGCCGGTCAGCCGGGCGGCAATAAAGCATTCCACCCCGCTGCCACAGCCCAGATCCAGCACGGTCTGGCCCGCCGTGATGGCAGCATCCAGCACCGGACTGCCGCAGCCATAACCGCGAAACCGGAACGCCTCGGGGATGTGATCGATCAGGTCAGCGTCATAGCAGACCGGGTTGAGAATCTCCTCCTTTCGATCGCCGACCGCAGCGGCATAGAAATCCTTCACCACCGTACGACTGTCGTTCTGGCTCAACGCCAGCAGGCAGTTGGAGTGCAACAGGGCCACGGCACCATGGGCACCACAGCTCTCCAGCACATCGCCCATCTTCAGCCGCAGTAGCGGCCGCTCGCTGTCCGGCTGACGACTGGCGCTGGCTACCAGCAGATCAAGCGCCAGCTCCTCATACAGCGGCAGATAGGGATCGGCGCCGCTGAAACAGCCACCATGCAGATAGCTGTGGTCAAGATCGCCACCACCGAGCAGAAAACGCCAGGGGGAATCCTGCGTCGCGCAACTGCTGTGGCGAATGGCGGTCAGGGCGGCACTGTCGCGCCAGGCGGCCGCCAGCCCGGCCGTGAGATCTGTCGCCAGTTCGGCGACATCAACCAGCGCGGCCGACGGATAGAGCCGATCATCCGGCCCGATGGCCAACGCCTGCCAACCAGCCCCGCTGCCATCGTGACGGGTGCCGGGCGGCGCGAACAGCTGCGTCCGCAACGCGTCAAGATTGTCGATCCGCACCCCGCGACGCTCGGCAACACCAAGAGCACGGCGCAGTTCGGCGGCAATCCGGCCAGGGTCGGCAAAGCGCTCGGCACCACCACGGCCGCGCACGAAGTACCACATAAAATGAACATTGGCGGCGCCCCAGTCAGCCGCCAGCTCCACCACCGCCGCCATGTCGGCCAGATTGTCCGCTTCGACACACATGGACAGGGTAAACGGCCAACCCTGCTGGCGCAGGCCGGCAAGCTGCTGGCGCAGACGGGCAAAACTGCCGGCACCGCGCAAGCCATCGTGACGGGCCTGAAGGCCATCGACACTGATCTGCCAGTGCAGCCGGTCGCGCGGCCAGTCCGCCAGAGAGGTCAGGCGCTCCAGCGCCATGCCATTGGTCAGCACCGCCACATGGGCAGCCGGATCGGCCAGCACATGGTCAACCAGGGCAACAAAATCGCGATGGACCGTCGGTTCCCCGCCGGTCAGGGCGAACAGCCGGCAACCCAGCGCCCGGGCCTCGTCAATGCGCTGGCACAGACGGGCCAAGGGCAGTTCGGCGGCGCTGTCCGCCGCGGAAGCAAACAGACAATGGCGACAGCGCAAATTGCAGCGGTTGGTGATGTGCAGCCACAACTCCTGCAAACCGCTCAGCTGCAGGCAAGCGGCCCGTCCAGCGTAAGCCGCCACCGGCGGCTGCGGCAGACGCTGGAGAAAACCGACCGCCTCAGCGGTCAGGCTCACCGGCCGGTTCTGCCGCAGCTGCTGCAGCAGGGCATCACCACCGCGACTGGGCACGAACCAGTGAGGGCCTTCGGGATACAGGTAAATCGGGATACCATGATGCGACAGCCGCAGCCAGCGGTGCACATCGAAGATCGGATCGCCGGACACAGCGGCTATCGGCAGACTGTCGGGTTGATACATGAGGCCGTCCTTCCGGCGCCAACCCACTGTCCGGCGGCTGACACCATAAGAGGAAACAATGGCTGCAATCGGCGCGCAACATAGCACCAACAGTCCGCAGCCTCAAGTCCCCGTATCAGGCCGCGCCGCGCCGGGCTTGGATCTCCTCATACAACGCCAGCAGACCCTCGGCGCGAAAACAGCAGCTGCGCACACCGCCACCCGGCTGTTGCCAGTCGATAATCTCAACCTGCTTGCGCACCGCCCGGCTCAGGCCGGTTTCGCCCAGGCTCAGCAGCTGTTGCCACATCTGTTCCATATCAAGCAGCTCGAATGTCGCCAGCTCGGTAGCGTCGGCCCGGCGGGCAATGAAGTAATCGAGCAGTTCGCAGCAGACGCCGCCCGTGTCCGACCAGCGGATAAAGGCATGCTCCGGCCGGCGCTCGACGGCAATGGCCTGTTTCAGGGGTTCTCCGGTCATGGCAGTCTCTTTCGTGAAAAGGGCGGCGCAGTGCCGCCGCCACGTTGACATTCGCCGCGAATCTTTCTACTCTCGGCATTTCCGATTTTCCTGCAACCGCTGGCAACAGAAAGGAAGCGCGATGTTTGTGGCAAAAAAAGGTGATACCGTCAAGGTGCATTACACCGGTTATCTGGCCGACGGTACGGTGTTTGATTCCTCCCAGGACAAGCAACCGCTGAACTTTATTCTCGGCCAGAAGGAAGTGATCGCCGGTTTCGACGCCGCCGTAGTCGGCATGGTGCCAGGCGAGCACAAAACCCTGACCATCCCGCCGGAACAGGCCTACGGCGCCAGCAATCCCGATCTGATCGAAGAGATCGACCGCGCCCAGTTACCCGCCGATCTGGCGCTGCAGATCGGCGCCCAGATTGAAATCACTCGGCAGGACGGCTCTCTGTTGTATGTGATGGTCAGCGACCTGAATGACGAACAGGTGACCCTCGACGCCAACCATCCCCTGGCCGGCAAGGCCCTGACGTTCGACATCCACCTGATCGAGGTGATTCCAGAGGCGCAGCAGAACAGCCAACCCGGCGGCATCCTGCTGGAGCAGCTGAAAAAACAGCGTCAGCTGCACTGAAGCGGAGCGGTTCGATCGAACAGCAAAAAGGCCCCCATAACGGAGGCCTTTTTGCTGTTCAGCCATGGCGTACAGAGGGCCGGTCAGAATTCCAGCGCCAGCTGGGCCGTTACCAGATCGCGCTCGTCATCGTTGTCAAATTCGCCGTAGAGATATTCCAGCGCCAGGGTCAGCGGCTCGAACAGCTGATAGGCCACGACGGCCCCATACTGCTCCTCCGGCAGGAAATCGGCCAGATCCCTGCCGCCTTCATACTTGACCGCCATCTGCAGGTCGTCGCGCAGCTGATAGCCCACCTCCAGGTTCCAGGTTTCCGGCCGCAACGCTTCGCCGCCATCAAAAGCCAGTTCCCCGGCAGCAAAAGAACGCAGGGCGCCAAGGTACTCGGCCTCAATAAACAGTCGTTCAGCCACGGCCAGGCTGACAAAGGCGCCAAAACCGTCCACCTTGTCGTCCAGCGCATCCACGGCGACTTCCTCCTCCAGCGCGTCACTATCCGCCAGATTGGAGATCCAGGACATCCCCAGGCTCAGGGCCAGACCGGCGATCCGATCCTCCGGCAGGCTGTACACGGCCTTGGCTACCAGACTGTTGATATGATTGTTCTCGTCGATTTCGTCGACATCGCCATTGAACAGTGACAGACTCAGATCAAAACCGGCGCTGGCAAAACCCAGCTCCACCGCCGTCTCGTTGGTTTCACCCAGTTCCAGCGTCAGCGGATCGCTGATAAAATGACTTTCAAAGCGGCCAAAGGGCACATACATCTTGCCGGCATTGACATACAGCGGCAAGCGCTCGCCACCATTGAGGCTGATCACCGCCTCATCGACATCCACCGGCTCGGTTTCGTCTTCTTCCCACAGCAGCAGCACATGGCCACTGAGGTAATCGTTAAGGTTGACCTCGACGCCCAGTTCGACGGTGGCCAGCACCAGATCACTGCTTTCGTCGCTGCCACCATCGCTCAGTTCAACCCTCTCGTAGCCGGCCTCGACCTCCACCAGACCACTGAGCTGCACCCGCTCGCTCCAGTGACCCAGCAGACTGTCCGTCCAGCGATCGGCCACCGGCGGAGCCGCCGCCAGGCGCGCTTCAATCTCGGCCAGACGGGCCTCCGTCGCCTGCAGTTTTTGCTGCAGGGCAACGTTTGACAGCTCCTCCGTCGCCAGCGCCGGTGTCGCCAGCGCCAGCAGCAAACCACATAATGCCAGATGTTTCATTTTTCAAGCCTCCTTGATGTTCGAATGGCCGCAGTCTTTGGCCGCGGCACAACAACCGCAACGGCTGGAACGACCGTCAGTGCAACCGCCCGGGCGCAGCTGCCGGGACAAATAGCGGTAAAGATAAATTATTGCAACGGCCAGCGCCAGCGCCACAAACCCGTATTCCATCAGGGTCACCAGCATCAGCGCATGTCGCGGGCCTGCACCCAGATCACGGCATCCTGTGACAAATCCTTGCCGTTGTGTTCGGTCTGCGATCCAACGCCCAGGGCGCAGAAGCCCCACCAGCCGGCGCGGGGAATGCCATAGCTGAATTCGCCGTTGACGTTGGCACGGATGGTCTGGGTGACAAAGGCGTCCTGCGGCGCCGCCACCGCCGCCGCTGCGGCAAAGGCATTGTCGCTCAACTGCGGCTGATGATTGAGATATTCCACCTCGATCTCGGCATGGGGCACCGGCTGACCATTGCGTAGCACCTGACCGCGAAACAGGTTGCCGGTCCACAGACCATAGGGTTTATCGAGGGCGACGATCTCGGCGGGCAGACCAACCGGCGCGTCCCAGTCGGTCGGGAAGCCGCCCGTGTTGACCATCAGCTTGGTGATTTGCTGGATGTAGCAATCTTCTTCCTGCTCCAGATAGGGCGCCGGCACCAGGCAGAAAACATTATCACCCATGCCCCGCAGCTTGACCTGGGCCTGATAGGCCTTGCCGCTGTTGGTCAGGCTGCGCCAGGTCATCGGCTCAAGCTGGGGCAGCAGATCGGTTTTCTTGCCCTTGCGCACGACAAAGAAGGCCTCCGGCACGCCCATGTCCATGGTGTGACCGGCCTCAAACGGGTGGGTGAAGACCAGTTTGAGCGGGATCTCCTGCGCCTGCGGCAGGGCCGATTCGGGGGTGTAGATCATCTGGAAATGGGCCAGCGCTGAAGTCGCCGACAGCAGCAGGGCCAGACTCAGGCTGCAGAACAATGGTTTTACGGTCATGCGGATTCTCCTTGAAGGGGGATGAGCGAACGGGAACTGGCCTTATTCAACAATACTGCTGCCGTCGATGCTGATGACATGGCCGGGGCCGGCATCAAACAGCACCCGGTAGCTGCTGTCAGGCTTGTCGAACTGGAATTCACTGTCGGCATCCATGCGGCCGGCTTTCAGCACCGTGCCATCGCTGGCCTCGACCCGAACCGCCACCCCTGAAGCCGACGAGCCATCGGAAAAACCGCCCTCGCAGGTGATGGTGCCATCACCATTGTCGTAGCAGGAACACAGCGGCGTATGGGCCAGAGCCGTAGCGGCCGTCAGCGCCAGCAGAAGCACGGCCAGAAGGGAAAGGGTTTTTACGGTCATGAGATTCTCCTTGCGTTAAGAGGACAGAGAAGATCTGCCAATCAGGCCGACCACCGTGGTGATCAGCAGCGCCAGCAGATAAAAGGCAATCATGGCCTGCAGGCCCGTCAACCCCAGCAGACTGCCACCGGTGAACACCAGCGAGGCCACCAGCAGACCCAGCACCATCGGATAGCCCAGGGAAAACAGCATCCAGCCCAGGCTGCCGGTCTGCAGTTTCACCGCCATGGCCGTGGCCAGGCAGGGCGGATAGAGCACCATGAACAGCATCAACGCCAGAGCATGCAGGGCGGTAAACCCTTCCTCCCCCTGCGCCATGCGCTGTTCCAGGGTTTCGTTGTCTTCCTGCGGCAGGTAGAGCGCCCCAAGGGTAGCGACACTGCTTTCCTTGGCGGCAAAGGCACTCAACAGGGCGACATTGACGCGCCAGTTGAAACCAGCGGCGGCGGTGAGCGGTTCCAGAGCCTGGCCCAACTGGCCCAGCAGACTGTTGTTGATCTGTTCGGCCCGCAGATCGCGCAACAGAGCCTTGCGTTCCTTCAGCAGTTTTTTCAACGCACGGGCGGCCTTTTTGGCTGCTGCATTTTCCGGCTGCAACAAATCGAACAGCACGGGCTGCTGCTGGCGCAGTGCCGCATTGAGAGCGGCCACGGCGGTGGCATCCCCCATCCGCAGACGGTCAGCGGCATAGCCTTCGGCCAGCAGCACCAACTCCAGGGTTTTGCCCGGCTCCTGCACGGCCGCGGCGTAGGGCGTGCCGGTCAGCGCACGGTAAAACCGCTTTTCCATCTGCTGCTGACGGCTCTGGTAGTGCTGGTGACGCTCCGGCGCCAAAGCGGGGAACTGCAACAGCACAAACAGCACCACCGCCACGGCTGCAACAATGGTGGTAATCTTGCGCACGAACAACCAGACCCGCTCCAGTGCCCGGCCCAGCACCGCCCGCAGGGTCGGCAAATGGTAGGGCGGCATCTCCATGACAAAGGGCGCTGCCGGCTTATGGCGCAGTACCGTCAGACTGAGCAGCTTGGCAATCGGCAGCACCAGCAGAAAGCTGATGGTGGCAATGAAGAACATGGCCACCCCTTTGTGGGCGGCAAAATAGATGTTGATCAACAGCACATAGAGCGGCACCTTGGCCAGGCAGTTGAGCAGCGGAATGGTCAGAATGGTGGCCAGACGGGCCCGTTCATCGGGAATGCCCTTGCACGACATCACCGCCGGCACAGCGCAGCCGCCCACGTAGACGCCGCCAAGCACCAGCGGCAGTGTGGATTGGCCATGCAGGCCGAATCGGTGCAGCAGCCGGTCCATGATGAAGGCCATGCGCGGCATGTAGCCGCTGTCTTCCAGCAGCGCGATCAGGCCGAACAGAATGAAAAACACCGGAATGTAGTTGAGCAGGGCGTTGACGCTGTCGACGAACCAGAGCACGAAGGCGCGGGTCAGCGGCACCTCAACGAAGCCAGGAGCCGGCAAGAGGCCCTCAATAACGCTGCGCAAGCCGGCCAGTAGTGGCCAGGTGTACTGGGTCAGTCGATAACCCTGAACAATGGAGAGGTAGTACAGCAGCCAGATCACGGCCACCAGCAGCAGCGGCCCCATCAGACGATGGCAAACCAAGTCATCGACACGGTCGGACAGGCAGCGCTGTGCCGGCCGGCGCAGCTGGCACAGATCGACCAGCTGCTGCGCCCGCTGGTAGCGGCAGTGCGCCAGATGCTCGCCGACGGAACAGCCCTGAGCGGTTTCGAAAGCAACCGCCAGCTGCCGGGCCTGGGCCACCAGCGCGGCACCTGCCGGCGTGGCGCCCAACTGACGCGCCACGGGCTCATCAGCCTCCAGCAATTTCAACGCCAGATAGCGGTGCAACGCCGCAGAGGAACCCTCGCTAGCGGCTTGCGGCAACAGCGCAAGTGCCGGCAGCAGTTCCGCGATCACCCCCTCCAGCGGGCCGTAATCCACCGGTCGTGTGCGCAACGGCGGGTCTTGCCCCATCAGGCCTTGCACCGCCTGCAACAGCTCGGCCTTGCCACGGCCACTGCGCCAGGAGCTGGTCACCACCGGCACTCCGAGCAGCTGACTCAAGCGTTGCGGATCGGGTGCTATGCCGCGTTGTTGGGCGACATCCATCATGTTCAGATTGACCAACAACGCCGGCGTTACCTCCAGCAGCTGCAACGTCAGATAAAGGCTGCGACGCAGATTGCTGGCATCAATGACATTGACCAGCACCTGCGGCCGCTGCTGCAGAACGAAATCACGGCTGACCCGCTCCTCGGCCGAAAAGGCGCTCAGGCTATAGGTTCCGGGCAGATCAACCACCTCAAGGGTTTCTCCCCCCAAACGCAGCCAGCCGGTCATCTTGTCGACAGTGACCCCGGGATAGTTGGCAACATGCTGACGGGCTCCGGTCAGCAGATTGAACAGGGTCGACTTGCCACAATTGGGTTGGCCGGCCAGGGCAATAAGTGCCGCGTTCATGCGTTTTCGACCTCCACCAGCCGGGCTTCGGCCCGCCGCAGGCTGACAAAGCAGCCATCGAGCTCAACCTCCATCGGGTCCTTCAGTGGCGCATTTCGCACCACCCGCAGAGCCATGCCGGGGCAGGCGCCCAGATCCAGCAGCCGCTGGCCCAGCAGATCACCGGCCACCAGCCGGACAATGCGGCAGCTGCCGCCGGGTGCGATCTGATCGAGAGTCACAGATTTTTTCACTGGCTTCCTCCGTGGAGCGCATTGCTCCGCACCGGCGGTCCTTGCCGCCACAAAAAAGGCGCATCACAGCCCCGCACCTGTGTGCGGCCGCGATGCGCCTTCACTTCCACCGTCACCGCCGGGCGGCACGGGGCCGTAAGACCGTTCCCTCGACCTGTTGCAACACCGGCCACAGCCGGTGTTGACAGCATGAAAAGCTTAAGAAATCTTTGCTGTAATCTGCTAGTTGCGCTGCAACAGCACCTGCGTCAGCTTCTTGCGCAGCTGTTCGAGCTGGCGCGACTTGAAGGCCCGGCGGCTCTGTTCCAGCACCTCAATCGCCTCGTATACCGCCTGCTCCAGAAGTTGCTCGCGACCACGGACAGAACCCGCTGCCACGTCGGCGGCCGATTCGGCAGCAGCGGCCGGGGGTTGCGGTACCACCTGCAACCTGGCCGTCAGTTGACAGTGGTGTTCAATGCCCTGCTGCAAGCGCCGGGCACTGGCGTCCAGCAAGGCCAGCAGATTCTCCTGCTCCTGCGCCATGGGATTCGTCTCTCCTTTTTTTGTTTTATCTGTCTAACTTTTTCGGCAAAAAAAATCAGTGCTTCTGCACCGGACGCCCCACGGGACAATGGGCCGGCTTGCCCTGCTGACGATACTGCTCAAACTGCTCCAGCCAGTCGGCGCCAGTCCGCGGGCAGGTCTCGATGAAGGCCATGAAATCAATCAGACGGTTCAGGGTGTCACTGCTCAGGGCATGCTCAACCCGACAGGCCTCCTCGTCGGCGGTAACCGCTTCAACCTGCAGCACCTGCACCAGGAAGCGACGCACAGCCTCATGGCGCCGGCGCATCTCGCGGCCGACAGCGGCACCGGCGCGGGTCAATTGCACATGCTCGTACTTTTCGTAATGCACCAGACCCCGTTCGCCCAGGGTTTTGAGCATGCTCGACACGCTGGGCATCTTGACGGCCAGCCGGCGAGCAATGTCACGCACGCGCACAGCGCCCTTCTCGCGACTGAGATCAAAGATGGTCTCCAGGTAGTCTTCCATCACCGCAGTGAGGGGCTTGTCTTCGTCTGGCAGATTGCTGGCAGTCACCACGCATTTCCCTTCAACAGCCGACAGGCGCAAAGAATGTTTTGCCTATCTAACTTCTTTCGGGCAAACTAATAGCGATTTGGCCGGCGGCTGTCAAGCGGGAAATTGTCGACCCGCGACAAAGCCGCCGGACCGCTGTAGCGGGAGGAAAGGAGACGGGCCATGGGAGGCTGTCTGAAGGGACATTCAGAGCACAAAAGCAAGGAAGGCCGTTTTTGCTGCGAGCGCTGTGATGCCGTGTCGAAAAAAGCCGGCCATCTGTGCAAACCGGACAAACTGGGCAAAAAGGCGGCGAAAAAACGCGCCGCGCGCCAGCTGCGGGACAAAAACCACCGTGAGCGCGACTGACCCGGTCCGGTTTCTCCGGCAACAGGCAATCAGCTGGACCATCGGGCCGGCGCCTCAGGCGTGCGTTGCTGGCGCAGAGCTGCGGCGATACGCTGGCACAGCGTCTTGAGGATCTTGATGCGGGCGTAGCGCTTGCTGTTGGCCTCGACCAGCACCCAGGGCGCGATGTCGCTGCTGGTACGCTCAACCATGTCGCAGACGGCCTCTTCATAAAGAGGCCACCTGTCCCGGTTGCGCCAGTCCTCGGCCGTGATCTTGAACTGTTTGAAGGGCACGGCCTCACGTTGGCGAAAACGGCGCAGCTGTTCGTCGGCATCGATGGCCAGCCAGAACTTGACCACCAGGCACTGGTGGCGCACCAGCTGTTCCTCGAAATCATTGATCTCGCCATAGGCCCGCAGCCAGTCGACCGGCTCACAGAGCCCCTCTACCCGCTCCACCAGCACCCGGCCATACCAGGACCGGTCAAACAGAACCAGCCGGCCGCGCGTCGGCAGCTGACGCCAGAACCGCCACAGATAGGGCCGCGCGGCCTCTTCATCGGTGGGCGCGCCGACAGGGACAACCCGGTAACGGCGGGCATCAAGGGCACGGGTAACCCGGCGGATGGCACCCCCCTTGCCTGCCGCGTCGTTGCCCTCGAACACCACCACCAGCGACAGCCTGGCGAAGCCTTTTTTGCGGCTCAGACGACTGAGACGGCCCTGCCAGTGTGCCAACTGACGATCGTAATCGGCCTTTGCCAGATCACGACCGAGGTCAAGGGCGCGCAACAGATTGCGGTCGTCCAGGCGCGGCAAGCGGGGCGGCACGGTCACATTGACGACGTGGCGAGCCTCCCCTGCCTCCAGTCGCTGACGCAAGGCCTGCAACAGCGTCTGGCCCAGAGTCAGTTCGCGATAATGGCGGTCACTGCCCTCAATCAGTGTCCAGGGGGCCTCGGCCGTACTGGTCTGACGCAGGGCCCGCTCCGCTATCCGGTGAAAGTCCTGATAATGCTCATGATTATGCCAGTCTTCGGCCGTAACGCGCCAGCGGGTCGCCGCCGCCTGTTCCAGCTGGCAAAACCGTTTTTTCTGGTCCTTGCGTGACAGATGCAGCCAGATTTTCAGCACCAGCACCCCTTCGGCCACCAGCATCTTCTCGAATCGCAGGTTGCGTTCCAGGGCCTGGTCAAGCTCGGAGTTGCCGACGTGGCCATAGACCCGCTGCCGGATCGGCCCGCTGTAAAGATCGTCAAAGAAGATGGCAATCTCGCCCTTGGCCGGCAAAGCCCCCCAATAACGCCACATGGGCGGCCGGTCGCCATCACGGGCCAGGCTCTCGGCCGGGGCATAGGTCTGGACATGACGCGGATCGAGCCATTCATTCAGCACATTGACACTGTCGCCCTTGCCGGCGCCATCCATGCCGGCCAGGATGATGACCACGGAAAAGGGCCGCGTCCGTATCAGTTGCAGCTGGGCCGCGATCAGATCCGCCCGCAGGGGCGGCAACTCGCGGGCGTAACGCCCGGCGCCAATACGGTGCCCCAATTCAACGGCCTCAAACATTCCGTCCTCCCTCTTCGCAGCCACAGGTCATAGCCACAACGACTTTGTTTCCCTTCTCATACCACAGCCCGGCGCAACTGACGACCTCGCACCAGTGTGCCAACCATCACAGCGGCCTCGCCCGGCAGAACGGCAAGAGCAATCTGGCAAGATCCAAGCTATCGAAAATACAAGACCAATTGTCGAGATCAAATCTGTCATTGACAGAACCCGGATCCAGGTGTAATGGCCGGAGCGGATTGCTGTCGGCCAGCCTTGGTGCCCACCTGGTGGCCGCCACAGCCGAAGCCAGACAGCGCTTCACTTCCACTGCTTCCTCTCTACCATTTTTGTAATTATTGAACATAGCATAGCGGATCGGCGGGGCAGCAACACGCCGATATTCGTCCCTCTTTGTCATGAAACCTGTCCTGCCACAACCTGCCGCACGGAAACGCCCAAGCGGCCCAGGTTTTTATTCTCATTCAATTTTAGCGATGTAACGGGGGAACACATGAAAACACTGTTGACACTTCTGCTGAGCCTGACGGCTCTGCCGGCTCTGGCCAACGACGGCGGCGCCAGCGTGCGCGACCTGACCGGCACCGGTCTGGGCATTCTGGCGCTGGTGCTGTTCGTCGGCGCCTATGCCCTGGTGATTATGGAGGAGAAGCTGCACCTGCGCAAAAGCAAGCCGGTGCTGCTGGCTGCCGGGGTCATCTGGGTGCTGGTCGCCATTACCTTCAAGGCGCTGGGCGAGCCGGATGCTGCCCATGATGCGATTGTGCACAATCTGGTGGAATACGGTGAGTTGTTTCTGTTTCTGCTGGTCGCCATGACCTACATCAACGCCATGGACGAGCGTAACATCTTTCAGGCCCTGCGCTCCTGGCTGGTGTCGCGTGGCTTTTCGCTGCGGATCATTTTCTGGCTTACCGGATTGCTGGCCTTCTTCATCTCGCCCATTGCTGACAACCTGACCACCGCCCTGCTGATGGGCGCCGTGGTGATGGCCGTGGGCGGCTCCAACCAGCGCTTTGTCGTCATGGCCTGCATCAACGTGGTGGTCGGTGCCAATGCCGGTGGCGCCTTCTCGCCCTTTGGTGACATCACCACCCTGATGGTGTGGCAAAAGGGCATGGTATCCTTCGGCGAGTTCTTCGCCCTGTTCCTGCCGTCGCTGGTCAACTGGCTGGTGCCGGCCTTTATCATGAATTTCCTGATCAGCAGGGAAAAACCCCAGGCACTGGACGAGGCCGTGGTCATGAAATTCGGTGCCAAGCGCATTATGCTGCTGTTCCTGCTGACCATCGTCACGGCGGTGTCGTTTCACAACTTTCTGCATTTGCCGCCGGCTGCCGGCATGATGCTGGGCCTGGGCTATCTCGGCTTTTTCTCCTACTACGTCAAGCTGCGTGAGCACGCCGCCCACATGGCGGACCCGGCGCTACACCTGGAACCGGTTGAGAATGAAGGCCATGGCGGCCCGGGCTTCGATCTGTTCCGCAAGATTGCCCGCGCCGAATGGGATACGCTGCTGTTCTTCTACGGGGTCATCATGTGTGTCGGCGGTCTGAGCCAGTTCGGTTATCTGGCCATGGCGTCACAGTTTCTCTACAACGATCTGGGCGCCTTTAATGCCAACGTCATGATCGGCATTCTCTCCGCCATCGTTGACAACATTCCGGTGATGTTTGCCGTGCTGACCATGGAGCCGCACATGTCGCATGGCCACTGGCTGCTGGTGACCCTGACGGCCGGTGTGGGTGGCAGCCTGCTGTCCATCGGTTCGGCGGCCGGCGTCGGCCTGATGGGTACCGCCCGTGGCATCTACACCTTCGGCCGTCACCTGGTCTATACCCCGGCGGTGGCACTGGGCTACGCCGCCAGCATCGCCGTCCACATGCTGGTCAACGCCAAGTATTTCCATTAAATATCGTTCTGGACCTCATCGGCCCTTCGTTTCACACACAAAAAAACGGAACCCTTCGAAGGGTTCCGTTTTTTTGTGTGTTCAGCGCTGCCATACGAAAAAAGGACTTACCAGCCATGCCAGTAAGTCCTTGTTTTCTTTGGCTCCCCGGGCCGGACTCGAACCAGCGACAGGGTGGTTAACAGCCACCTGCTCTACCGACTGAGCTACCGGGGATCATGTCGTTGCGACAGGTGCGGACTATACGCGAGGGCCCATGCCCTGTCAACGGTTTTTTTAGCCTATCTTACCCTAAAATGACATCCCGGACAGCACGTCAGCGCGCCCCCCGTTTCAGATCCATCAGTACCAGTTTGGCAATCGCCTTGAGGGTCTCAAACACCCCCACACCGCTCATGGCACAGGCCCGAAATTCGGGCACAGTTGTCGGATTGAGATACTTCCGCAGTTCGCTAAGGGGCGAGAGATTGGGCAGGTCCTGCTTGTTGTACTGCATCACAAAGGGCAGGCTGTAAAGATCGTAACCCTGCTCGGTCAGGTTATCCTTGAGGTTCTCCAGGCTTTCGATGTTGGCATCAAGGCGCTCCTCCTGTGAATCGGCGACGAAGACCACGCCATCGACTCCCTTGAGAATGAGCTTGCGTGAAGCATCGTAAAACACCTGACCGGGGACGGTATAGAGGTGAAAACGCGTTTTGAAGCCACGCACCTCGCCCAGCGCCAGCGGCAAAAAATCAAAGAACAGGGTGCGCTCGGTTTCGGTTGCCAGGGAGATCATCTTCCCCTTCGATTCCGGCGCGGTTTTCTGATAGACATGCTGCAGATTGGTCGTCTTGCCACAGAGCCCCGGGCCGTAATAGACAATCTTGCAGTTGATCTCGCGCGAGGCGTAATTGAGAAACGACATGGCGGCAACCCTTTTAGCGAAACAGATTATCGATGTCATCGTCGGTGATTTCGGCAAAGGGATTAAGCCCCGCCTCGTCACCTTGCCGCTTTTCGCTCTTGCGGCCGATGTCTTCAAACAGCCGCGCCAGTTCGGCGCTGGCCCGCTTCACCCGCAACCGCACCAGCCCGAGCGAACTGCGCAGATCAAAGATCACCACCAGAATCACCCGCCCGCCAACGATGGACAGATGAATACTGTCTTTTTCACCCTCATGGAACTGGATAGAAAATTCCTTCTCTCCGATCAGCTTGGCAAGTCCGCCGGTGGTAGCGATATTGCCAGCTGTCAACGACGCCAGACTGGTGGTGTCCATGCCGGCAACCTCACCGCTTGACGCAATCATCTGACCGTTTTTATCGACCAGAAAGATCGCCTTGGCATTGGCTGCCCGGAGCAGATGCTGCAGAATCTGACTGACCTTGGCAGCCTCTTCATCGTAGAGAACAAAGGTGGTTTGAGGGCCGAACATGCGTTTTCTCCCACAGGCTGAAGCGCTTATGGCCACAAGGCCGGGTACTGCTGCGGTTATAGCATTCACCAGCCGGATCGGCAAGGGATTCACCCCCCTGCCGCTGACAGCCTGGTGAGGTGACAACAAAAAACCCCGCCGTTAACCGCACGGCGGGGTTTTTTGTTGTCAGATCATGGATGGACGAGCCTTACTTGGTGCCGCAATCCGGATCCATCGCGGCCAGTTTTTTGTACAGATCGTAACGGGCGGCCGTTTCCTTGCTGGCCTGGTTCATCAGGCGCTCGGCCACTTCCGGCTGGGCTTTTTTCAACACACGGAAACGGTTTTCACCGTAGGCATAATCGGCGAAGCTGATGCTCGGATCCTTGCTGTCGAGTTGCAGCGGATTCTTGCCCTGATCCGTCAGACGCGGGTCGAAACGGTACAGCGGCCAGTGACCCGAGTTCACCGCCTTCTTGCATTCATCAACAGCGGTGGTCATATCGATACCGTGGGCAATGCAGTGGCTGTAAGCAATGATGATCGACGGACCATCATAGGATTCCGCTTCAAGGAACGCCTTGACGCATTGAGCCGGGTTGGCCATGGAGACCTTGGCGACATAAATGTTGCCATAGGTCATGCAGATCATGCCCAGGTCCTTCTTGCCCATACGCTTGCCGCCGGCAGCAAACTGTGCCACAGCGCCCAGCGGCGTCGCCTTGGAGGCCTGACCGCCGGTATTGGAGTACACCTCGGTGTCGAGAACCAGCACGTTGACATTCTCACCGGAAGCAAGCACGTGGTCGAGACCACCATAGCCAATGTCATAAGCCCAGCCGTCGCCACCGACAATCCAGACCGACTTCTTGACCAGATAGTCCGCCACGGACAGCAGCTGCTTGGAATCGTTATCCGGGCACTGCGCCAATCCCGCCTTGAGTTTGGCGATACGGGCGCGCTGGGCCTCGATGCCCTGCTGGGTCGACTGGTCGGCCTGCTGAATCTCCTCAATCAGGCCGGCATACTCCGATCCCGCCTTGCACAGGTGAGTCGCGGCCTTGGCCAGCAGCTCCTGGGCATACTCACCGAACTTGTCCACCGACAACCGCATACCGTAGCCGAACTCGGCGTTGTCCTCGAACAGCGAGTTGCTCCAGGCCGGGCCCAGACCGTCCTTGCGGGTGGTCCAGGGGGTGGTGGGCAGGTTGCCGCCGTAGATGGAGGAGCAGCCGGTGGCGTTGGCGATCAGGGCACGGTCGCCAAACAGCTGCGACAGCAGCTTGACGAAGGGCGTCTCGCCGCAACCGGCGCAGGCACCGGAGAACTCGAAGGTCGGCGGCAAAAACTGGCTGCCCTTGAGGGTCTGACGCTTGAACCGATCCTCGTCGGTATCCGGCAGGCCCAGGAAGAACTCCCAGTTGGCGGCTTCGCTGGTCCGCAGCGGGGCCTGGAAGGTCATGTTGATGGCTTTCTTGCTCTCGTCTTCCTTGCTCTTGGCCGGGCAGTTGTGCACGCAGGCACCGCAGCCGGTGCAGTCCTCGGGAGCCACCTGCAGGGTGAACTTCATGCCGGCCAGCTCTTTGCCGTTGGCGTCGGTGGACTTGAAGGTCGCGGGAGCACCGTCAAGCAGGGCCGCATCGTAGGCCTTCATGCGGATGGCGGCATGGGGGCAGACAAAGGAGCAGATGCCACACTGGATACAGAGCTCCTTGTCCCATACCGGGATATTGACGGCAATGTTGCGCTTTTCGTACTTGGCCGTACCGGTCGGGAAGGTGCCATCGCTGGGCATGGCCGAGATCGGCAGGGTGTGACCCTTGCCTTCGATGATGGTCGCCGTGGTGCGCTTGACAAAGGCCGGAGCTTCGCCCTCAATGGCGCCGTGGACACGCAGATCGCTGCCGACGGGGCCCGGGGTGACTTCTTCGATGCCGTCGAGACCACAGGTGACGGCCTGCATGTTCATGTTGACCACTTTCTCACCGGCCTTGCCGTAGGACTTGACGATGGCGTCCTTGATTTCAGCCACGGCGGTATCAAGTGGAATAATATTGGAGATCTTGAAGAAGGCGGTCTGCATGATGACGTTGATGCGGGCACCGAGGCCGATCTCCTCACCCAGACGAACACCGTCGATGACGTAGAACTTGAGCTTCTTGTCCACAATCTGCTGCTGGACTTCTTTGGGGATATTCGCCCACACCTCATCCTTGCCGTAGGGGCTGTTGAGCAGGAAGGTGCCGCCCTGTTTGGCATTGACGAGGATGTCGTATTTCTCCAAAAAGGAGAAATTGTGGCAAGCCACGAAGTCGGCCTTGTCAATCAGGTACGGTGACTTGATCGCCTGCTTGCCGAAACGCAGGTGGCTGGTGGTCATGCTGCCGGCTTTTTTCGAGTCATAGACGAAGTAGGCCTGAACCTTGTTGTCGGTGGTCTCGCCGATGATCTTGATGGAGTTCTTGTTGGCGCCGACGGTACCGTCGGAACCGAGGCCGTAGAACATGGCGGCGTAGCAGTCGGACGGCACGCTGAAGGCCGGATCGAAGGGCAGGCTGTTGCCGGTAACGTCGTCTTCAATACCGACGACGAAGTGGTTCTTGGGCGCTGCGGCCTGCATGTTGTCGAAGACGGCCTGAGCCATGGCGGGGCTGAATTCGAAGGAGCCGAGGCCGTAACGACCGCCGACCACTTTGGGATAGGTCTTGATGTTGCCCAGACCGGCTTCGAGGGCTTCGCCGATGGCGGTGCGCACCAGCTGGTACAGGGGCTCGCCCAGGGAGCCGGGCTCTTTGGTGCGGTCGAGAACGGTGAGGTTCTTGACGGTGGCGGGCATGGCTTCGGCAAAGGCTTTGAGCGGGAACGGCAGGAACAGGCGGACCTTGAGCACACCGACCTTCTTGCCTTGGGCGACCTGATACTCGACCAGCTCTTCAACGGTGTCGGCACCGGAGCCCATGATCACGACGACATCTTCGGCGTCGGGCGCGCCGACGTAGTCGACGAGCTTGTACTGGCGGCCGACCAGTTTGGCCAGCTTGTCCATCTCGCCCTGGAGCACTTCAGGCACGGACTCGTAGAACTTGGTGACGGTCTCACGGCCCTGGAAGTAGACGTCGGGGTTCTGGGCGGTGCCACGCAGCACCGGATGATCCGGCGACAGGGCGCGGGCTTTGTGGGCACGAACCAGATCGTCGTCAATCAGGGCAGCCATGTCTTGCTTGGTCAGTTCTTCAACCTTCTGCACTTCGTGAGAGGTGCGGAAGCCGTCAAAGTAGTGCAGGAACGGAATGCGGGTGCGCAGGGTAGCAGCCTGAGCCAGCAGGGCAAAATCCATGACCTCCTGCACCGTGTTGGAGCACAGCATGGCCCAACCACAGGCGCGGCAGGACATCACGTCGGAATGATCGCCGAAAATCGACAGGGCCTGGGCCGAGATGGCACGGGCCGAGACGTGGAACACCGTCGAGGTCAGCTCGCCGGCGATTTTGTACATGTTCGGGATCATCAGCAGCAGACCCTGCGACGCCGTAAAGGTCGTGGTCAGGGCGCCTGCCTGCAGAGCACCGTGCACGGCCCCGGCGGCGCCGCCTTCGGACTGCATCTCGACCACCTTGGGAACCGTTCCCCAGATATTGGTCTCGCCGGCGGCGCTTTTGGCGTCGGAGATTTCGCCCATCACTGACGACGGGGTGATCGGGTAGATCGCAACAACCTCGTTGGTCGCATGGGCGACATGGGCCGCGGCGGTGTTGCCATCGATGTTTACCATCTTACGCGACATGGTGTTCCTCCTTTGGATGATGTCAGACAGCGGGCTTTATAACCCATTCGTTGTCGGATGTCCTGATCAGCGCGGTGGTCACGGCACCAGCACAAAGAGCCGGCAGCGAGGCCGGTCAGAGTTCATAGCGGCGTGCCATGGCCCCGCTGAGGGTACTTTCGTCGAGATATTCCAGATTGCCGCCCGTCGGTACACCGTGAGCCAGACGGGTCAGGCGCAGTCCCGGCCGCTGCAGCAAACGCCGCAGATACAGCGCAGTCGCTTCGCCTTCCATGGTGAAATTGGTCGCCACGATCAGCTCCCGCACCTCACCCTGCTCTACCCGCTGCACCAGTTGCGGGATATTCAGTTCCGCCGGACCAACGCCGTCAAGGGGTGAAAGCACACCGTGCAGCACATGGTAACGGCCGCGATACCCGCCGCCGCGCTCGATGGCCAGAAGATCCTGCGACTGTTCCACCACGCACAGCAGGCCATCGTCCCGCTCGGGCGCCCGGCAGAACGGGCAGGGATCCTGCTCGGTCACGTGAAAACAGCGGGAACAGAACACCACCTTATCCTTCACATCGAGCAGGGCCTGAGCCAGCTGGGCAACCTGGGCCCGTGGCTGTTTCAGCACAAAAAAAGCCAGCCGCTGGGCCGTTTTTTCACCGATGCCGGGAAAGCGCCGTAGCTGTGCTGTCAAGCGGGTCAGGCAGGGAACGGAGTCTAGCATGAACGCCTCGAAAATCCAAACTATTTAAAATAGCGTTTTATTTTTTCAGTTGCAGTGTACGCTTTTTCAGTTGAAATAAATAACCATAAAGGGTGAAACAGCAAAGCCACCAACGAACGAAGCGATCGATGATGGCTTACAACTGCCAGCGGTGGCAACAGGTCAGGCCTGCAGATTCAGCACAGTCCGGGAATACTCAGGCCACCGGTCAGCTTACCCATCTCTTCCTGAACCATCTGCTGACTCTGGCGAATGGCCTCGTTGATCGCCACCAGCACCAGATCCTGCAACATTTCGACATCCTGCGGATCAACAACAGACGGATCAATGGTCAGCGCCAGCACCTGCTGCTTGCCGTTGACCCGCGCCGTCACCATGCCGCCACCGGCGCTGGCTTCGAGCTCACGCTGTTCCAGTTCCTGTTGCACGCGCGCCATCTTCTGTTGCATCTGCTGCGCCTGCTTCATCATCTGTCCCAATCCCTTTGCCATGAATCCGTCTCTCCTTTTTGTCTGATCAGACAAAACCCTTGTCGGTGGCCTTCACCGCAAGAACCTGTCCGGAAAAAATCTCCACCGCCTTCTGGACCAGCGGATGACCGAGGGCATCCTGCCGCAGGCGTCGCTCGCGATCCGTCTCCTCCTGACGGCGCGCCTCCTGCAGGGATGGCGGCAGGACAACATCGCCACTGGCAGCCTCAACTTTTACCTGAATCCTCTGGCCATAGAACGCCAGCCCCAATTCCTGCAAAGCCTCCTGCGTCTCACCATCCCTGAGCTGTTGCAGCACAAAGGAGCCCGCAGAGGCCACCAGCTGCAACACGGGCGGGCCGTCAACCAGCGCTGACACCTGCGCCAGAATGGCGCCAATCCGCGGTCGTTTCTGCTGAACAAAGGCGACAAAAGCGCTCCAGTCTCCCGCCACGGACACCGCCTCGTCAACCGACACGGCGACATCCTGCTCAACGGCGGCAGACACTGCCGCTGGCCCCGCTACGGCCTCCGCCGCCTCGGACCGCGCCGCGGCCGGCACCGGCGACGAGTCAGCCACCGGCGCCGCAGCTGTTGTGGCAGCAACCGGTGCTGGCGATTTCTGCCGCGGCACCGTAACCACCGGGGCAGCGGTCGCACCCTGTAGCTGCAAGCGCTCCAGAGCCTGTAACAGACTGGCCACGTCACGTGCCGGCGGCAGGGTCGCGGCCCGCACCAGCGTCATTTCCAGTTGCACCCGCGGGAAGCTGCTGTGCCCCAGCTGATTCTGGCAATGCAACAGCAAATCGAGCAACCGCTGCCAGTCTTCCTGCGCCCCGCCAGCTGCCAGCGTCCGCAACTCGGCCAGCTCATCGGCTGTCAGCTGCAGTGTCCGCGCCGGATCATCCACCAGCGGACAGAGAATGAGCTGCCGACACAGCTCAACCAGCTGCTGACAGTAGGGGCGCAAGGCATAACCAGCCTCATCGACACGGCGAATGGTTTCCAGCACCAGTGCCGGCTGATGGCCGATACAACCTTCAAGGGTATCAAACAGCAGCCGGCGATCCACCAGCCCAAGCAGGCTGGTCACATCGGCATCCTCCACCTGCTCACCGCAGAAAGCCACCACCTGATCCAGCGTCGACAGACTGTCCCGCATGCTGCCCTCGCCGCGCTGGGTCACCAGCGCCAGAGCACGATCGGAGATGTGAATCCCTTCGGCATCAACAATTCGGCGCAGTTGCGCGGCCACCTTGGCTGCAGCAATCTTGCGAAAATCGAAGCGCTGGCAGCGCGACAGAATGGTAATGGGAATCTTGTGCGGTTCAGTGGTGGCAAAGATGAATTTGACGTGGTCCGGCGGCTCTTCCAGGGTTTTCAGCAGGGCGTTGAAGGCACTGCCGGAGAGCATGTGCACCTCGTCGATGATGATGATGCGGTAGCGACAGCGGGCCGGCAGATAGCGCAGGGTTTCGCGCAGTTCGCGGACATTGTCGACCCCGTTGTTGGAGGCGCCGTCGATTTCGAGCACGTCGACGGCGTTGCCGGTGGTGATGTCGCGGCAGATGTCGCACTGATTGCAGGGTTCGGCCGCCGGGCCATCGACACAGTTGAGCGCCTTGGCCAGAATGCGCGCCGCTGACGTCTTGCCCACGCCGCGCGCGCCGGTAAACAGGAAGGCATGATGGACACGGCCACAGGCGATGGCGTTCGACAGGGTACGGCCGACATGTTCCTGCCCAACCAGATCGGCAAAGGTCTGGGGTCGCCACTTGCGTGCTAAAACCAGATAAGACATGCAACAGCTCGCTTCGTCAGACAGGCGCGACAGGGGTGGGTCCGTGGAACCGCGGCAGCCAAACGGCACGTTCGGCCGAAACAGGCAGGCTGAAAAAAACAAAGGCGCTGCCTGCTGTACCGCACGGGCGGCGCCCGGAAAAACTTTGCCGCCACAAGTGGCAGTCAGGCACCCCCGCGGCACACCGGCTGCGCCGTTACCGCTGCTCCCTTCCGGGCCTGACGGGGTTCACGACCGCCCGTTGCGCGGGACCCGACTGCCACCTGTGGCGGCAAAGAGAATCGTCAAAAATGTAATGGCGGAGAGGGAGGGATTCGAACCCTCGGTACCTTGCGGTACACACGATTTCCAATCGTGCACCTTCGGCCTCTCGGTCACCTCTCCACACAGGCCGTGGATAGTACACGAGGCCCTCGGAGGCTGTAAAGCTTTTTTCTTGCTTTCATGCCAGCCCAACCGGCCCCGTGTTTGACAGCGGCCCCAGTCTGTGTCACCATAATCGCCGGTTGAAGAAGCCCCTGCCGGGCCGTCTCAGCCCCCGCCTGCCGGGTTTTCACAGGCCACTCAACAGCCTGCGAAACCCGCCAAAGGGAGATTCCAGGGTTCCCTCCGCCAGCGTTGTCGGCCGGGCCCTGCCGTCTGGCTATGGCAGCCTCCTTGTTTTCGTTTCAGGCATGCCATGCTGTCAGGAGGCTCCCAATGCCCCGTCTTACCGCGTTAGACTCCCTGTACCGTTTCTTGCTGCTGTTCCATGTCCTCTGCCTGGCCCTGAC
This sequence comes from Desulfuromonas thiophila, assembly GCF_900101955.1. Lineage (NCBI taxonomy): Bacteria > Pseudomonadati > Thermodesulfobacteriota > Desulfuromonadia > Desulfuromonadales > Desulfuromonadaceae > Desulfuromonas > Desulfuromonas thiophila. Next base: position 166,797 of record NZ_FNAQ01000003.1, on the reverse strand, counting down.
CGGCGGCCCCTGCCCAGCCCTGGCCGGCAACAACCTGCAACTGTCCGCCGGCGTCGGCATGCGTTCCGTGCTGGAAGAACTGCTGCGCCAGTATCCGGTCAACAACACCGCTATTCGGACCAACTTTGCTTCTTCGGGCGTACTGGCACGTCAAGTCCTGCAGGGCGCGCCGGTCGATCTGTTCATCAGCGCCAACATGGACTGGATGGAGCAGTTACGGCTACACAACCGCATTACTGAACCGGTGGTACTGTTCGCCGCCAACAGCTTGGTGGTGGTCGGGCGCCGCGATACCCCGCTGCGCAGCCTGGACGAGCTGCGCAGCTGCCGCCGCATCGCCATCGGCAACCCCCGCAGTGTCCCCGCCGGCCAGTACGCCGAGCAGGCCCTGCGCAATGCGGGCCTACTGACCGAACTGCAGCCCCGCCTGCTGCTGACCAGTGATGTGCGACAGGCCCTGCTCTATGCCGATCGCGGCGAGGTGGATGCCGCCCTGGTCTATCACAGCGATGCCTGCCTGGCGCGCCAGGCCCGCCTGCTACTGAGGGTGCCACCCCAGCTGCATGACCCCATCCGCTTTCCCATGGCGTTGACCAGCCGTGGCGCTGACAACCCCGCAGCACGGCAGTTGCTGGCCTTTCTCACCAGCCCCAGCGCCCGTGCCCTGCTGGTGCAACGGGGCTTTATCGATCCGCTCAGCCTGCCGGGCAGTCAGCCATGAGCCTGCTGGCACCGACCGACATCCAGGCAGCCTTACTGTCGCTGCAAGTAGCGATGGTCGCCACCCTGCTGGCCCTACCCGCCGGCTTTGTGGTGGCTTACCTGCTGACCTTCAGCCGCCTGCCGGGCAAGCCGCTGATTGATGCCCTGGTCAGTCTGCCGCTGGTCCTGCCCCCCGTGGTCGTGGGTTACCTGCTATTGCTGCTGCTAGGGCACGACAGTCTGATCGGCCGCGGACTCGACCGGCTGGGTTTGCAGATTCTGTTCACCCCGCGCGCTGCCGTGCTGGCTTCGCTGGTGGTCGGCTTCCCTCTGCTGGTACGTTCAGTCCGGCTGGCGATGGAAGCCATTGACCCCCTGCTGCTCGATGCCGCCCGCACCCTCGGGGCGGGCAGCGCCGATCGGCTGCTAACCCTGATTCTGCCGCTATCCGGCCGGGGCTTACTGGCGGGTGCCAGCCTGATGTTCGCCCGCAGTCTCGGCGAGTTCGGCGCCACCATTCTGGTGGCCGGCAACATTCCCGGCCTGACCCGCACCATTCCGCTGGCCATCTACGATTACACCAGCGTCCCCGGCGGTGAAGCCCAGGCAGCCGGTCTGTGCCTGCTGGCGGCCCTGCTGGCACTCGCGGTACTGCTGCTCAATGATTTTCTACTCAAACAGTTGCAGCGACGGAGCCGGTCATGAAACTGCAGCTGGAAGTGGAAAAGCGTCAGGGTGCCTTCAGCCTGCAACTGGCCTGCTGCCTCAATCAGCCCCGCAGCGGACTGTTCGGCCCGTCTGGCAGCGGCAAATCCAGCCTGCTTCAGCTGCTGGCCGGCCTGCACCGACCCGACCACGGCCACATCTGCCTCAACGACCGGGTACTGTTTGACAGCGCCGCCGGCATCGATCTAAGCCCGCAGCAACGCCGCATCGGCCTGGTATTCCAGCAGGGGTTGCTGTTTCCGCATCTGAGTGCGCGCCGCAATCTGCTCTACGGTTACCACCGCACGCCACCCCAACGGCGCCAGCTTGAAGTCCGCCAGCTCGTCGATCTGCTACAACTCGGCCCACTGCTCGATCGCAGTGTCCGCCAGCTCTCCGGCGGCGAGCGCCAACGGCTGGCCCTGGGCCGCAGCCTGCTGGCCTGCCCGGATCTGCTGCTGCTGGATGAACCCCTCAGCGGCCTCGACGATACCCTCAAATATCAGATTCTGCCCTATCTGCAGCAGCTGTTCGGCCGCATCGGCGTACCGGTTCTGCTCACCAGCCACGTCCTCGGCGAAATGCGCCTGCTGACCGACGAGGTGGTCGAATTGCGCCAGGGCCGGCTGCACAGCCAGGGACCGGTCGATGCCCTGGCCCGCCGCCAGCTCGGCAGCCATCCTGACGGTTATCTCAATCTGCTGTCCCTCGAACGCCTGGACAGCCACAGGGGGCTGTACCGTTACCGTTGGGGGCGCCATCACTTCTCGCTGCTGGCCGGCAGCGCGGCGCCAGCGGCGCTGTTCGGATTGTCATCAAAGGACATCACCCTGTTCAAACGTCACCCCGAAGCCAGCAGCGCCCGCAACCTGCTGGCCGGACGCGTCGAACGTCTGTTTGAGGTCGACAACCGGGTTGGCGTCGAACTCGACTGCGACGGCCAGCGCCTGATTGCCCAGGTGGTCAACGATGCCGTCGCTGAATTGCACCTGCGCCCGGGCCAGCAACTGACTGCCGCCATCAAGGCCTCGGCCTTTCGCCGGCTCCATGATCTGATCGCTGCCACAGACGACACCAACTGGCCGGCGTAACCTGAAACCCCACGGGGGCAGAGCCGCCTCTTTTTGCTCCTCCGCAACAACAGCCGCAGCCACTGGCGGCTGCGGCCATCACCGGATCGACATTCTGGCGGTCGGGATCAAGCCAAGCGACCCTAGGCGGGGATACGCGGCAGGCATGTGGTCTGGCCGCGGTGGTTGCGCAGACGGTGACCGGCCTCGTCGCTGCCCAGCTGATAATAGTCCGGCATCAGCGGAATCTTGCCGATATTGGTCGCCACCACATACAGCGGCTGAGCCAGACCGGTGGTATGACCCCGCAAGGCATCGCGGATCAGTTCAGCACCGCGCTCCACCGGCGTGCGAAAGTGATCGATGCCGGGCGCTGCCTCGCAATAAAACAGATAATAAGGCCGAATGCGCTGCTGCAGCAGCTTCTGGTGCAGGGCTCGGAAGGTTGTCACATCGTCGTTGATGCCCTTGAGCAGCACCGCCTGATTGCCCACGTTAACCCCGCAGGACAACAGTTCTAACACCGCCCGGGCACTTGCGTCGGTCAGTTCGTTGGGGTGATTGCACTGGGTATTGAGCCACAGCGGCGTGCGATGATAGCCGCCCAGTACCTTCTTCAGGCCGGCGTCAATCCGCTGCGGCAAAACGATGGGCGTACGCGAGCCGAAACGGATCATTTCGACATGAGGCAGTTCACGCAGTTTACGAATCAGATAGTCGAGCTGTTCGTCCGCCAGCAAAAAGGGGTCGCCACCGGTAACCAGCACATCGCGCACCTCGGCATGCTCCGCCAGCCAGGCGAGTCCCTCGTCAACATTGAAATCCAGTTGCAGGTCGCCATCGATCACCAGTTCCTTGCGAAAGCAGTGACGGCAGTAAATGCCACAGCCCTGGGTAACGGTAAAGGCCACCCGGTCGCGGTACTGGCGGGCGATACTATCGGGCCGCACCTCGTCAGTTTCGCGATTTTCCTTCCACAACAGATAGTTTTCCCGCCCGAACTGATTATGCTGTTCCTGCAGCGAGGGCACCACCTGTCGCCGGATAGGGCAATTTGGATTGTCGCGTTCCATCAGGCTGGCGAAATAAGGCGTGGTTCCCCATTTGGTCTGCTGATTCTCCAGCGCCAGCCGCTCCTCGGCCGTCAGATTGATAAAGGTCTCCAGCTGTTCGGTGGTACGGACAAAGGCTTTGAGCTGTTCCTGCCAGGTCATGAATCCTCCCTTGGGTCTGGCGGTGAACGCGGACGATCAGGTGGCGGTCAGAGCGGTTGCCAGGGGTCGGTACCAGACATTCATGCTCTCCAGCCCTCCGGAGATCTGGGTGTTGCGGACCAGCGTGCCACCAAACCGATAGCCGCACTGACTGAAGGTGATGTTCATGCCAAAGGAGGTGGCACGGGCGATGGTGTAGCCCAGCTGTACCCCTTCCTGCGGCATGTGTCGTTCAAGAAACTGCAGCAACAGGTGCGCCAAGCCCTGGCCGCGGGCGTCGGGCCGGGTGGCGAAATCGGTCATTTCGGCATGGCCGGCCGTCACATCCATTTCGGCCGACGCCAGGGCCAGCAACTGCCCGCCCCGCCAGATGCCGGCATAGCGCACCTGCTCGGCCAGAGTCTGCCGCAGGTAATCGGGCTGATGAATCGGAAAGGGGTAACTGGCAAACACCTGCCGGTACAACTCCGCCATGGCATCGCAATCCGCCGCTGTCGCCAGCCGGCAGACCAGACCATCCGGCACAACCTGGGGCCGGGGCGGCCGGGCCTTGGCCAGTGCCAACTGCAGCACCTCGGCCACCTGATCGGCGGCCGGATCCTGCTGCCGCGCCGGATCGGCATAGCGCGCCAGAAACCAGCCGTCGTCGCAACCACGGTAAAAACCGGGCACCCGCGCCTCGCAGACATAGCCGCGCAGCGAAAAAGCCTCTGCCTGCGCTGCCGGCACCTTGGCAAACACCTTGGAATAGCCATGGCGCGCCACCAGCCCGTCGATATGATCGAGCAGCGCCGGCAGATCAGCCGCGGCCAGCTTCATCAGATAGACCCGGTCGCTGGCCGGGCCATGCTGCAACAGCGAAGCGCCAAAGTTTTCCAGTCGATCAGCTGTCATGACGACGCTCCAGCCGGGCGGTTTCCATCGGCGTCAGGCTGATGCGGCTGTCGTAATCGCTCAGCAGCAGTTCAATGCCAGTAGCATCGCTTTCGTCGCCATCCTGCAGATTCAGCTGCAGATGGCAGTCACTGCAGTTGCGATCACAGAAATTGGCGGTGTAACTGTCTGGCTCCTTGTAGGTCGTGATCACGCCCTCGTAATTGCGCAGCACCACCTTGTTGGTCGACAGCGAAATCAGGTAATTGGGGCTCAGCGGTATCTTGCCGCCACCGCCCGGCGCGTCGACCACATAGGTCGGCACGGCAAAACCGCTGGTGTGGCCAATCAGCGCCTCCATGATCTCGATACCCTTGCCCACCGGCGTGCGGAAGTGGCTGAGGCCCTCAGACAGGTCGCACTGATACAGGTAATAGGGCCGTACCCGGTTTTCCACCATCTTGTGCACCAACGCCTTGATGATGCGCGGGCAGTCATTGACACCGGCCAGCAATACCGCCTGATTACCCAGCGGGATACCGGCATCCGCCAGCTTGCGCAGGGCTTCGCGGGCCGAGCCGGTCACCTCGCGCGGATGGTTGAAATGGGTGTTGAGCCACAGCGGGTGGTGCTTCTTCAGCAGAGTCACCAGTTCGTCGGTAATGCGATAGGGCAGCACCACCGGCATGCGGGTACCGATGCGAATAACCTGCACATGGGGAATCTGGCGCAGGGCGGTGAGAATCCAGTCAAGATAGGCGTCATTGAGCATCAGCGGATCGCCACCCGAGAGCAGCACATCACGGATCACCGGCGTGGCACGAATGTAATCGAGACCCGCCTGAATCTGCTCACGGTCGGGAATCGAATCCACATCGCCCACCTTGCGTTTGCGCGTGCAATGGCGACAGTACATGGAGCAGACATTGCTGACATGGAACAACACCCGATCAGGATAGCGATGGGTGATGCCCGGCGCCGGGCTGTCAACATCCTCGGCCAGCGGGTCGGCCATGTCGCAGGGCTCCACCTGCAGCTCGCGTGGATCGGGAAAGGCCTGACGGAACACCGGATCGCCCAGCACATCCGCCCGATCAATCAGCGACAGATAGTAAGGCGTTATGCTCAGCGGAAAGGTTTTGACGGTCTGTTCCAGCTGGCGCCGGTGGGCGGCGTCGAAGGTCACGCCCAGCAAGCGCTCGACGGTCGCGATATCACGAATGCTATGCTTGAGTTGCCAGCGCCAGTCGCGCCAGTTGGACAGACCAACCTGCTCGTTACACAGCTCGCGGGCCAGCTGCTGCTGGGAAGAAGAAAAGATTTTCATGGTATGGAAGACTCCCTCTGTTGAGCGGTTTATCGCTACGAGAATGGCTGGTTTGATTTTGGAGTGAATCATTAGAACACGAACGATGCTAACAAAAATCATCAGCCCCTGTCAAGACCAAGGGCTGAATCGTGCCTAATCTGTCAGATTGGAAGAGCCCTGAGCGCCGGCTGCCGCGGGAGCAACAGCGGCAGCCGGCAGGTGCGTCAGGGCCGGAAGGGATTCCGGCTGAAACAGCAGCGCCAATCGTTCCAGCGCCAGGGTCAGGTTCTGCCGTTCCTCCAGCGGCAGAGCCGCCAGCGCCTGCGCCAGCCGATCCTGCAGCACGGTCGGCGCCTGGGCGGTCAGCTGGGTGCCGGCCGCGGTGAGAGACAGATACACCTGACGGCGGTCGCGGCGGTCGCGCTCGCGCTGCAACAACCCCTTCTCCTCCAGCCGGTCGACAATCCCGACCACCGTACTGGGACTCAGGTACAGGCGCCGCGCCAGCACGGCGCTGGTCAGCGGCCCCAATTCACGCAGGGTCAGCAGACAGTCCAGCTGGGGGCCGGTGATGTTGTGCTGTCCGGCCAGGCGATGGGAGGACACATCCACCGCCCGGATAATCGGCCGCAGCGCCCGCAGCATCCGCAGCGCGGCCCGCGTGGCATCGCCCACCGCTTCTGGAACCGGCGGCGCCGGAGCACTTGTGTGCGGATTTTCCTTCATTGTTCCTGCCCTGTTCGTGATTGACAGCCCCAAGCCGCAGCAAAAAGCCAGAACGCCTCCGCGGTCAGAGGGTCTGGCTTCTCAGAGGCTGTGTATCACAAACGGATCCGTTAGGGCAGCAGAAAATCCTGCAGATTGGTCTTACCATAACAGACGGCCGGTTCAGCCTGGCGAACCTGTCGCGCCACCAGCGCCAGCAGGGTCTTGACGCCGGCGGTCTTGTCCGGATCGGTCAGCGGCAGCAGCCGCACCGTCAGACTGGCCGGCTTCTGCGCCAGCTGAATAAAAAAGCTCTGCTGCCGGCCCGCTTCAATGGCCAGTGCCTCAATGAGCGCACAACTGCCAGCAGCGTTGAGATAGCCCTCGCCCAGCTTCAGAATACGGGTTTCATCCTTGAGCGTCTCAGGTCTGAGCACCTCGAAGACCTGTCGCAACGGCGGCGTCTGTTCCAGTACAACATGGGGCATCGGCAATCCTCCGGCGAAAGAATGGTTTTTGTCCTAGACAAAATGTCTTTTGCCTGATTATATATCGAAAAAAAGCGAGCATGACAACCCGTTACAGCAGCATTCGCCAGCAGGAGGCAAACCATGGAGTTTCTGCAGAAAAAACAACAGGAAATCGTTGATGGCCTGTATGGCTTCTTCGCCGAACAGGTTCGCTGTCAGCCTCGTCGGACCCTGCGGCAGGTGGAAGCGGAACTGCAGGCCCTTTACGTCCGCCAGGGCAATGACTGGACCGGCCGTGGCATCATTGGCGACAACAGCCAGATGGCCACCATTGCCGGCCTCGAAGCCGTGCGGGCCGCCTGTCTGGAGACCCTGGAACAGAGCGGCGACCGATCATGAACGCCGCCGTTGTTGGCGCCGGCATGGCCGGCGTGACGGTGGCGCGCCTGCTGCAGGAAGCCGGCATCGCGGTCACCCTGTTCGACAAAAGCAAGGGCAGCGGCGGCCGGCTGGCCAGTCGTCAATGGCATGGTGACTGGATCGATCACGGTGCGCCCTACTTCGGTGCCGAGCAGCCGGCCTTCCATCGCTTTCTGCGACAACGCCTCGCCAGCAGCGTACTGGCCACCTGGCAGCCCGGCATCGCTGGCCTAGTGGCCGCCGACGAGCAGTCCTGCTACGTCGGCGTACCGCGCAGCAGTGCCGTCACCCGCGCCCTGCTGGCGCCGGTCTGCTTTCAGCCCGCCACCCGCGTGACCCGGTTGCAGCGCGACGGCAGCCGTTGGCAACTGTTCAACGATGGCGATTCCCTGCTGGGCAGCTGGGATCTGGTCCTGCTGGCGCTGCCGGCGCCCCAGGCCCGCCCCCTGCTGGCAGCGCTACCCGCACTGGCGACACAACTGGCCAGCGTGGAAATGGAGCCCTGCTGGGTCACCGTGATGCAGACCGCCACCCCTGTTCCCCTGCCAGATGTCGAGATTGGCGCCCATCCCCATCTGCGGCGCATCACCCACAACAGCGCCAAACCCGGTCGCAGTCGACAGGGCATCTATGTTCTGCAGGCCTCAACCGCATGGTCACAGAACCACCTGGAAGAACCGCCGGCAGAGATTGGCGAACAGATGCGCCAGTTCTGGCTGGATTGTCGGCCCCCAGCCCGCGACAGTCAGATCCTGTTCTGCCATCGCTGGCGCTACGGTTTTACCCGCCAGGCCCTCGGTCAGGCCTGTCTGTGGCAAGCGGCAGAACGGATTGGCCTGTGCGGCGACTGGTGCCTTGGCCGCCGGGTGGAAGACGCCTGGCTCAGCGGCCTGAATCTGGCACGACAGGTTCTCGGCAGTCCTGCTGCCACCCTCTGACCCCCGGCCGGCCCCGAACGCACCCCTTCGGTTTGCCGTCGGGGCCGGCACATTTCCACCATACACCCAAAAATTATCGGTATTCCGGCAGGATAGGCTAAAAACCCGCAGCCCCACCGCGCTGCCCGACCTTGCCGCTGCCGCCCAGTGCATAGCGCCACCATACGTTCGCCCCGCCACAATCGCGGTTCTCATCCCGGCTTGGCTCGCCGCAGCACAGGCAGGCAGAATAGCGCCCTACATCTTTTATCTGATTTCAATCACTTGAAAAGATTTTTACTTTTTATGTTGCTTTCTAGACGGCTTGGCACGTCTTGCGCACTAGTATCTGGGCAAGAGCAACGCACTACCGCAAGCCTTCAACCGTAACCACAGGAGGACATCATGAAAACCACCACGCTGCTGACCTTGACTTCCTTGCTGGCGGCTTCGCCGGTCTACGCGGCGGCCGATGCTTCCTCCAGCGGTTTTCTGCTCTGGGCATTCCTTGGCTTCTTTGCCCTGCTGATCGCCACCCAGATCCTGCCGTCGCTGCTGTTGCTGGTCGGCATCACCCGGGCGGTAACCCACAGCAAGGAAACCCTGCCGCTGAAATAGTCAGGCAGAAGGACAACGGAACAAACCGATGACCGATTCAACCCCATAAACGCTTTAAGCACAGGAGGACGCCATGAAAACCACCCTTAAAACCACCCTGCTCTCGTTGGCCTTGTTGCTGGTTGCCTCGCCGGTATTTGCTGCCACGCAGCGCGCTGACCACAGTGGTCTGCTGGTCTGGTTGTTCCTCGGCTTCTGCGGCCTGATCGTTGTCGCTCAGCTGGTTCCGGCGGTTCTGGTGATGTTCGGCATCGTCAAGGCGGTTGCCAGCCCGAAGGAAGTCAGCGGCAAGGCCTGAGACCTGACCCTCTGAACCCTGATTTCAAAGCGCGGTTGCACAAACAAAAACAAGGGCTTGACCGGTATCGGTCAAGCCCTTGTTTATAGAAAACTGGCGGAGGGGGTGGGATTCGAACCCACGGTACCTTGCGGTACAACAGATTTCGAGTCTGTCACCTTCGACCTCTCGGACACCCCTCCGCAGCGACAAATCAGGGCGTGAACTTAGCAGCTTTTTTACGCGAACGCAATTGCTGAAAAAAGCCCGACAGCATTTCGCTACATTCGACACCGCAAACACCTTCGGTGACACGGACAGCATGATTGAGGTGAGGATCGGCAGCAAAATTGAATACTGAACCGACGGCGCCGACCCGTGGATCGCGGGCACCGAACACCAGTCGCGGCACCCGCGCCAGCACAATGGCCCCCATGCACATCAGGCAGGGCTCCAACGTCACATAAAGGGTACAGTCGAGCAGCCGCCAGGAACCGAGCCGGCGGGCGGCTTCGCGCAGGACAATCTGCTCGGCATGGGCGGTGGGGTCCTGCCAGAATTCGCGGCGGTTGCCACAGCGCGCCAGCACCCGCTGGTGCTGGACCAACACCGCACCAATGGGCACCTCGCCCAAAGCCTGCGCCTGACGGGCTTCGGCCAGGGCCAGTTGCATGTAATATTCATCGCGGACAACAGCCGCCAAGGCATCGTTGGTCACAGGATCTCCGCGCCGGAAGTCGGCAGGGCGCCAAAACGCTAAAAACCGGGATTGGCTGAAGGGGGTCGGTGGACTTGACTTGCCCGACCAAACCGCTAAGATGATTCGCCCTTGATACCAGACCCCTGCCCGCGCGACAACCCTTCGCGTTGCCAAACCGGCAGCACCGGAGCCGATCATGCCCCATCAGCAGCAGATCCGCCAGCTTATCGCCCGCGAAGCGGCGCGCCTGATCTACGAGGAAGGTCTCGACTACAGCGCCGCCAAGCACAAGGCCGGCAAGGCCTATGGTTCCGACCAGGCCCTCAGCCGTGGCCACTACCTGCCCGCCAATACGGAAATCCACACCCAGCTGCGCGAACTGATGGCACTGTATAATCCGCCCGACACCGACCAGCAGCTCGACGCCATGCGCTATCTGGCGCTGGAGTTTCTCCAGCGGCTGGAGCCGTTCAGCCCCTACCTGACCGGCGACGTGCTGCGCGGCGAACTGACGCCCCACAGCCTCATCGAGCTGCATCTGTTCGCCGATGACCCGGACGAGGTGGAAATCTTTCTCAACCAGCAGGACATTGCCTTTACCGCCGCGCCGGCCGACGCCCACCAGCAGGAGCAGCAACATCTGCTGAGTATCGACGATCAGGATTTTCCGCTGCTGTGCTATGTGTTTCCGCGCAGCCGGCGCCAGCAGGGTCTGCGCAGCCCCATCGACGGCCAGCCCCTGCCGCGCGCCAGCGCCCGCCAGCTGCAGCGCCTGCTGGAAAACCCGCCGGACGACGAGGAGACCTCATGAATCCGCTGGAGCACCTGCCCCTGGGCCAACCGACCCGCTATACCGACCGCTACGACAGCGGTCTGCTCTGTCCCGTGCCGCGCCAGCTCAAGCGTGCCGAGCTGGGCATCGACACCCCGCTGCCCTTTGTCGGCGAAGATCTGTGGAACGGCTATGAGCTGTCATGGCTCAATCCCAAGGGCAAACCGGTGGTGGCGCTGCTGCAGCTGCGGGTGCCCTGTCACAGCCCCAATCTGATCGAATCGAAATCCCTCAAGCTCTACCTCAACAGCTACAACCAGACGGCATTCGCCACCATGGGCGCCGTGGCCGACCAGTTGCGACGCGATCTGAGCGCGGTGGCCGGCACTGCCGTGACCCTCAGCCTGAGCCATCCCGACGATGTGGCGACCTGGCAGGTTGGCCAGCTGACCGGCCAGTGCCTTGACGATCTCGACATCGCCATCGACCGCTATCAGGTGGACAGCGGCCTGTTGTCCTGTGCGCCTGCCGCTCCAGAGGTGGAGGAACAGCTCTACAGCCATCTGCTCAAAAGCAACTGCCTGATCACCTCGCAGCCCGACTGGGCCAGCCTGTGGCTGCAGTATCGCGGCCCGGCCATCGACCACGCCGGCCTGCTGCGCTACCTGATCTCCTTCCGCCAGCACAACGAATTTCACGAACAGTGCGTCGAACGCATCTTCACCGATGTGCTGCGCTGCTGCCGGCCGACCCAACTGAGCGTCTACGCCCGCTATACCCGCCGTGGTGGCCTCGACATCAATCCCTGGCGCAGCACCGACACGGCCGTAGCGCCCAATTGGCGACTGGCGCGCCAGTAAGCTCGTCGTCCCGCCCAGGTTCTGCCAGCCTCCTGCCCGCCGCGCCATTCTGCCTCTGGCCACCAGTTTCCGTGTCGCCGGCCGCGTCGGCTTCGGCATTGACAGCCGCCGGTTGGCCCCGCAATAATCGCCGCAACCTCTCGCCGCCCGCGAGCGGATTGACCGCACCCTCAGCGGATTCATCCGCTCGCCCGCTGCCACCCAGGGGCAACCCGCCAAGGAGATCCGGCCATGCAGCTTCAGATCGTCTATTGCGCCTCCTGAGGCCACAAACCCCGCGCGGCGAGTCTCGCCGCCGAATTGCAGAACGCCCTGCCCCAAGCCCGCATCGAGATCACTGCGGGTCCACAGAAAAGCGAATTCGCCGTTTTCCTTGATGGCTCAGCGATTTTCTCCCGTCTGGAACAGCGCCGCTTTCCCGAGGCGGAGGAACTGCTGAAGCTGTGCCACGCCACCGGCCACTGAGCCGGTCACGCGCGGTCTTGTTCTTGTCGCTCCCCTTTGCCTGCCGCCGGCCCTGAAACCCTTTATGACCTACGATGACCTCAAAAAAGCGCTGCACCAATTCGGCTTTCACGAAAGCGACCGCCTCAGCATCCGCCAGATCCGCCAGCGCCATCGCCAGCTGGTGCGCAAACACCATCCCGATGCCAACAGCAACGCCGATCCCGAACAGATCCGCCAGCTTAACGCCGCCGCCAGACTGCTGATGGACTATCTGCAGGACTACCACTTCGCCTTCAGCGCCGAGGAGTTCTATCAGCAGCGCCCTGAAGAACGCCTGCGCCAACAGTTTTCCTGGGATCCCGTCTGGGCCGGCAAGAAGGAGTCGTAACCGCCGGTCAGTTGAGGGCGCGCGGGTCGAGCTGACCGCGCTCCAGCGCCTGTATCATCGCTATCAGCCACGCCAGCGGTTGCCGAATCAGCCGGCCGGTGGCCAGGGCGCTGAACGCAAACAGCTGCTGTTGCAGGGCCAGATCAAAAGCGGGCTGGCGCGGCGCCTTGCGCCAGCCCGCTGCCGGTCTATACTGGCAACTGTCGTCCCGGTCGCTCGCTGCGGCCGGCCGGCGGCCACCCTGCTTCTCACCCGCACCGCAAAGGAGTTTCCGTTATGGCCAGAACCGCCTGGGTCGATCCCGACGAATGCATCAGCTGTGGCCTCTGTATCGAAAACCTGCCCGAGGTGTTCCGCTTTGCCGACAGCGGCAAGGCCGAATGCTACAACAGCGCCGGCGCCAGCGAGGCCGACATCCAGAACGAGGCCATGGACCCCTGTCCGGTGTCCTGCATTCACTGGAAGGACTGAAACCTCTGCGACAGCCAACTCAACAAACCCCTGAAGACACGAAACGGTGATAACGCACATACTCGGACACAACCCCAGAATGTGCGTTGTTTTTTGATCCCGATCAAGGGCATGTCCTTTCGCTGCTGGCACAGTACTGTTGCTGGAAGCTGCCTTCAGCTGACGGCCAGGTAATCAACGCCTCCAAGCTGGCCTGCAGCCGGCCGCATTCCCTTTCTCGCGGAGCCTTCCATGACGATTCCGACCCCGTCCCGCCGCAGCCTCGGCCTTGTGGCCCTGCTGCTGCCCCTGTTGGGATTACTGGTCCATGTCGCCCTGCGCAGCGGGCCACTGGCACCGGTGGCCGTGACGCTGGTGCGGGTGGAGCAGCGCGCCCTGCAGCCGGCCCTGTTCGGCATCGGCCAGGTGGAGGCCCGCCACCGCTACCGCATCGGTCCGACCCAGCCGGGCCGTCTGGCCACCTTGTCGGTGCGGGTGGGCGAACGCGTCGCGGCCGGCCAGCTGTTGGCGCGCATGGATCCGGTGGACCTGGAGGCACGCATCCTGGCCCAGCAGGCGGCCCTGCAGCAGAATGCCGCCCGTCAGCGCGAAGCCCGCGCCCAGCTGGACTACGCCGAACGTCAACGGCAACGCTACCAGCTGCTGCAACAGCAACAGGCCGTCAGCGCCGAACAGCTGCTCGATCGACAGCACGAGGCCGCTCTGGCCGCAGCCGGACTGGCGGCGGCACTGGCCGAGCAGCAACGGCTGCAGGCCGACCTGCAGGCCCTCAGGGCCCAGCAGCACCATCTGGAGTTGCGCGCGCCGGTGGACGCCCTGGTCGTCCGCCGCGACACCGACCCCGGCTCGACCCTGGTGGCCGGTCAAACGGTACTTGAGCTGATCGACCCGAACAGTCTGCGGCTGGAGGTGCGTTTTGATCAGCTGCATGCCGGCAGGCTACAGGCCGGTCTGGCGGCACGAATCGCGCTGCGTTCCCGGCCGCAGCAGGAGCTGGCAGGCCTGGTGCTGCGCCAGGAGCCCCTGGCCGATGCCATCACCGAGGAACTGCTGGCCAAGGTTGGCTTCGCGCCACTGCCACCGACGCTGCCCGCTATCGGTGAACTGGCCGAGGTGACGGTGCTGCTGCCGCCGCTGGAACCGACGCCGGTCATTCCCCAGGCCGCCCTGCAGCGCCAGGGTGGCCAGACCGGCGTGTGGCAGAAGCGGCAGGGCAAGGCGAGCTTCGTTCCGGTCATCACCGGCGCCAGCGACCTCGATGGCTTCGTCCAGGTCACCCAGGGTGTGCGGGCGGGCGACGAACTGGTCCTTTACAGCGCCAAAGCCCTGCGGCCCGGCAGCCGCCTGCGGCCGGTCGCACAGCTGACCGCGGCGCTACGGCCATGATCAGCCTGGCCGGCCGCGACATCCTGCACAGCTGGGGCAAATTCGTCTTTACCGGCATGGGGCTGGGTCTGCTGATCGGTGTGACCCTGGTGATGGCCGGGGTCTACCGTGGCATGGTGGACGACGCCCGCGTACTGCTCGACAACAGCGGCGCCGATCTGTGGGTGGTACAACGCGACACCCTCGGTCCCTACGCCGAACCATCGAGCCTGTACGATGATCTGTGGCGCGGTATCCGCGCCCTGCCCGGCGTCAGCGAGGCCGTAAACGTCACCTATCTGACCATGCAGGTACGCCAGGACCAGCGTGACCTGCGCGTGCTGGTCTGCGGCATCGCGCCGGGTGGCCCCGGCACGCCGGGCTGGCCACCCCAACTCATCGCCGGCCGCCATCTCAGCCGCAACCATTACGAAGCGGTGGCCGATCAGGCCAGCGGTCTGCAACTGGGCCAGCAGGTGCAGATCCGCCGCACCCGTTACCGCGTTGTCGGCCTGACGCGCCGCATGGTGTCGTCCAGCGGCGATCCGATGCTGTTCATTTCCCTGCGTGACGCCCAGCAGGCACAGTTTCTCAAAGACAACGACGCCCTCTGGCAACAGCGCCGCCGCATTGCCGCCAGCCCGCTGTACAATCCGCCGGGCCGGCCCGATCTGCTGCCGGCGGTCATTGCCGGGCAGAGCGTCAACCCCTACGTCAACGCCGTACTGGTGCGACTGACCGCCGGCGCCGATGCCGAACAGACCGCCCAACAGATCCGCCGCTGGAAACGCCTCACCGTCTACAGCCGCAGCCAGATGGAAGGCATTCTGGTCGGCAAGCTCATCGCCACCAGCGCGCGCCAGATTGGCATGTTTCTGGTCATTCTGGCCCTGGTCAGCGCCGCCATCGTCGCCTTCATCATCTACACCCTCACCCTCGGCAAGATTCGCGAGATCGCCGTGCTCAAGCTGATCGGCACCCGCAACCGCACCATTGCCGCCATGATCGTGCAGCAGTCCGTTGCCCTGGGCCTGATCGGTTTCAGCGTCGGCAACATCACCGCCAGTTACAGCGCACCCTATTTTCCCAAACATGTCCTGCTAATGCCGCAGGATGCCCTGACCGGCCTGGCCGCCGTGGTACTGATCTGCCTGCTGGCGTCACTGGTAGCTATCCATGCCGCCCTGCGGGTCGATCCGGCCCAGGCCATCGGAGGCTGAACATGGCGGGCGGCATCCGCATCAAGGCGCTCAGCAAGCGTTATGGCCAGGGCGAAACGGCCGTGCAGGCCCTGCGCCAGGTTGATCTGCAGGTGGCGGCAGGCGAGGTGGTCGGCCTCATCGGCCCCTCCGGCAGCGGCAAGAGCACCCTGCTCAAGTGCCTGGGCGCGGTCATCGAACCAAGCAGTGGCCGCATGGTGCTGGGTGACGACTGCATCTACGACAACGGCTGGCGGGTGCGCGATCTGCGCGCCCTGCGGCGCGACCGCATCGGTTTTGTCTTTCAGGCGCCCTACCTGATTCCCTTCCTCGACGTCTGCGACAATGTTGCCCTGCCGGCCATGCTGGCCGGCACCGCCAACGCCGTTGCCCGCCGGCGGGCCGGGGAACTGCTGGAGGCCCTCGACGTGCAGCACCGCGCCCGTGCCCTGCCGGCCCAGCTGTCCGGCGGCGAACAGCAGCGCGTCGCCATCGCGCGGGGTCTGATCAACCAGCCGCCGGTGATTCTGGCCGACGAGCCCACCGCACCGCTCGACAGTGAGCGGGCTCTGGCGGTCATCGCCATTCTCAACAACATGGCGCAGCAATTCGAAACCGCCGTCATTGTCGTCACCCACGACGAAAAGATCATTCCCACCTTCAGGCGTCTCTACCAGATCCGCGACGGCCAGACCCGTGAGACTGCCGGCGAGGGTCGCCCGCTGGGCTGAGACAGCTCCCGCCGGCCAAACGCACAACACCCGCTGTCAGCAGGCTGACAGCGGGTGTTGTGGTGTTCATACCGGTGAGGGCGGGTCGTCAGAAGCGCCCGAACTCATCGTCGTCCAGCGCAATCATTTCAGCCGGTTTCTGCGGCCGACCGGCCTGGCCACCGCCCCAGCTGTCGGACGGGGCTTTCAGGGCCGACTGCCGCCTGGCCGGCGCTGACGCGGCAGGCTGGCGTGCCGGGGCAACAGGACGGGCCGGCGGCCGCACTGCGGCCTGCTGGTAGAGGGTGAAGCGGGCCAGCATCTCCTGCAGCTGCTGGGCCTGGGCCGCCAGCTGCTCGGCAGTAGCGGCGCATTCGACGGCGTTGGCGGTGTTCTGCTGGGTGACTTCGTCGATCTGGCTCAAGCCAATGCTGATCTGGCTGATGCCCTGGGTCTGTTCGTCGCTGGCGGCGGCGATCTCGCCCACCAGGTCGGAAACCTTGGTGATGCCCTGGACGATGCCGGTGAGGGCCTCGGCGGTACTTTCAGCGATCTGGGTACCATTGCTGGCTTTTTGTACCGCGCCTTCGATGAGTTCGGCGGTTTCGCTGGCGGCTTTGGCGCTGCGGGCGGCGAGGTTGCGTACTTCTTCGGCGACAACGGCGAAGCCTTTGCCGTGCTGGCCGGCGCGGGCGGCTTCGACGGCGGCATTAAGGGCCAGCAGGTTGGTCTGGAAGGCGATTTCGTCGATGACTTTGATGATGCGCGAAATATTCTGGGCCGAGGTGTTGATCTCGGCCATGGCGCTGACCATTTCCTGCATCTGGCGGTTGCCTTTGGCCGCCGCCTGGCAGGCGTCGCCGGCGAGTTGGTTGGCCTGGACGGCGTTGTCGGCGTTCTGTTTGGTGCGTGAGGCCATTTCGGTCATGGAACTGTTGATTTCTTCGAGCGAGCTGGCCTGTTCGGTGGCGGCCTGCGACAGGGCTTGGCTGGTATCGCTGATCTGGTCGGCGCCGGCGCTGATCTGATCGCCGGCGATACGGACCTGCCCCATGCTGTCATTGAGGGCCAGATTGGCCTGGCTCAGCGGCTGACGGATCAGGCCCTGGGCTTCGAAGGTGAAGTTGCCTTCGGCCAGCCGCTGGAAGGCGGTGAGGATCTCGTCGCGCAGGTTGTCGGCAAAGCCGTTCATGGCCCGCCCGAGGCGGCCGATCTCGTCGCCGCTGTTCACCGCCAGACGCTGGTTCAGATTGCCCTGCCCCAGGGCTTCGACCATGGCGACCGTTTCACCCAGCGGCCGGCTGACGTGGCGGATGAAGAAGACGGCAATCAGCAGGGCATAAACCAGCAGACTGCCGAGCACCGCACCACTGCTCTTCCACAAAATGGCAGCCAGGCGGGCGTCGGCCTCGTCAAGCGACTGGATAACCTCAAAGGCGCCGTGAATCTCGCCCACGCGCCAGTTTTCCATCCGGCCACCGGTGGGATCGAGCCCCCTGTCGTTGCCCCACAGGGCTTGAGAGGTAGCCGGATCGCCGTGACAGACCATGCAGTTCTGCGACAGCACCACCGGACGGAAGTAGCGCACGGCGTTGCGGCTTTCATCGATTTCGTAATACTCACCCAGCTTCTGGTCGCGAAACAGGTTGAGTACCCGCGCCTCCAGGGCATCGGGCTCGTTGGCCGGATTACGCGGCTTGAACTTGGGCACCTTGAATTCATAGCCACCGTTCTGGGCTTCCCGCATGGCGGCCCGCCAGGCGGCTACCACCGGCACGGCGGAAATCAGCTGATCCGTCTGACCCTGATCGGCGAACTGCCGCAGCATGGCGGTGGTGAATACCCCCTTCTGGTACAGATCTTCCATGCCCTGGCGAGTCGACTCGACCGTCACGGTAATGGCACGGGCCTTTTCGACAAAGGTAGCAACCGTATCCTGCCGCGTCTGGCGAACATAGGCGGTAAACAGACCGGCCAGCAGCAGGGTCGGCAGCAGCACCCCGACGGCGATGACCTTGACTTGCAACGACAGATTCTTCATGCACTCAACTCCTGCTGACAACGAGATGTGAGAGAACTGCGGGAAACGCTGCGATCGAATGCACAATCTATCATCCGCGGCAACAAGGCTCAAGCATCGCGAAAGTGTCTGACCCTTTTTGCCGCGATTCCATCAGCCGCGCCACCACCGCGAACCGGACACCAGCACCGCCAGCAGACAGAGCCCGGCAAACAGCCGCAGACTCGCCGTCATGGCGGCCAGAAAGGCCGGCGCCTGGGCGACACCGATGACGGTGGCGCCCAGATGGTGATTGAGCAACAGCAGAATCAGCGCCATACTGCCGGTCATCCCCAGAGTACGCATGGCCGCCGCCAGCCCCGAGGCCATGCCAAGATGTCTGGCTGGTACACTGCTGAGCACCCCCCGGGTATTGGGCGATGAAAACAGGGCAAAACCGGCCCCCAGCACCAGCAACAGCACCACCAGGCCGGCCAGCGACGTGTGCAGATCAATGCGCGAAGCCTGCCACAATCCC
This sequence comes from Desulfuromonas thiophila, assembly GCF_900101955.1. Classification (NCBI taxonomy): domain Bacteria; kingdom Pseudomonadati; phylum Thermodesulfobacteriota; class Desulfuromonadia; order Desulfuromonadales; family Desulfuromonadaceae; genus Desulfuromonas; species Desulfuromonas thiophila. The sequence continues at coordinate 148,068 of NZ_FNAQ01000003.1, read as the reverse complement.
AGCGCGCACAACAGCATGCCGGCCGTGGCCAGGCGCTGGGCCGGCCAGTGGTCCGACCAGCGACCGCACAGGGGCGAAAGCAGCGCCTGCACCAGCGGTTGCAGCAACAGCAAGCTGCCAGCTTCGCGCGGGCTGTAGCCGCGCAACAGTTGCAGATACAGGCTCAGAAAAAAGGTCAGCCCGAAGGTGCCGGCATAGTTGAGCAGCGCGGCCAGATTCCCCAGGGCAAAGGCGGCGTTATGGCGCAACAGCGCCACCTGCAGCAGCGGATAAGGCGTGCGGGCCTGCAGCACCACAAACAGCCCCAGCAGCAACGCGCCCGCCAACAACAGCGGCCAGGCCCAGGGCTGCGGCAAACGGGTCGCGGCCACCACCAGCAAACCAATGGCCAGGGCATAAACCAGCCAGCCACGCACATCCAGCGGCTCCCCGGCGGCAGCCGCCGCCTCGACTGCCAAATGACGACTGGCAACCACAAAAGCCAGTCCGCCCAGCAGCGGCACCAGCCAGAACAGGGCACGCCAGCCCAGCGCCGATACCAGCAAGCCGCCGAAAAAGGGCCCACAGGAAATGCCGGCATAGACGGCCGCCACGGCAATCCCCAGCGCCCGGCCGCGCTGCCCTTCGGGAAAGGCCGTGATGACCATGGCCATGGTAGTAGCCATCACCATCGAACCGCCAACCCCCTGGGCAAAGCGCAATCCGATCACCGTGACAATGGTCGGCGCCAGGGCAATCAGACCACCGGTCAGGCTGAACAGCACCAGCCCCAGGCGGAAGATGCGCCGCCGGCCGCAGATATCACCCAGCCGTCCCATGCCCAGCAGACACATGGCCGCCGCCGCCACATAGGCCGTTTCCACCAGTCCCAGCTGGCGGGCGCTGGCCCCGAACTCAAGACCGATGGTCGGCAGAGCAATGCCCACCGCCGACATCATGAACGGCATCAGAAACTGGGCAATGCAGACCACCAGCAGCGTGGCACGCTGCTGCTGCAGCTGAACGGAAGCAGAGGGCATGGGCAGGAACCTTTTTTTATGGAAGAATCAGCCGGAATGCGCCTCGCAGTATTCACCAGCCAATACCGAACATAGCGCCACGGACACGCCCGCGTCACCCAGGAAAACCCCAGCCTCAGGAGCCACCATGAATCTTGCCCCCTTTGCGCAATGCTGTCTGTCCCTGCCGACCTGGCTGCTCCAAGCCGAGCGGGAGGTGCCGATCCTGGCCGGTGCCACCGCGCGCATGCGCTGGGTACTGGCGCTGGCCCGCCGCAACAGCCAGACGACCGCCACGGAAACCGCTGGCGGCCCCTTTGCCGCCGCCGTTTTCGATGCCGACAGCGGCGCGCTGATCTGTGCCGGTGTCAACCGTGTCATCCCCAGCTGCTGCTCGGCCGCGCACGCCGAAATGGTTGCGTTGATGCGCGCCCAGCAGCGTCTTGGCCAGCACCGGCTCGATCTGCTGCCGCCGCGCCGTTTCGAACTGGTCAGCTCCACCGAACCCTGCGCCATGTGCCTCGGCGCCCTCCCCTGGGCCGGCATCCATCGCCTGCTGTGCGGCGCCCGCGATGAGGATGCGCGCGCCATCGGCTTCGACGAGGGCGACAAGCCCGACCGCTGGCAGGACAAACTGCAGCAGCGCGGCATTGCCGTCGTCACCGATCTGTGCCGCAGCGAAGCCATCGCCGTGCTGCAGGATTACGCCCGCCAGCAGGGTCAGCTGTATTGACGGCACCGGCGAGCACCGCTCCCGCAAATCGGCTACTCTCTGAAGCCTGTTCCCGCAAAAACCAACCTGGTTATTGGGCAACGGTGCGCATTCTTCATAACCCTGCGGAGGAGTTTCACGCATGCGAATTCTGTATTCCGGCCTGTTTTTGTTGAGTTTTCTGCTGCACGGTTGTGGTGACGACGGCAGCTGCCACCTCAACCAGAGCCTGTCGCTGTCCGGCAGGGTTGCGGATGGCTATTGCGAGCGGGCCCTGGTCTGTCTGGATCTCAATGAAAACTTCATCTGTGACGACAATGAACCCAGCGCCCTGAGTGATGCCTCTGGCGGCTTCCGCCTGGAACGGCTTGAGCCGGCCTGGGCGGAAAACGCGCCGCTGGTGGCACAGATTGTCGCCGGACAAACCCTGCTGCACGAGGACACTGGCACAGAACTGGCGCAGGATGATTTTATCCTGAGCGCTCCGCCGGGCGCCTACCGCCAGTTAACCACTGACGGCGCAGTCTTCATCAGCCCGCTGACCACGCTGGTGCATGGCCGCCTGTTGCGTCATCCAGCCATGAGCATGGAGGAGGCCGACCTGATTGTGCGGGGCGAACTGGGAACTGCCGCCAGCCTGTTCCGCGATTACCTTGCTGCCGCCGAGGGTGACGATCAGCCGGAGGAATACGCCCGGCTACAGCGTCTTGGCCGCATTGTCGGCCAGTCGCTGCCCGGTTTTCTGGCACGCTACCAGCAGGTAGCGAGCGAAACCGAAGGCTCGACGACGATTGAGGCAACAGCCGCCGCCCTGGCACAGCTGGCCCAGCACGCCTTCGATTATGCCTCCGTTGAACAGCAAACCGACGACAACGCCCGGCAGCAGGCGTTGGAAGCCCTGCTGGCCGGGGAACAACCGCGTAGCGTTCTGGCCCGCTGGGCCCTGCCCTTCGAGCCCATCAGCGCCCGCGAGGCCCTTGCCAGTGGCTATTATTATCTGAGACTGGACGGCAACCCGGTGTGCCGGCTCGACCTGTTCGGCGCTACCCTGACAAACGGCACATACCTGCTGGACCGGCGGACCTTCTCGTTCACTGCCGCTACCGGCAGCTGGCAACAGCGCAGCCCGGAAGAACTGGCCGGCAGCGGTCTGTACCACCTCGGTCCCAATGGCTGGGTGTGGTTGACGGGCAACAGCGCGCAGCACATGACGATTCAGAACGATGGCAACCTGATTCTGGAAACGGTCGGGACGGGCCATCGCCGTCTGATGCATGGGTTGCTGTCGCAGGACGTTGCCGGCCTGCCGCTTAACGCCTTCGCCAGTGAACTCGGTCTCAACTTGCCGGAAGACGTCCTCTTTCCTGAAGGCTCGCGCTATTACCTGGGACTGCAAACCGGGCTTGATGACCAGTATCAGTTCTTCGCTTCCCAGCCAGCCCAGGCAGGTGCCCGTCTGGAGGGGCTGATCCCGCCCACCGAGGCTGCAGAACGCAGCCGCATTATCGAGGCCTACGGCCACGAACTGCTGCTGCGTGTCATGCGGGGATCGGCTGAGGCTCCGCAGCCGGTCGCCCTGGCCCTGCTGCTGAAGGATGGCTTTGTCTGGCACGGCATGCGGTTTGCCGCCGTACCGGGGCAAACCCACGGATTCAACCAGATCGCGGCCGAAAGTCTGCTGCAGGCCTATGCTTCGCAGGCCAACGCCGCCGCGCAATAAGGCCTGTGGCCCAAAACCGGCGGCGGAAAAACGGTTCAGGGGGCTGCGGTTGTTAACCACAGCCCCCTGTAGGTATCTCAAGCAAACACCGGTGCCAACGTTCTTGACAACCAGAACTGAAACGCAAACGGGCTACAGCCTTTTGAGCTGTAACCCGTTGTCTTTAATGGCGCGCCGCAAGAGATTCGAACTCCTGGCCTTCTGATCCGTAGTCAGACGCTCTATCCAGCTGAGCTAGCGGCGCAATGGCTGTGCTTTATCGCTTTTTTTCGTCGGTTTGTCAACCGACTTTTTTCTAAAAATGGCGGAGAGAGAGGGATTCGAACCCTCGGTACGGGTTTACCCCGTACACTCGCTTAGCAGGCGAGCGCCTTCAGCCGACTCGGCCATCTCTCCGCATGGGTTTTCTGTCGTACTTTGTTCAGCGGCTGACCTTTTCAGGCAAGCAGCGATCTTTCTGGTCAAGTTGGCGGAGGAGGTAGGATTCGAACCCACGGAACTTTCGTTCAACGGTTTTCAAGACCGCCGCCTTAAACCACTCGGCCACTCCTCCGTTACCGAACGCTTATCCGATCACTTCCATTCCGCCCATATAAGGGCGCAGAGCCTCGGGAATACCTACCCGGCCATCGGCCTGCTGGTAGTTTTCCAGCACCGCCACCAGCGTTCGCCCGACAGCCAGACCGGAACCGTTGAGCGTATGCACGAACTCGGGCTTGGCGCCCTCCTGTGGCCGATAGCGAATGCCGGCGCGGCGCGCCTGAAAATCGCGAAAATTGGAACAGGACGAGATTTCACGGTACGCCTGCTGGCCCGGCAACCAGACCTCGATATCGAAGGTACGGGCTGCCGAGAAGCCGATATCGCCGGTGCACAGGTCGACTACCCGGTAGGGCAGGCCCAGTTGCTGCAGCACGGCTTCGGCGTCCGTCAACAGCCTGACCAGCTCGGCATCAGAATCCTGCGGCTGGACAAACTTGACCAGCTCAACCTTATTGAACTGGTGCTGACGGATCAGACCGCGGGTATCGCGGCCATGAGCTCCGGCTTCCTTGCGGAAGCAGGGGGTATAGGCGGTGTAGCACAGAGGCAACTGTTCGGCCGCAAGAATTTCGTCCCGGTGAATATTGGTTACCGGAACCTCGGCCGTCGGGATCAGGAAATAATCCGGACCTTCAACATGAAACAGGTCATCCTCGAACTTGGGCAACTGCCCCGTCCCCGTCATGGAGGCTCTGTTTACCATAAAGGGCGGCAGCATTTCAACATATTTGTGCCGCTCGGTATGCAGGTCGAGCATGAAATTGATCAAGGCCCGTTCGAGGCGGGCGCCGGCCCCTTTGTAGAGGGCAAAGCGGGCGCCGGTCAGCTTGCCAGCCCGTTCAAAGTCAAGAATATCGAGCTGTTCGCCCAGCTCCCAGTGCGGTTTGGGCTCAAACCCGAAGGCCGGCGGCTCACCCCAGTGGCGCACCACCAGATTGTCCTCCTCGCCAGCGCCGACAGGGCAGTCTTCGTGGGGCAGATTGGGAATCAGCATCAGCCGCTGCTGCAGGTCATCGCTGACCTGACGCAGGCTGTCGTCGAGCTCCTTGATCTCAGCCGACACCGCCTTCATGCGGGCGATTTCATCCTGCAGCGCGCTCTTGTCCTTGCTGCGGCCAATCAGAGCAGAGACCTGATTCTTTTCCGCCTTCAGGGCTTCGCTGCGACCGAGCAGTTCGCGCCGCCGGGCATCCAGCTGACGGAAGTCGGCCAGGCTGATGGCGGTACCGCGCTGGGCCAGGCGCTGCTCTACAAGATCGAGATGGTCACGAACATATTTCAGATCAAGCATGGCTTTCTCCCAAGGCCGCCGGGGCCCGTCAGATTTCCGGCCGGTACAACTAACACTTTGACCGACGGGCGTCAACCCTGATCGGTCGAAGCGGGTGGCAGCGACTCCGGTGGCTGGCGCCGGCCATGCACCCACCAATCGCTGCCATCGTCAAACCACCACAGGCTCGAATCGGTTTCCCAGATGGCTTCGGCCAGCTCCCGCGCCAGTTCCGTCTGCAGTCGTCGCACGGCAAAGGGATACCAGGCATCGGCATAACGGTTGCCGAGATCCTTATATTCCTTCAGGGCCAGAATCATCTCCAGCTGATCGGCATCCTGCGCCAGACAGGCTTCCGCCGTCTGCCCGGCGCTAAATTCCCCCAGTAAGGCCCGGTAGTCATCGCCAAAAGGCAGTGTGGCGGCCAGATCGTCCACCGCCCGTTGTTCATCGGCCTGGACATATTTTTTATTGACGTAGTTCAGATCGCCCAGCCGGGCTTCCGGCAGATCGTGAAACAGGCACAGCAGCACCACCCGACCCGCATCCACATCGCCCGCCAGGCGGGCCAGGGCGTAACCAATGGTGGCGGTACGGAAGCTGTGTTCGGCCACCGATTCGGCACCGGAGCCCAAAAACTGGAAACCGCTGCGCGGCGTGCGTTTCAGCATGCCGACCTCGAAAAAGAAGTTCGCCAATGCGCGCTTTGCCATGATGCCATCAACCTCCCAGGCGAATGAAACAGACGCCGACCAGAATCAGCAGGGCCGCGCCAAAACGGATGCGACCGCAGGACTCGTGCAGACACAGCACGCCGAACAGCACACCGAACAGCAGACTCACCTGCCGCACCGGCACGGCATAACTGACCGGCGCCAGGCTCAGGCCATAGCGGAAGCTCAGAAACGAGCCCAGCATCACCGGACCGGACAGGGCGATCAGGCGACCATCGCGCCGCAAACAGGCCAGCACCCGGCCGCGATAGCAGGGCCGCAGCAGATTGAGCGTCATCAACACCAGCATAACCGTAACCAGCAGCTGGGTAAAATACAGCGGCGAATAGCTGGTGATGCCCAACTTGTCGAGCACCACCCCGACGGAGTAGATCAGTCCGGCCAGCAGAGCGGCGCGCACTGCCGGCTGACCCAGATTGCGCAATGGCCGCAGCAGGTTGGCGCGGGTCAGGTCGGGCAGTTGCACGGCATAGGCTCCCACCAGCACCAGCAGGATGCCGACAATGCCACCCGGCCGCAGTTGCTCGCCCAGGAACAGCACAGCCCACAACGGCGTATAGATCATGGAGGTCTGTGACAAAGGATAGGCCAACGACAGATCCCCGCGGCTGTAGGCCACGCCGTTACACCAGTGATAGGCCACAAAACTGCAGGCGGCCCCCAGCGCCAGAACCAGGGTGGCCAGCGGCGGTCGGGGCAGTTGGCCGGTTTGCAGCCACACCAGCAGATTGAGCAGGCTGCCGGAGCAGACAAACATCCACCAGATAAACACGGTCTTGTCACTGCTGCGTTTGACCAGCAGATTCCAGACCGCATGCATCAGGGCGGAAAAAACGATCAGCGCCAGAGCCAGCCCGCTCATAGGAATCCCTCAACCAAAAGTGAAACCGCAGGCGCAAAAAATGCTTCGCAGCTCTGGGCGTCCGCCGCCAAGCCTGTTATTCTGTCGCCTAACCGGCGTCGTGCACGGCGCCAGACACCGCCCCCCCGTTCATCAAGATGGAGCGCCGGAATGAACCGCAAGACCGGAAACCTCAATCAGATTTCGCTGGCGGAGCTATTGCGCGGCTGTGCCCTGCAACAGCGTACCGGCACCCTGACCCTGTGTCGGGAGGGTCTGTGCAAGCGGCTGTATTTCAATCACGGCCACCTGATCTACCTCACCTCCAACAAGGGGGGCGAACGGGTCGGAGAATATCTGGTCCAGCGTGGCGATCTGACCACGGCCTGGGCCGGCTTCCTGCTGCAGGACAGCAAACGCAACGGCCTTACCTTCACCGACAGCCTGCTGAAAAAGAACATCTTCGACCGGCAGCAGCTGCAGCTGGCCCTGTCACAGCTGGCCACCGCGGCCCTGGCCGACGCCCTGAGCTGGACCCAGGGCACCTTTGAGTTTGCCGATCAGCTGCCGCGCGAAGCCCTCGAAGGCCCCATCCGCATCAGCGAGGAGGACGCTCTCAAACAGATTCTCGCTGGCGCCAACCCGGCAACCAGCGACGACGAGCTGCTGCGTCAGCTGGCTCAGCGTATTGTTTCCAGCGGCCTGAACCTGCCATTGCTGCCTGTCAGCGTCAAACGTCTTGATCAATTGTGGCAGCAACCGCAGCCCGCCGCGGAGCTGTTCGAGCTGGTGCGCAACGATGCGATCCTGACCGCTTCGCTGCTGCGGGTGGTCAATTCCGGCATTGGCCCCGAGCACGGCCAGGCCGCCACCCTGGCACAGGCCCGCACACTCTACAGCAGCGATTACCTGCTGGGCATTCTGCATGCCAAGGCCGCCACCGCCAGCCGGCCGCGCCAGCCCGAAACGGTGCTGCAGCTGCTGCAGCACGGTCTGCGCTGTGCCTGCCTGAGCCAGCAGATCGCCGCCCAGCTCGGCGGCGATGATCAGCTGGCCTACACCTGCGGCCTGCTGCACAATCTGGGCAAGGTGCTGTTGCTGGAACTGCTCGACAGCGCCGACCGCAGCAGCGGCGAAACCGCGCGCCTGGTGCAGAAGTTTCATCAGAACGCCGGTGCCCTGCTGGCGCGCCGCTGGAATCTGGCGCCACAGTTGCACAGCGTTATCCGCCACTATCAGCATCCGGCCGAAGCCCGCGAATTCCAGCCGCTGGTGGAAACGGTCTTCCTCAGCCACTCGTTGCTGACCAACCCCGACAGCTGGGAGCAAAGCCAGCGCCAGTGCCACTATCTCGATCTCAAACGACTGCAGTGGCCGGCACTGCGCGACAATCTGCCGCTGATTGATGAGCTGGTGGCGGCGGCCTTCGGCCCGCCGGCACCACCCGCCAGTCTCACCAGTTCCTGATCCGGCGGTTGACAGCTTTGGAGCGACACCAGCCGTGACCACGCGGCCGAACCGACAAGCCGGTGATGTCTTCAGCAGTCATCACCGCATCCAGGAATGGGCGCGCAAAAAGATCATGAACAGACCTTTTGCGACTTCACCAATTTATGGCCGTTCGCTTAGTTCTGCACCAAGGGCAGCAGCTCGGCAGCCAGTTCGGTTTTTTGCCAGTCCTTGAGGCCCTCAAGCTGCGACAGCTGGCGGGGTTGCTCCGCCGCCAGCTGTTCAAGACTGGCATTGTTGATCAGAATCCCCGGCTCCAGCCCGAGCTGCTCCGCCTTGGCCGCGCGCCATTTCTTCAGCCGCGCCAGTCGCGCCTCCATCGCCGGATCACGCGGCTGGCGCTCACCGCGCGCAAAGCGTGGCCAGCGTTCCGCCGGCACGGCCTGACCGGCAACAACCTGACGCAGTAGCGCCTTGCCATAACGCTGGCGCAGCCGCGCCGGCACTTCCACCAGCTTATCCAGTGCCGCCTCGTCCGTTGGCTGCTGTTGGGCCAGCGCCAGCAACTCCCGGTTGCCGATCACCTTGTAAGGCGGACAATCACGGCGGCAGGCCTCGGTTTCGCGCCATTCAAGCAGGGTCTGCAACACCGCCAGCTGAGCCGGCGGCAGCACTGCCGCGCCCTTGAAACGCAGCACCGCCGGTCCTTCCTGGGGCCGGAAACGCGCCCGCTCCAACAGGGCGAACTCCTCCCGCGCCCAGGCCAGACGGCCTTTTTCCTCCAACTGCGGCCGCAGCACCGCCAGCAGCCGCTGCAAATGGCGCGTGTCCTCGGCGGCATAGCGCAACATCTTCTCCGGCAGCGGCCGCTGTGACCAGTCGGCCCGCTGGCAGCTTTTGTCGAGCTCAATGGCAAAATACTTCTTCAGCACATCGGCCAGACCCACCCGCTCCTCGCCCAGCAACTGACAGGCCACCATGGTATCGAACAGGCCACGCACCTCTATGGCGCAATCACGCGCCAGACAGCGGATATCATAATCGGCGGCATGAAAGATCTTGGTGATGGCGCCATCAGCCATGAGCGGCCGCAGCGCCGCCAGATCGGCTCCGGCCAGCGGATCGACCAGGGCGGTCTGATCCTGCCAGGAGAACTGCAACAGGCAGACCTTCTCCTGGTAGGAATGCATCGAATCGGCTTCCAGATCAACGGCAATAACCGTTTCACGGGCCAGCTGGCACGCCAGCTGTTCAACCTGTGCCGTACGGGTCAACAGGGGGACATCGGACATGGGCACAACGCTTCCTTGGCAAGAGACAACGCCCTGCCCGGCGCGGCGGACAAAAGCGGCAGGATTTTGGCATGACTGCCGTGCAGCGGCCAGGCAGACAATTGTTCTGGCGTCAGCCAGCGCCAATCGGCCGGCAGATCGGCCGTGCCACCCAGAAGTATCCGGTAAGCATACAGCTGCAGGCGAAAGTGACTGTAAACGTGGCGCACCTGTCCCAGCGGCTGGGCCAGGTCGCGCAGGCCGAGCTGCTGCTGCAGCTGCTGCAACAGGCCGATTTCGGCGGCCGCCGCATCCGCTTCCTGGGCCAGTTGCAGACAGGGAAATTCCCACAGTCCGCCAAGCAGTCCCCGCAACGGTCGCTGGCGCACGGCGATGCCGTGCGGCGTTTCTATCAGCAGCGCCACCTCCAGCCGCAAAGGCACAGCAGGACGGCGACTGCGCAGGGGCAACTGTTGCTGCAGCCCCAAGCGCCGGCCATGGCAGTGACCGGCCAGCGGACAACGGTCGCAGTCTGGCTGACGCGGACGGCAGATCAGCGCCCCCAGATCCATGATCGCCTGGGCATAATCGTGGGCCGCCGCTGTCGGCGTCAACCGCTCGGCCCAATGCCACAGCTGCCGTTCGGCCGCCGGACTGCGCGGCGGCAGCTGCAGTGCCAGCAGTCGGCACAGCACCCGCCGCACGTTGCCGTCGAGAATCGGTCCCGGCCGGTCGAAGGCGATGGAACGGATGGCGCCAGCCGTCGAGCGGCCAATGCCGGGCAGCTGCATCAACTGCTCCACTTCCATCGGAAAACAGCCCTGCTGCTCGGCCACCAGTTGGCAGGCAGCGGCGTGCAGATTGCGCGCCCGACTGTAGTAACCCAGCCCGGCCCAAAGTGCCAGAACCTCATCCAGCGACGCCGCCGCCAGCGCTGCCAGATTTGGAAAACGTTCGAGAAAGCGGCGGTAGTAGTCCTGTACCGCCTGGACACCCGTCTGCTGCAACATGATTTCAGACAGCCAAATGCGGTAGGGGTCGCGCGTCCGGCGCCAGGGCAGGTCACGGCCGCAGCGGCGATACCAAGCCAGCAGCTCGGTCACCAGCGCGGCCGGCTCCGTCAGGCAACAGCCCTGCGCCGGCCCCGGAGCCTCGCTTGCCGGCGTCTGCCTACGTGGCAGCATCAGGCGCCGAGCACCTGCAGCAGGGCGTCCATCTCGGCATCGGTACCAATGCTGATGCGCACACCATGGCACAGCAGCGCATCGCTGAAGTAGCGCACCAAAATACGGGCGTCATACAGCTGCTGGTAGAGCCGCTGACCATTGCCGTCAGGGGCGGAAACAAACACGAAATTGGCTTGCGACGCAATCACCGGATAGCCGGCGGCGCGCAGCCGGACGGAAAAGCGTTCGCGGGTGGCGCATACCTGAGCCAAGCGCTGGCGCAGATAGCCTTGATCCTCCAGCGCCGCCTCCGCCGCCACCAGCGCCAGACGGTCGAGATGGTAGTGATCGCGAATCTTGTCTAGCGCCGCCACCACCTCGGGATGGGCCACCGCCAGCCCCAGACGCATACCGGCCAGGGCATAGCTTTTGGAGAAGGTACGCGTCACCACCAGATTGGGATAGCGCCGCACCAGTGTCACGGCGCTGTCAGCGGCAAAATCGGCATAGGCCTCATCCACCACCAGCATGCCGCTGCAGCGCTGCGCCAGGTCTTCGATTTCGGCCAGACTGAAGGCAAAACCCAGCGGCGCGTGCGGACTGGTGAGAAAAAACAACTTGCCATCATAGCGAGCCGGAAAATCGGCCAGCTTGAACTGCGCCGTCAGGCCGAAGGTGCGCGGCCGCGCGCCCTGAATGGCGATGAGGGTGCCGTAGTAGGAATAGGACGGGTGAATGTAGGCCACCTCGTCGCCCTCACCAGCGAAGGCGCGGATCAGGTTATTGAGCAGTTCGTCGGAGCCGTTGGCCAGAATCAGCCAGTCGGCATCATAGCCATACAAACGCGCCGCCGCCGCCCGCGCCGCCCGACTGCCGGCATCGGGATACTGGCGCAGACGGGCACCATCAGCCCCCAGCTCGTTACGGATCGCTTCGACCACCCGTGGCGATGGCGGATAGGGGTTCTCATTGGTATTGAGCTTGATCCAGCGCTCGGCGTCGGCGGGCTGAAAACCCGGCACATAGCCGGCCATTTCGGCGATATTCCTGCGCAGCGGCAACATGGCAGAATCCTTGGCAAGTAATGGAGAAGGCACCGTCTGTCTGACAACTTCAGACCGGCGCCGGGTAGCGTTCCAGCACACGGTAATCGGTGGTACGCCGCACCGGAATAAAACCGGCGTCGCGCGCCAGCTCGATCAGCTCGGCCTGTGACATGCGAAACGATACGCCGGTAGCGGCGACCACGTTTTCTTCCAACATGGTCCCCCCCAGGTCGTTGGCGCCGAACAGCAGGGCAATCTGGGCCATTTTAGCCCCTTGAGTCACCCAGCTGGCCTGAATGTTGGGAATATTGTCCAGCACCAGGCGCGACAGCGCCACCACCCGCAAATAGTCCGTGCCGGTAGCGCCGCCAGCACCCAGTTCGGCGCCCAGCTCGGTATTGTTGGGCTGATAGCTCCAGCTGATGAACGCGGTGAAGCCACCGCCCTGGCGCTGCATCTCGCGTACCCGCAGCAGGTGCTGTACCAGCTGATGGGGCGTTTCGAGGGAACCGAACATCAGCGTCGCGGTGGTTTGCATGCCCAGCCGATGGGCCGTGGCCATCACCTCGGCCCACAGTTTCCAGCTGATCTTGTTGGGCGAGATGGCCTGGCGCACCGCGTCGTCGAGCACCTCGGCCCCACCGCCGGGAATGGACTGCAGGCCGGCGGCCCGCAGCCGGTGGAGACAGTCCTCCAACGACAGCTGCGACAGCCGGGCGATCTGGACAATCTCGGCCGGCGATAGCGAATGGATCTGCACCATCGGAAAACGCTGGCGCAGCTGTCGGAACAGCCGCTCGAACCAGTCGATGCGCAGGGTCGGATGAATGCCGCCCTGCATCAGCAGCTGGGTGCCACCATGATCGACCAGTTCCTGCACCTTGGCGAAGATAGTCGCCTCATCGAGCAGGTAGGCATCCGCCGCGCCCTCTTCGCGATAAAAGGCACAGAAACGGCACTTGCAGGTGCAGACATTGCTGTAGTTGACATTGCGGTCCACCACAAAACTGACCTCGCCTGCCGGATGGCGGCGCACCCGCTCGGCGTCGGCCAGCCGGCCCAACTCCAGCAGGTCGGCACGCTGCAACAGCCACAGGGCGTCCTCGCCATCAAGGGACTGGCCCTGCGCCAGTTTGCCTTCAATCCGTCTGAGCATCCGCGTTCTCCGCCGGCGCCGGATAGACCCGCAAGGGCTGATAATGGGTATCCCGCTCCACCGCTATCTTGCCGGCGGCCTGAATCTGGCGGATGATTTCATCCTTGCTCAGGGCCTGGGGCGAATCGGCACCGGCGTCGTGGCCGATCTTTTCCTCCACCACGGTACCGTCAAGATCGTTGACACCAAAGGCCAGTGCCACCTGGGCCACCTTGAGGCCGAGCATGATCCAGTAGGCCTTGATATGGTCGAAATTATCCAGGTAGATACGACTGATGGCGAGGGTTTTCAGGCAATCGATGCCGCCGGGCCCCCTGGCCTCGGGAATGCGGGTGTTATCGGGCTGGAACGCCAGCGGAATAAAGGCCTGAAACCCGCCGGTGCGATCCTGCAGGGCACGCAGCCGTGCCAGATGATCGACCCGGTCGGCATAGCCTTCAACATGGCCGAACAGCATGGTGGCATTGCTCTTGAGGCCGGCCTGATGCAGTTTTTCGGTCACCTCCAGCCAGCGCTCGCCGGAAATCTTCTCCGGGCAGATCTGGCGCCGGACCGTTTCACCGAGAATCTCGGCGCCGCCACCGGGAGTCGAATCGAGTCCCAGACGCTTGAGCTCGCGGATAACCTGCTCCACCGGCAAATCGGCAAGGCGGGCGAAATAGTCGATCTCCACCGCAGTAAAGGCCTTGATACTCAGCTGCGGAAAGTTGGCCTTGAGCGTCGCCATCATGCGCAGGTAGAACTCAAACGGCAGCTCCGGGTGCAGCCCGCCCACCAGATGCAGCTCGGTGGCGCCAGCGGCCTGGGCTTCGGCGGCCTTGCACAGAATCTGGTCGAGGTGATAGGCGTAGCCGGTCGGGTCGCCGGCCTCGCGGGCAAAGGCGCAGAAGCGGCACTGGTTGACACAGATATTGGTATAGTTGATATGGCGGTTGACGTTGAAAAACACCCGCTCGCCGTTCTTGCGCCGGTTGACCTGCGCCGCCAGGGCACCAATGGCCAGCAAATCGTCCGATTCAAACAGCGCCAGGGCGTCGGCGTCGCTGATGCGCTCACCTGCTGCCAGGGCGGCGCGCACCCGCTCAATCACAGTCGACATAAGAACAGCTCCCGCTATCGCCATTGCCACCGGTCGGCGCCGCAGCGCCCCAGCGGACAAACAGCTGATGGGCAATCCCCAGCTGATCGAGCAGCTTGCCAACAACGAAATGGATCAGATCGTCGATACTGCGCGGCTGGGTGTAAAACGCCGGCATGGCCGGCACGATGACGGCGCCGGCCTCGGCCAGGCGCAACAGATTGGCCAGATGGATGCGACTCAGGGGCGTTTCACGCGGCACCAGCAGCAACGGCCGGTTTTCCTTGAGCATGACATCAGCGGCGCGCTCAATCAGATTGCTGCTGATACCGGCCGCCAGGCGTCCCAGGCAGCCCATGGAGGCCGGCACCACCACCAGGGCATCCGCCGCCGCCGACCCGCTGGCCACCGGGGCGCAAAAATCATCCGCGCCATAGCAACGCAACCGGCTGGCGCTGGTGGCAAAATAGGCCTGCACCGCGTCCTGCCAACTGGCGACCTCGGCCGGCCAGACCAGGCCGGTTTCCAGCTCCACCACCTGACGACCGGCACGCGAAGCCAGCAGCGACACGCGGCAATCCGCCGCCAGCAGCTGGCGCACCAGTTCAATACCGTAACAGGCGCCGGAGGCGCCGGTAAGGGCCACGGCTACATGACGGCTGAGCGGACTTGTGGCAGAGCGCCGCGCCGCTTGATTCCCAAGCGCCGTCACAGCGCCACCAGGGTATCGGCCAGAACAAAGGCAAACAGCACCACGCTGATGTAGCCGTTCATGGTGAAGAAGGCCGCATCCAGCCGGCTCAGGTCGCCCGGTCGCACCAGCCGATGCTCATACAGCAGCAAAGCCGCCACCGCCAGCACACCGATCAGATACAGTGTTCCCAGCCCGGCCAGTGGCGCCACCGCCAGCAGCAGGACCACCATGCCGACATGAAAGGCACGCACCACGGCGAAGGACTTTTCCACCCCGAGCCACACCGGAATCGAATGCAGTCCCTGGTGGCGGTCAAACTCGACATCCTGCAAGGCATAGAAAACATCGAAACCGGCCACCCACAACAGTACCGCCAGACCGATGAGGACAATGGCCAGACTGACATCGCCGCGCAGGGCGATCCAGGCGCCGATGGGCGCCGCCGCCAGGCACAGACCGAGAATCAGATGAGCGTAGGGGGTAAAGCGCTTGGCAAAGGAATAAAGCACCAGAAAGGCCAGCACCAGCGGTGACAGGGCCAGGCAAAGCGGATTGAGCGCCCAGGCCGCCAGTTCAAACAGGGCGATGGCACCGGCGACCAGCAGCCAGGCCTCGCGCCGGCTGACCCGGCCGGCCGGGATATGGCGTTCGGCGGTGCGCGGGTTGAGCGCGTCGATCCGCGCATCGATCAGGCGATTGAGTCCCATGGCGGCGCTGCGCGCCCCCACCATGGCCAGGCAGATCCACAGCAGCTGGCTCAGGCTGGGCAAGCTGGCACTGGCGCGGGCGGCCAGCACCACGCCAATCAGAGCAAAGGGGAAGGCGAAGATGGTATGGGAAAACTTGATCATCTCCAGCAGGTTGCGCAGCTTCAGGCGCAACGGCAGCCAAAGAGAGGCAGACCAGGCAGACATGACGGAACTCCTTGCGCAGGGCAGAACAGCAGGTAAAACCTGCGTACTGTACACCTGCCGCAAGGACAGAGGCAAGACGTTTGCCGGCGGCCAACACCATGGTCACAGATCGATGGAACAGATCTCCTCCCGGGATTTGGCACCCACCCAAGTCCGTTAATGCGCTTGCGACCAACTGAAAAAATCAGGAACGCTGGAAAAAGCTTATGACGCTGCCCCTGCCAGCAGGCTGTTGAAGAACAGCCTGCTGGAGCCCATGGACGGGCGACCAAAATCAATCATTACTTCGTAATGGATTGATTTTGTGAGCAAGACGGAAATCGCATTTTCGGCTTGCGGCGTTGAAAAAGCCCCGGATGGGACTTTTTCAACATCCTGCTAGGACAGCTGACACCAGGGCCCGGCGGTAGACACAGCCGCTGAGTCTGGACCGGAGAATTGTTGTTGCAGGGCGGTGGTTAGAGCGGCGGCACTGTAGTCTTCGGCCGCCAGACAGACGCAGGGGCAATGCAGCGCAGCCAGCAGACCCAGGCGGGCATCCTGCTGACGCTGGGCCACCGGCGCGATATCGATCACTGCCCGCGGCGCAAAGCTGTCCCGCTCACACACCACACAACTGAGCAGCCGTTGGCGCAGGTAGTCGGCCAGCGCCGGTGGCAGGTCGGCGGGATCGGCCGGCAGATAGAATAATTCACGCAATGGCAGCTGTGACAACAACCGGCAATCGGGGCCAAAAAAATCTTCGAGCTGGCTGAGCAGCTGGCGCTGGCGTTCATCGAGCACCGCCGGCCGGCAAACCGGCGCCGGCGGCTGCGGCGCCTGTAGCACCCGGCGCAGGCGCAAAGCCAGCAATACCGCCACCAGCAGCAGAAGCACAGGCAATGCGATCGGCAGAATCACGCCGCCTCCCCCCTTTACAAACAGGCCACGGCCGGAGGTCAGCAAAATTCCGGCCGGAAAGATATGAATCCCCTATCAGCAAGCGAACTTCATGGGGCGAACAGTATGATCGCCAAGGGGGCCCCTGTCAATGCGTCAAAAGAATTTTCTTACGAAAATACTCTGACCAAAAAAGGGCTTGGATTTCAATAATACGCTGTTATATTTTTCTCCTGAAGGAGGTCTGCCATGCGCCATTCCGCCACGCCCCGCTCTCTGCGCCACGCCCTTTTTCTCATCCTGCTGCTCGGACTGTTCTGGCTGCTGCTATCCGGCCATACCGATCCGCTGATGCTGGCTTTCGGTGCCCTGTCGGTGTTGCTGACCCTCTACATTGCCCTGCGCATGGCGGTGGTGGACGAAGAATCATTGCCCTTTGATTTGCCGGCCCGCCTGCTGTTGTACTGGCTGTGGCTGGCCGTTGAGGTGGCCAAATCCACCTGGGATGTAACCCTGCGCATCTGGCGCCTCCGCCCCGACATCAGCCCCACGGTCATCCCTATCGAAGCCAGCCAGAAAACGCCTCTGGGGTTGATGCTTTACGCCAACTCCATCACCCTCACGCCCGGCACCCTGTGCATGAATGTTTCCGGCAATCAGCTGCTGGTACACGCCCTGAGTCGTGCCGCGGCCGACGATCTGCTCGCCGGCGCGATGGATCGGCGGGTAAGCGCTCTGGAGCCGACCGATGAACAGCGCTAACCTGATCAGCACCTGCTACGGCATCAGCGGCCTGGCTATTCTGCTGGTGATGGGCCTGGCACTGCTACGCGCCATCCTCGGTCCGACAGCCTTCGACCGACTGATGGCGGTCAACCTGTTTGGCACAAAAACCGTTTTATTCATCGCCGTGCTTGGGTTTCTCACCGGTCGGCCGGATTTTCTCGACATCGCCTTGGTCTACGCCCTGGTCAACTTCCTCAGCACCATCGCCGTGCTGCGTTTTTTCGAGGGACGCAAAGCGCCGGCCTGGTACGATACCCGCGACACAGACACCCAACCTGCGGCCAATGCCGTCACGGAGAACCCCGATGGCACTGCTTCTTGATTTGATGACGGCAGTGTTTCTGCTGCTCGGCAGCCTGATCGGACTTACCGGCGGCATCGGCGTCCATCGCCTGCCGGACTTCTTCACCCGGCTGCATGCCTGCGGCCTCACCGATTCAGCCTGTGCCTTTCTGGTACTGACCGGCCTGATGCTGCAAAGTGGCTGGTCGCTGGTCAGCCTGAAACTGATCTTTATCCTGATCTTTTTGCTGGTGACCAGTCCGACAGCCAGCCATGCCCTGGCCAAAACCGCCCTGGGCTGCGGGGAACAACCGCTGTCGCAGCGGGGCACGGAGGACTGATGGAACTGCTGATCGATATTGTGCTGCTCACCTTTCTGGCCATTACCGCCCTGGCCATCAGCCATGTACGCAAGCTGTTCTGCGCCATCATGCTGGCCAGCATCTTCAGCCTGCTGTGCGCCTGCCTGTTCGTCACCATGGACGCCGTTGACGTCGCCTTTACCGAGGCGGCCGTCGGCACCGGCATCGCCGGCATTCTGATGCTCGGCGCCCTGCGCCTGACCGAAACGCGCGAGAAACGGCCGCCGCATCAGCCCTGGCTGGCGCTGCTGGTGGTCTGCACCACCGGCGCCGTGCTGATTTACGGCACCGCCGACCTGCCGGCCTACGGCGATCCGGCCGCTCCGATCCATCAGCATGTGGCGCCGCGCTACATCAGCCAATCCCAGCAGGAGGTCGGCCCACCCAATTTTGTCACCTCGGTGCTGGCCAGCTATCGCGGCTTCGACACCCTGGGGGAAACCCTGGTCATCTTCACCGCCGGAGTCAGTGTGGTGGCCCTGCTCGACTTTCGCAGCTTGCGCCAGTTTTTGCGCAACCGACGGCGTCCAAGCGTCATGGCCGATCATCTGGTGCTGCGCATCGTCGCCAAGATGTTCATACCACTGATTCTGCTGTTCGCCCTCTATGTCCAGTTTCATGGTGATTACGGCCCCGGCGGCGGCTTTCAGGCCGGCGTGATCTTCGCCAGCGCCCTCATCCTCTACACCCTGACCTACGGCCTGGCCAAGGCCCTGCAGGTTCTGCCGCCTCGCATCCTCTATCTGCTGGCCGCCGGTGGCGTTCTGCTTTACGGCGGCACCGGCTGGCTGTGTGTGCTGCGCGGCGGCCATTTCCTCGATTACCGCGCCCTGGCCAGCGATCCTCTCGTCGGCCAGCATCTCGGCATTCTGCTGATCGAGGCCGGCGTCGGCATGACGGTGTTCGCCGTGATGGTGTTGATGTTCTTCGCTTTCAGTTCCCGCAAGGAGCCCCAATTATGACCCTGGCCGGCCATTACAACTACTGGGTGGCAATCTTCCTGATGATGACAGGTTTTTATGTCGTGATTTCGCGCGGCAACCTGATCAAGAAGCTCATCGGCCTGAACCTGTTCACCACCTCGGTGTTCATTCTCTACATCTCGCTGGGCAAGGTGACCGGCGGCACCGCGCCCATCGCCGCGCCGGGGGTGACACTGTATTCCAATCCTCTGCCCCATGTGCTGATTCTGACGGCCATTGTCGTCGGCGTGGCCACCACCGCCGTAGGCCTGGCGCTGGTGGTGCGGATTCATGAGAGCTACGGCACCATTGAGGAAGACGAAATCCGCCTGCGGGACGAATCGTTATGAATCTGCTGCCCCTGCTTCCCGTGCTGCTGCCCCTGCTGTGCGCTCCCCTGTGCCTGCTGATGCGCGGCGCGACAACCGTCTGGGCCCTGACCTGCGCCTGCACCCTGGCCTGTTTCGCCAGCAGCCTGCTGCTGGCGCAGTCACTGTGGCACGACGGCGCGGCGTTACCCTACGCCCTGGGCAACTGGCCCGCCCCCTGGGGCATCGTCTACCATATCGACGCCCTGGCCGTCCTGCTGCTGCTGATCGTCACTGGCATCGCCGCCGTTACCCTGCCCTATGCCCGCCGCAGCGTCGCGCAGGAGATTCAGCCACGCGACATACCGTTGTTCTACGCTCTGCTGCTGATCTGCCTGACCGGCCTGCTCGGCATCGTCAGTACCGGCGATGCCTTCAATCTCTACGTCTTTCTGGAGCTCTCGTCGCTGTCATCCTATGCCCTGATCGGTCTGGGACAGCAGCGACGGGCGCTGACGGCAGCCTTTCAATATCTGGTGATGGGCACCATCGGCGCCACCTTCATCCTTATCGGCATCGGCCTGCTCTACAGCCAGACCGGCACCCTTAACATCGCCGATCTGGCCGGGCGCATTGCCGCCATCCCCGAAACCGCCTACGGCCACCGGACCCTGATCACCGCCTTTGCCTTTCTCACCGTCGGCATCAGCCTGAAGCTGGCGCTGTTTCCGCTGCATTTGTGGCTGCCCAACGCCTACAGCTACGCCCCCTCGGTGGTCACGGTATTTCTGGCCGCCACCGCCACCAAGGTCGCCGTCTATATGTTGCTGCGCGTCTGTTTCAGCGTGCTGGGCAACCGCTTTGTTTTCGAGCAGCTGACCCTCGGCAAGATCCTGCTGCTGCCATCGTTGGCCGGCATTGTCATCGCCTCGCTGGTGGCCATCTTTCAGTACGATATCAAACGCATGCTGGCCTACTCCAGTGTCGCCCAGATCGGCTACATGACACTGGGCATCAGCCTGAACAGCGAGGCGGCGCTGACCGCCAGCATCATTCATCTGTTCAACCACGCCCTGATGAAGGGCGCCCTGTTCATGGTCATGGGCGCGGTGATGTACCGCGCCGGCTCGGTTTATCTCAACGATTTCCGTGGCCTCGGCCAGCGGATGCCCTGGACCATGGCGGCCTTCGTCCTCGGCGGCCTGAGTCTGATCGGCGTACCGGGCACAGCCGGCTTCGTCAGCAAATGGCTGCTGGTCCAGGCCGCCCTGCAACACCGCTGGTGGCCGGTGGTGCTGGTAATTTTGCTGGGTTCGCTGCTGGCGGTGATCTACATCTGGCGGGTGGTGGAAACAGCCTATTTCAATCCGTTACATGAAATCGAACACGGTAACGCCGAGGCGCCGCCCTCGCTGCTGGTGCCGCTGTGGCTGCTGGTCGGCGCCAACCTCTATTTCGGTTTCGACGCCGCCTGGCCGCTGCAGCTGGCGCAGCAGGCGGCCGCAGTGCTGCGGGGAGGGCTGTGATGGACTGCGCCACGCTGATGCTCTGGTGCCTGCTGATTCCGGCTGGTGGTGCCCTGCTGATCGCCGCCAGCAGTCAGCTGCCCAACCTGCGCGAGGGCATGACCCTGCTGACCGCCGCCAGCCTGCTGGCCTCGGTAGTCGCATTGCTGCGCCATCCCCAGGCCCTGCAGACACCCGCCCTGATACTGACCACGCCCTTCGGCGGCTTGCAGTTTGAATTGCGCGCCGAGCCGCTGGGCCTGCTGTTCGCCACCATCGCCAGCCTGCTGTGGCTGATCACCGCCGTCTATACCATCGGTTACATGCGGGCTAACCACGAAAGCCATCAGACCCGCCTGTACGTCTGCTTCGCCCTGGCCATCAGCAGCACCCTGGGCATTGCCCTGGCCGGCAATCTGCCGACCCTGTTTCTGTTTTACGAACTGCTGACCCTGTCGACCTATCCGCTGGTGACCCACAAGGGCGATCACGATGCCGTTTCAGGTGGTCGCTACTATCTGGGCATCCTGATCAGCAGTTCCATGGGCCTGCTGCTGCCGGCCATCATCTGGACCAATCAGCTGGCTGGCACCAGCCGTTTTGTCGCCGGCGGCATCCTGCCCGCTGACTTAGGTGGCGTCAGCCTGGTCCTGTTGCTGCTGCTGTATGCCTTTGGCATCGGCAAGGCGGCGCTGGTTCCGCTCCACCGCTGGCTGCCTGAAGCCATGGTGGCGCCAACGCCGGTCAGCGCCCTGCTTCATGCCGTGGCCGTAGTCAAGGCCGGCGTGTTCTGCCTGGTCAAGGTTCTGCTCTACGTCTTCGGCCCGCAGCTGCTGCGTGACAGCGCCGCCCAGCAGCTGCTGCTGGCGCTGGCCGCCGGCACCATTCTGTACGCCTCGCTCAAGGCCCTGCAGCAGGACAATCTCAAGCGACGGTTGGCCTATTCCACCGTCAGCCAGCTGTCCTATGTCATCCTCGCCGCCGCCCTTCTGAGTCCGGCATCGATCCGCGCCGCCGCGCTGCACATCGCCGCGCATGCTGCCGGCAAGATCAGCCTGTTCTTTGCCGCCGGCGCCATCTATACAGCAGCCCACAAAAGCCGGGTGAGCGAGCTGGACGGCCTGGGCCGACGTATGCCGCTGACCTTTGCGGCCTTCGCCATTGCCAGTCTGTCGATGATCGGGCTGCCGCCAGCAGCCGGTTTCGTCTCTAAATGGTACCTGCTGCAGGGTGTCGCCGGCCAACAGCTGTGGTGGCTGGCCGCTGTGCTGCTGGCCAGTTCCCTGCTCAACGCCGCCTATTTTGTGCCCATTGTCCACCGGGCCTTCTGGCGACCAGAGGCCAAGCCTCCGCACCAACCCCACGGCGAGGCGCCCTGGCCCATGACGCTGGCCCTGAGCCTGACCGCCAGCCTGTGCCTGCTGCTGTTCTTCTGGCCCGACCTGCCGCTGGAGCTGGCCAACCTGCTGCCGGGAGTGACACCATGAACCGCCGCCTTTTTCTGTCCTGCGCCCTGCTGACCGGCGCGCTGCTGCTCACCGCCATTGAACTGCTGCTGGCGAAACCGGCGCAGGGTCGACCGGGGGCCTATCTGCTGCTGGGTCTGACGGGCGGCGCGCTGCCTGTGCTGCTGACGCTGCTGCTGCGCCCCCTGCTGCGCCGCCGGGAGAATCGCGATGATGCCTGACCTTGCCGTTGTGCATCCGGCCCTGCTGCTGCTGGTCACAGCGGTACTGGTTGCAGCCGTACCCTGGCCGACCATCCGTCGGTTGCCACTGCTGATGGCGCCGCTGACCCTGGTGCAGCTGTGGTTGGTGCAACCCGGCCGCGGTCTGGTCTGGCTGGGCTTGGAGTTGCACTGGCTGCAGCCGGGCGCCCTCGGTCGACTATTTGCCAGCGCCTTTGTCCTGGCGCTGTGGGGCACGAGCCTCTACGGCCTGACCAGCCTGCGGCGGCACGAGTTGGCCGCAGCCTGGGGCTACGCCGCCGGCGCCCTGATCGTCTGCTTCAGTGGCGACTGGCTGTGCCTGCTATGCGGCTGGGAACTGATGGCCGTGGCCTCAACCCTGATCGTCTTCAGTGGTCGTCAGCCGGATAGCGCCAAAGCCGGCATGCGCTATCTGTTGATCCATCTGGCCGGTGGTGTCCTGCTGCTGAGCGGCATCGCCACCCTGGCCGCCAGCGGCCAGAGCCTGCTGTTCGGTCCGCTGACGCCCGCCACCACCGCCTACTGGCTGATTCTGGCCGGGGTGCTGGTCAACACCGGCGCGCCGCCGCTGGGTTTCTGGGTCGCCGACACCTATCCCCAGGCCAGCGCCGCCGGCATGGTCATCCTGTCGGCCCTGACCACCAAAACTGCCGTCTTCGTGCTGCTCAGCGCCTTCGCCGGCGAACCGCTGCTGATTGCCATTGGCCTGTACCTGTGCCTGTACGGCACCCTCTATGCTCTGCTGGCCGATGACCTGCGACGCCTGCTGGCCTACAGCATCATTCATCAGGTCGGTTTCATGGTGGTCGCCGCCGGCATTGGCAGCCCGGCCGCCATCAACGGCGCGGCGGCCCAGGCCTTCGCCCATATCGCCTACAAGATGACCCTGGTGATGGCCGCCGGCGTGTTGCTGCAGCAGCTGGGACAGTGCCGCGCCAGCACCCTGCCGGCCCTGGCGCGCCAGTTGCCGCTGACCAGCGGCTGCGTACTGGTGGCCACCGCTGCCAGCCTCGGCCTGCCGCTGACCGCCGGTTTTGTCAGCAAAACCCTGCTGGTCGGCAGTGCCGCCGCCAGCAGCTGGCCCTGGCTGGAAACCGCTCTGCTGCTGAGTTCAGCGGCGGTGGTCTTCAACGCCGGCATCCGCTTCCCGGCGCTGGCCCTGTTCGGCGCCGGCGCGACCCGGCCCCAGGCCACTGCATCCCTGACACGGCTCAACAGCAGTGTCCGTCTGGCCCTGCTCGGCAGCGCCCTGCTATGCCTGCTGCCCGGCTGGTGGCCCCAGCTGTTCTGTCGCCTGCTGCCCTTTGCCACGTCCTGCCAGCCCTACAGCCCGGCCGCCGTACTGCACCAGCTGCAACTGCTGCTGGTCGCCGGGCTGGTCTGCCTGCTGAGCTGGCCGTTCTTGCGCCCCACCGCCGGTCACAGCCGTGATTGGGATGTCCTGCTCAGGCTGTTGCTGCAGCTGTGGCAGCGCCTGCTCGATGGCCAGCGGCAACTCAGCCGCTTCCTGTGGCAGCTGCTGACCAGTTCGCAGATTCGCAGCTTCATGTTTCTGTTCCGCACCCACGGCCCCCACGGTATTCTGGCACGAAGCTGGCCAACCGGCAGCTTGGCGCTCTGGGTCGCCCTGCTGCTGGCCAGTTATATTGTCCTGTACAACCTCAAGACCCGCTCGCTGTGGCAGTTTTTCTGCACCAGTTTCGGTCTGGGCTGCTAAGGCCAGCCAAGCGGATCTGATGGCCCACAGCAGAGCCTTTCCATCCGCAATACAAAAAAAACGGACCCACTGGTCCGTTTTTTTTGTATTGCATAGGGTGTAACATCAGTCAGTTGCCAGAACCGGAAACCACCTCGTCAGTATTTGAGAATGACGCTGTCAAGGCTGCGCTTGGGCAGATGGTAGTTGCCACTTTCATCATGCCAGCCGTAGGCGTCGGAGCCGGGCTCCTGGTTTTCGATAACAATCGCTTCCCCCGGCTTGCCGATGGCCACCACCAGCAGAATCTCATAACGGGTCGGCAGGTCAAGGGCCTCGCGCAGCTTGCGCCGCTGCACCTTGGCCGCGATGCAGCCACCCAGCCCAAGGTGGGTAGCCCCAAGCAGAATCGACTGGGCTGCAATGCCCTGGTCGGCTACATAGCTGCTGCAAACGGTCTTGTCGCCGAGAATGATGATGTAGCCCGTCGGCTTGACACCCTTGATCGGGCCACCCCAGCCCCGCAGATAACCCTGCCACGACAGGGTATCGAAAATCTGTTCGTTGCGGGCCGGATCGCAGGAGATGATGTAGCGCAACGGCTGCTGGTTCAGGTTGCTGGTCGAGGGCGCCAGGCGGGCATAATCAACCAGTTCGCGCAGAACCTCCTCGGACACCTTCTCCGACTCGACAAAATAATGATAATTGCGGGTCTTCTCGATCAGTTTGCGGAAATCGCATTCAGGAACCACTGTCATAACTACCTCCCTTGCTGTCGTCGGGGGGAGAGCTGCCGGCGTACCCGCGCCGGCAGCTCTGACCAAACCACGTTACCTTGTCTGAACAGCGCTGCCAGCCGATCCGGCAGCGACTTAAGGGGTCATTCAACCCTCACCCATAACCTGGAAATAAAATAGTGTTTGTATTTTTCCAGTGCAAGTTTTTTTTCAGACTGTTTCGCTGTGGCAATTTAATATCTTAACCATAGCAAAAGTTTTCGGCTTGGCAAGGAATGGTCATCTTTTGTTTTTTCAACAGTAATTTCGAAATCTTACAGCTCAATTTACAGACTCCCCCCGACCCTTCAAATCGTCCCCGCTGATTAGTTCGTTAATAGATTATTTTGCTGTAATAATGCTGGATCGTGGGCGTACTGACACAACACCCAACCCGGATGACGGCACATAAACGCTGTTTACGCCTTCCTGAGCCACCTCCCTGATCAATCACACCACAAAAAACTCCCGGCGAATGAGCGCCGGGAGCTGAGGTAACGCCCTGTCCATGTCGTCGTCAGATTTTGCCGAGCAGACGCAGAAAGCCATCAAGGGCAGTGAAGGGATGAAAGGGACAGCCGGGAATATACAGATCAACGGGCAGAAGATCGCCAATACCCTGATGGGCCTGATTGCTGGTACGGAACGGCCCGCCGGCAATGGCGCAGGCACCGGCAGCGATCACCAGCCTGGGCTCGGGCATGGCGGCATAGGTCGCCAGCAGAGCCTCGCGCATGTTTTCCGTCACTGGCCCGGTCACCACCAGACCGTCGGCATGACGCGGCGAGGCGACAAACTGGATACCGAAACGGCCGAGATCGAACAGCAGGGTCGAAAGCACGTTGAGATCCGCCTCGCAGGCGTTACAACCCCCAGCCGATACCTGACGCAGCTTGATGGAACGACCAAACAGCCGCAACAGCTTGTCGGACAACTGGTCGGCCCGCCGCAGGGTGCCATCGTGCAGCAGCAGATCCTCGCGCCGGCGCACCGCCAGACGATAATCACCAGTGAACTGCATCGCCCGATGCTGGCACACCGCCGGACAGTCGGCACAGAACAGACAGCGGCCCAGATCGAGCTGCAGCCGTTCATCCGCCTCGCTCAGGGCCTCGAACGGGCAGCTGGCAATGGCCGCCTGCCGCGTCTGCGGCGACAATTCCTCGTTCAGTTGCGGCAGACCACGAAAACGACCAGCCAGGGTCGGCTCGATTTTGGGATATTTACTGGTGCGGTGGCCCTGCCGCAACCGCTCGCGCAAAATACTCAGCATGACGCCTCTCTTTCGCTACCACCTGCCGGTTACAGGTCGAAACCACAGTAGGACAGATTGAAGCTTTTGTTACACAGCGGAAAATCGGAGATCTGCTGGCCACGCAGCGCCTGGGCCAGACCGCTCCAGTTATGGAATGACGGATCGACAATCTTGTAGCGTTCGAAACAACCGGCATCATCGGTCAGCGCCACATGCACCAGTTCGCCGCGCCAACCCTCGCACAGACCGACCGCCAGACTGTTGGGCGCCAAGGCAGCCACCGGCCGCGTCAGCGGCCCTGCCGTCAAGCGGCGCAGAATCTGGTTGACCTGAGCCAGGGCAGCGTAGATCTCGCGCCGCCGCAGGTTGCCACGAGCGAAGATATCTCCGCTGTCTTCGGTCAGGCAGTCACCGAAATTTTCGGCCCAGAAACTGTTGGGATAGTTCTGCCGCAGATCACGGGCCAGGCCGCAGGCCCGCGCCGGCAGGCCGACCAGGCCCAGCGCCTCGGCGTCTTCCGTACGAAGACAACCAATGCCCTCGAAACGTGCCAGCACCGAAGGGGTATCGAAACACAGATCGATGGCGCCGCGCGTTTCAGGCTCAAGAATGGCCAGCCGCTCGCACATGCGCTTGATCAGCGCGTCGTCAAGATCGAATACCACCCCGCCAGGCCGCACCAGACCACGGCCGAAGCGGCTGCCACACAGCTCGGCGCTGAGATTGAGATAGTCGCCGCGCAGACGACCACAAAAGGAGGAGGTGGGCAAAAAACCGACATCGCCGGCCAGGGCGCCGACATCGCCAACATGGTTGGCGAGGCGCTCGTATTCCAGCCCAAGGGCACGCAGCTGCAGCGCCCGCGGCGGGGCACTGATGCCGGCCAGGGTTTCGACCAGTTCCGCGTAGGCGGTGGCCTGGGCAATGCTGCTGTCGCCGGCGACGGCTTCCAGCTGATAAGGCGTGCGCCCCTGGGGGCCACCGATCAGATCGGGTTCCAGGCCACGGTGCTGATAGCCGAGGGAGATCTCCAGATGCAACACCTCCTCGCCGTGACACTGAAAACGGAAATGGCCAGGTTCAATGATACCGGCATGGACCGGGCCTACGGCCACCTCGTGGACCTCCTCACCTTCCACCTGGTAAAAATCCATCTGACCACAGGAGCAGGCGCCCTTGCGGTCCCACAGGTCAACCGCGCCGCCCCAGGGACGATGAAAACGCACCAGCTTGAGCCAGGGATGGCCGACAGGCCGCACGCCGTACTGCTCGGCCAGTTCCCGCTCAAACAGATGCAGTTGCGGACAGACCGGTGTCAGGGCATCAAATTCAGCGCCCACACGGGTGCGCCACAGCGCCAGGCGGCCCCGCCGGTCATCGCGCAGGGCAAGGGCGAAAATCTCCAGCCCGGCAGCGGTCGGCCGACCGAAGTAGCTGGCGATCCGCCCCCCCTCGGCCACCGTCTGCAACAGGGCGGCAGCAAAGTCGGCATAGTTCAGAAGCGGCAGATCGGCCAGGGCAACACGCTGGTTGGGAGTGAAACAGCAGGCGGTGGCGGGAAAGCTCATGAGCGCACCTCCACAACGGCGGCCGCCGCCTGCAGGGCCTGCTGCAACGGTTCCGGCAGATAGAGTCCCAACAGCAGCACCAACAGCAGGAAACACAGCGGTGGCACCACCAGCAGGGGACGGTCGGCATAGGGCGTGTCGAGCTTGACAGCTTCACCCTGGGTGGCCGTCAGGGCCGTGGCCGCCATGCCGACAAACACCAGTGCCAGCAGCACCAGCACCAGCAGGGCAATGCCGCCGCGATCAGCGGCCATCATGCCGCGCAGCAGGGTGAATTCGCTGATGAAGGGGCCAAAGGGCGGCGAGCCGGTAATGGCCAGAAACCCGGCCAGGAACAGCCCGCCCGACAGCGGCAGGGTCGCCAGTGCGCCGCGCACCTCAGACAGGCGCTTGCTGGCATAGGCCCGCTGGATGTTGCCGGCCGACAGGAACAGGCAACCCTTGGTCAGGGCGTTGTTGATCAGATGCAGCAGGGCAGCGAAGGTGGCCAGGCCGCCAATGCCAATGCCGATGGCCAGCAGGCCCATGTGTTCCACCGACGAATAGGCCAGCAGCCGCTTGATATCGGGCTGGCGCACCATGAACACGGCCGCCAGCAACAGCGACAGCAGGCCCAGCACCAGCAGGATCTGCCGTGCCAACGGACCGTCGCCGGCAGCCGTCATCACCTGCACCGCCCGCAGGATGGCAAGAAAGGCAACGCTGGTCAGACCGCCGGCCAGCAGCGCGCCCACCAGTCCCGGCGCCTCGCCGTAGGCGTCGGGTTTCCAGCTGTGCAGCGGTGCCAGCCCCATCTTAGTACCGAAGCCGACCAGCAAAAAAGCATAGCCGGCATGGAGCCAGGCCGGCGCCAGCTGCGGGGCCTGGGCCAGCAACACATCCAGCTGCAGCGACACCGGCTGCAACTGGCTGACCAGCGCGGCATAGGCAAAGAACAGGATGCCGACCATGGCCAGGCCGATCCCGACCGAACACAGCAGCAGATACTTCCAGGTGGCTTCGATGGACAGGCGATTGCGGTTGTAATAGATCAGCGGCGCGCTGGCCAGAGTGGTCCCCTCCACCGCCACCCACAGCACCCCGAAATGGCGGGCGGCGATAGCCATGGTCATGGTGGCGAGAAACAGCAGCAGACAGAAGACGATAACGCGGTTGCCCCGCTCCCGGTGAATATTGAAATAACCAACGGCATAAAACGAACAACCGCAGTACAGCAGGCTGGTAACCAGCAGCACCAGATGCGACAGGGCATCGAAACCGAACCAGCTGCCCAGCGGCGTCATCCGGTCGAAGGCGAACAGACAGAGCGCCAGATGCAGACTGGCGCAGCCGGCCAGCAACCAGGAGCGGCCCTGGTGCCAGGGCAGCAGCAGGGCCAGCAGGGCCGCCGCCAGCGGCAGAAGCATCAACAACAGCAGCATGGCATCACTCCTTCAGAGCCGTCAGCGAGCTGGTGCTCAGGGCGGCGAATTCACGGTTGATCTGATTCATGACGATTCCCATGACGAAGGTGGCCACCAGCAGGTCGAGCAACACCCCGGCCTCGACCGTCAGCGGCATGGCCTCGGCCAGCAGCACGGCAAAGATGAAGATACCGTTTTCCATGATCAGATAGCCCAGCACCTGGGTAATGGCCTTGCGCCGGGTCATCAGCAGCAAAAAACCGCTGAACAGGGTGGCCAGCGCTGCCGGAATGAACAGGCTGCGGTAATGCTCCGGCGCCAGCGGCAGAAAGTCACTGAACAAAAAGGAACCAACCGTCACCAGCGTACCGAGAATCAGGGTCGGCACATAGCCAATCAACGGCTCGATTTCGCGGCGGATGCGCACCTCGCGAATGGCCCGCTGCAGCAGCCAGGGAATCAGCAGTCCCTTAAGACTCAGGCTGACCAGGGTCAGGAACAGGGTGTGACCATGCAGACCATGGGCCAGTGGCGGCAGCAGGGCCAGCAGGGCGCCCTGCAGGGCCACGGCGCGAATGCCGGCCACCAGTCGGGCGGTGCCCAGCGCATAAAAATTGATCAGCAGAATCAGCAGCAAGACAATGTTGGTCATCGGCCCCTCCAGTTCAGGGATAGGCATTCAAACAGATGGTGGCTCAGCGCAGAATCAGCACCAGGGCGAACAGCGACAGCAGACTGGTTCCCACCAGCACCTGTGGCACACGCGGCAGTCGCAGCCGCGCCATGGTCGATTCGATGACCCCGACCACCACCGCCAGCAGCAGCAGACCCACAAGAAACAACGTCAGATCCAGTGCCAGCTGGCCGGTTTCAAAGGGCAGCAGCAAACGGACAATGAGCGCGCCCAGCACCATCAGCTTCAGCGCCGCGCCATAATGAATCAGAGCCAGGGCCGGACCGCTGTGATCCAGCACCATGACCTCGTGCACCATGGTCAGTTCCAGGTGGGTATTGGGATCATCGAAGGGAATGCGCGAGTTTTCCACCAGTAGCAGCACCAGCAGACAAACCACCAGCAAGGCCAGGGCCGCGCCAGTCGTACTGGCCCACAGGGCCGCCAGATGCCCTCCCAACATGCCATTGAGGGTCAAACTGTTGCCGCAGCGGGCCAGGGCCAGCAGCACAAAAAACAGGGTCGGTTCGGCCAAGCAGGAAAAGGTCACCTCGCGGGCCGCGCCCATGCCTTCAAAACTCGATCCGGTATCAAGGGCCGCCGTGGCAGTGAAAAACCGTCCCAGGGCGAACAGGTAGACGAACAGGATCAGATCGCCGCGAAAGGACAGCGGCGCCGCCAGCGGTCCCAACGGCAGCAGCAGAGCGGCTAGCAGTGGCACCACCAAGCCCACCGCCGGACCGGCGAGGAACACCCAGCTGGTGGTCTGACTCAGCACAAAACCTTTACGCCACAGCCGCGCCAGATCGTAATAGGGCAGCAGCAGCGGCGCGCCGACCCGGCCGGCAAACGCAGCCTTGGTTTTGGTGATCACCCCCAGCAGCAACGGTGCAAACAGCAGCAACACCAGCAGATGCAACAGAACAGAACCCAACATGAGCCCGCCATCCTTTCCACTTGCCCGGCGCCTGGAAAAGACCCTTACGGAGCTTATCCGGCTGGGCAAGCCGAACGTACGATTTTCCCCTTGCTGACAAAAAAGCGCAGAAGCAAAAAAGATGAGGTCGCAAAGCGAAAATGCGGCTTCCTTTTTCTCATAAAACAACAGCTTACAAACCAAGCCATTCATTAGCGCGCCCATTCATGGGCGTGGCGCTGACTTCTTGCGAAGTCATCCAAAAAGCCTTCTTGCTGCCACTTGCCCGTCACGGGCAGCGGCAAGCGCAACGGCCCGTTAGCGGGTCAGAAACAGTAGCACCAGCAGCGTAACGGCAACATACAGCAGGTAAGCCGCCAGCCGGCCATTCTGAATCCAGCGCCGCAGCTGCTGAAACAGCCCGCACAGCCCCCGCGCCAGCGGCCCGAGCAGGCCATCGAGGACCGGGTCGGCACTGTGACTGGCAAAACTCTGGCGCGGCGGCAACAGCCCGCGCACCTGGCGGCCCTCGCAACGCGTCGCCAGGCTGAAGCGGAACAGGCCCACCAGCAGCGCAGCAAAGGAACTGGCGCTGTACTGCATCCGTGGCGTCGCTGCGCCATAGCCACAGCCCCAAGTGGGCTGATCGAGCGGCGCCAGCCGCGCCAGCCGGCGCAGCCACCACCAGACCAGGGCGCTCAGCAGCAACAGCAGCGCGGCCAGCCGACTGATGCTGGCCAACGGCGCCATTTCGCCCCCCAGTGGCACCAGATCGGTCAGACTGGCCGAAACCGGGTCAGCAATGCCAGGCCACCAATCCCGCACCGCCCGCCGCAACAGCGGCACCAGCAGCTGTGGCAGCAGACCGATCAGGCCGCAGGCCAGCAGCAGCAGCGCCATCGGCCCCAGCAACAAAACTGAAGCCTCGTGCGCCCCCCGGGCCGCCGCCGTGCGGGCCTGGCCGAGGAAGCTGACACCGAACACCTTGACAAAACAGGCCAACGCCAAGCCACCCACCAGTGCCAGCACCGGCGCCACCAGCAGGACCGCCTGCAATGGCCGAGCGGCGTCGACCGCCTCGAAGGCCCCCAGATAAATCAGCCATTCGCTGATGAAACCGTTGAGCGGCGGCAAACCGCAAATGGCCACGGCCGCACCCAGAAACAGCAGGCCGGTCAGCGGCATTGTTCGTAACAGGCCACCGAACGCATCCATCCGGCGGCTGCCGACCCGCTGAATGACGGCGCCGGCACTGAGAAACAAGAGCGACTTGAACAACCCATGGTTGAGGGTATGCAGCAGAGCGCCACTCAACCCCAGCACCACCAGCGCCGGCGCCTCATAGCTGCGCCCGAGCAGGGCCAGGCTGAGCCCCAGGGCGATGATGCCGATGTTCTCGACACTGTGATAGGCCAGCAGGCGCTTGATATCGTGCTGCGCCAGCGCCAGCACCACACCGAACACCGCCGACAGCGTACCCAGCACCAGCAACGTCCAGCCCCACCAGGGCGGGATCGTGGCAAAAAACGAGGTCAGTCGCACCAGACCGTAGATACCGCTTTTGATCAGCACGCCCGACAGCAGGGCCGAGGCATGGCTGGGCGCGGCGGCATGAGCGGCCGGCAGCCAGATGTGCAGCGGCATCAGTCCGGCCTTGACGCCAAAGCCCAGCAGTGCCAGCCCAAACAGGGCGGGTGGCGCGGCCGGCAGACTGGCAGCCACGGGAAACAGGGTGCTGCCGGAGAGCTGCTCCAGCAGGGCGAACAGGGCAAACAGGGCCAGGGTGCCGCTATGGGTCGCAATCAGGTAGAGATAACCGGCCTGGCGGCTGAGCGCCTTATCATCCTCGGCGGTAACCAGAAAATAGCCCCCCAGGGCCATGATCTCCCAGCTCACCAGAAACAGAATCGCATCACGACTGGCCAGCAGCAGCAACAGGGCGCCGCCGCTCAGACCAAAGAACAAGCGCAGCTTTCGTCCACTGGTGGGGTGATGCCGCTGAGGCCAGTAGCCCAAGCCATAGAGCGCCGTGGCAGCCAGCACCAGCAGCAGCGGTACGATGAAAACCGCCGCCAGGCCATCAACAGCCAGCACCAACTGGCCGGCCGGCAACGCCCAGGGCTGCCGCAGCGTTTCACCGCTGTACAGCAGTTGCGGCAGGGCCAGCGCACAGCAGGCCACCCCCAGCAGGGTCAGGCCACAGGCCAGACGCTCTCCCGCTGGCGCCTGGCGCGGCAGCAGCAGGCCCACCAGACCGGAAGCGACGATCAGAACAATCCCCACCAGAAAGACAATCATCCGCTCATCCTCCCCTCCCCGCCCACAGGGTCCACACCAGCAGCAATGCACTGGTGACAAAGATGTACAGCAGGTAGATGGCCAGCTGGCCCTGCTGCAGCCAGCGCAACCGCTGACAATCCTGCGCCAGCCGCCGCATGAGTGGCAGCCAGGAAGACTCCAGTAACGGATCCGGCGCCTGCTGGTTCAACCGCGCCGCGCCGGCCAGCAACTCAGCAGGCGCCTGCAACTGCACGCGCGGCTGCAAAAACCGCGGCAGCAGCCGCCGAAACAGCAACTCGGAAAAACCGGCAGCACTGTAGGACTGGCGTGCAGCGGGCGCCACATAGCCACAGCCCCAGGTGGGCTGCCAACGCAACGGCCGGCGCCGGCGCAACCCCAGCAGCAGCCCCACAACCGCCAGTACCAGCAACAGCACCGCACCGCCAAAGCAGCCCAGCTGCTGTGGCAGCTGCAGTCCGCTGGCCGGCAGCGAATCGACGGCCGCCAACGGCGCCAGCAGCGCCACCACCGGCGCCTGCAGCCGCAGCAGGGGGGCTGGCCACAGGCCGGCCACAAGACAGGCCCCACACAACAGCACCAGCGGCAGCCATAAAAGCGGCGAAACCTGCCGCGCCTGCGCCGCCGCTGCGCTGCGCGGCGCTCCCAGCAAAGACAGGCCGATCAGGCGGACAAAGGTCACCAGGGCGATGGCGCCCACCAGGGCCAGCAAACCGACCAACAGCACCGCCGGCAAGGCCATAGCAGCCGGCAGGGTGCTGGCCGCCTGCAGCAGGGTCAGATAAAGCAGCGCCTCGCCGGTCAGGCCGTTGAACGGTGGCACGGCACTCAGCGCCAGGGCACCGCCGATCCAGCACAGCCCCACCAGCGGCAGGCGCCGCAGCAATCCCCCCAGCCGGTTGATGTCGCGACTGCCACTCGCTTGCAGCAACGCGCCGGCTCCAAGAAACATCAGCCCCTTGAACAGCACATGATTCCACAGATGCAGCAGGGTGCCACTACCGGCCAACAGCGCCAGCAGCTCGCGCCCCTGGGCCTGCGCCGCCAGCGTCAACCCCAGACCAAGAAACAGGATGCCGAGATTTTCCACCGTGGAATAGGCCAAGCAGCGTTTGATATCGCTCTGTAGCGCAGCCTGGGTAATGCCGTACAACGCGCCGGCGATCCCCAGCAGTGCCAGCAAATAGCCCCACCAGGCCGGCGCCGGCGGCAACAGCAGCAAAAACCGCAGTAAGCCGTACAAACCCGTTTTAACCAGCACGCCCGACATCATGGCCGACACATGACTGGGCGCCGCCGGATGGGCGCCGGGCAGCCAGATGTGCAAGGGCAGCAGCCCGGCCTTGACCCCGAACCCGCCCAGCAACAGGCCAAACAGCAGCGCCGCCGGCAGTGGCGGCAGTTGCCGGAGCGGCCCGAAGGCAGCAAAGTCGAAACTGCCACTTAAGGCACCAACCTGGGCAAAGAACAGCAGCAGCAGGGTCAGGCCACCGTGGGCCACCATCAGATAGAGGCCGGCCGCCCGTCGCACCTCCTCGTCCTGATGATCCCAGGCCACCAGAAAGAACGACGCCAAAGTCATGACCTCCCAGGCCGCCAGAAACAGCAGGGCATTGGCCGCCAGCACCACCAGCAGCATGGCCGCCACCATCAGGTTGTAGAAAAACCAGTGAGGCGCCAGCGAACGATGGTGGCCTTCCTGGCGCAGATAGCCGGCGCCGTAAAGGGCACAGCAGACATTGAGCAGCGCAATGGGCAGCAGAAAACAGGCGGCCAGGGCATCCAGCTGCAGATTCAGGCTGCCACCCGACACCGCCCAACCCCAACTGAAATCCAGCTTCAGGTTGCCGGCCAGCACCCGCACGGCCAGCGGCACCACCAGCACGCTGGCCAGCAGATTGCTCAGCACCGCGCACAGGGAGCAGAGCGCTGACCGCCGGCCGATCAGCAAACTCAACAGCGCCCCCACCACCAACAGCCCCATGGCCATCAACAAGGCATTCATTGCCACAACTCTTTCATTCCCAGGCTTTCCCGCCATGACTGGACCGACTGCTGACAACAGCCCCCGCCGGGCCTGGACAACGCCAGCAGCGCAATCCGCAACTTCATTTGCCTGACAGGCCCGTTGCCGGCAGCCAGCCAAAAGCATTGCTGCCCTGGCCGATGCCCCTCGCGTAGCGTTTCCGCTGCCATCAGGGCGCCGTCCGGGCCAGACTGGCTTCAGCCTGCTGCAAGGCAGCAAACAGATTTTCACGCGTCGCCACCTGCTGCAGCGCGGCCTGAAACCCGCCATCACGCAGCACGAAACACAGCCGCGACAGCAAATGCAGGTGCATGCGCGCCGTAGGCGATAGCAGCGTGAACAACACACTGACCGGCTGACCATCGAGAGCCTGGTAGTCCACCGGCTGTTCCAGAAAACTCAGCGACAGCGACGGCTCGTTCAGGTGCAGCGGCAGCGGATTGCGTGGGTGGGGCACGGCGATGCCCTGACCCAGGCCGGTAGAGGCCAGGTTTTCCCGCGCGATCAACGCCTTTTCCAGATAGTCGCGGTCGGTTTCCGGCGGCAGGCGCAGTTCGCGCACCATGTTCTTCAGCACCGCGTTACGACTGTTTCCCTCAATCCGGTAAAACACCCCGCCATTCTCCAGCGCCTCCACCAGCGACGGCAGCGGCAGGGTGCGACTCTCGGGCTCCTCGTAGGCGCTCACTGGCACGCCCATGCGACGTGACAGGGCCCATTCGAGCAGTTCCGACTTATTGAAACGATAACTTTCGTTGAGCTTGTACACCGGGATGAGATCCTGCTTGATCCAGCGGTAAATCGTTTTTTCCGACACGGTCAGCAGGGCGGCCGCGTCCTTTACAGATAGGTTCATTTTTACTCTCCAGTACGCATCTTTCATCCTCAAGGGACATTTAAGGACACTACGCCCAAAAAGAGACAGATGTCAACGAGCAGATTTTACCCTTTCAGGGACAGACGCAAGGCGGCCAGACACAGCGGTGCCCGCAGCCATGAGCAAACATGGACCAAGCAGGTCAGCACACAGCGGCACCACAAAACTCAGAGCAACAGAGGGAAAAAACAGGCAAGCGCAGAAAATCGGCAGAGGGGAAACGAGAAAGCCCATGGATGGGTGCCGTTGAAAAAGCCCCCGAGGGAACTTTTTCAACATCCTGTTAGTGCCGCTTCTGATAGCGCCGGACGGCGCGGTTGTGTTCCTGCAGGGTACGGGAAAACTGATGACTGCCATCGCCCCGGGCCACGAAGTAGAGAGCATCCTCGGTCGCCGGTCGGGCCACGGCACGCAGGGCAGACAGGCCCGGATTGGCAATGGGGCCCGGCGGCAGCTGGGTGCGGGTATAGGTATTGTAGGGATGATCGGTGCGCAGGTGCGCGCGGGTAAGATTACCGTCGAAGCCTTCCAGACCGTAGATCACCGTCGGATCGGCCTGCAGCGGCATGCCCAGCCGCAAGCGGTTGTGAAAAACGGCGGCAATGCGGGGCATTTCCTCGGTCAGACCGCTTTCCTTCTGCACAATGGAAGCCAGCGTCAGCCACTGGTGCAGATCAAGCCCCTGATCGGCGGCGGCCTGACGCAGCTCCTCATCAAGCTGCTGACGCAGCTGACGTACCAGCGTAGCCAGAATCGCCGGCTCCGGCGTACCGGCCGCGAAATAGTAGGTTTCGGGAAACAGATAGCCTTCGAGACTGGGCGCTTCCAACTCCAGCGAGCGGATGAACTCGGCATCGGCCAGCAAGGCGGCAAACCGCTCGGCGCTGCCCAGACCGGCTGCGGCCAGCCGAGCGATGGTCTCGCGCGCCGTCAAGCCCTCGGGCAGGGTGCAGCGCACAAGTTGCACGGCCCCGCGGCTGAGGCGATCGAGCACCGCGACCGCCGTCAAGCCACCCTCGAAGCGGTAACTGCCGGCCTGCAAATGGCCAGCCACGCCCTGCCAGCGGGCCAGCGCCACAAACAACGGCGCTGACCGGATGACGCCGGCGCGCTGCAACTGCCGGGCAATGGCCGGCAACGACTGGCCGGCTGTAATGGTCAGGTCACAGGGCGCGGTCAGCACTACCGGCCGGTGGACCTCCCACAAAGCCAGGGTCGCCAGCAGCGTGACCGCCAACGACAGGGTCAGGATCGCCAGCAGCAGACGGCGCGGCCCGCGACGGCCGGGCACAACCGCATTATCAAAAGGTGAAACGGTTTTCCGTGCCACGCCGCAGCCGTTCAATATTGGAGCGATGCCGGTAGATCACGCCGGCGGCGATCAGCAGCGTCACGCCGAACAGCAGCGTCGAGCGCTCGAAGGCCAGCACCAGCAACGGCATCAGCGCCGCGGCGCTGATGGAAGCCAGCGACACATAGCGGAAACGCCACAGCACGGCGGCGAAGAGCAGCAGCGCCAGCACCACGCTGACGGGTGACAGCACCAGAAAAATACCCAGCGCCGTGGCCACACCCTTGCCGCCCTTGAAGCCCAGATAAAGCGGATAGCAATGGCCGATAAACAGAGCCAGGGCCACCAGAGCCAGCAAGACCTCGTCCTGCCGCCCCAGCGCCTGCAGCAGCAGCAACGGCAGCAGGCCCTTGAGCATATCGGCAACCAGCGTCAGCACTCCCAGCCGTTTGCCGGCCACCCGGTAAACATTGGTGGCACCGATATTGCCGCTGCCCTGGCGCCGCACATCGCCGGCGCCAGCCAAACGGGTCAGCAACACCCCACAGGGGATGCTTCCAATGAGATAGGCCAGCGTCACCACAAAAACAGACATCATCGTCCCCTGAAACTCCCTGAGCAAGAAGGCTCCATGCAAAAAGGCACCGGAGAAACCGATGCCTTTTTGCAGAAAAACACGGGCAGCAGGCCCGGAACGTCTCCCCACCGGAAACGGAGCTCTTGTCGCACAGTCCGGCCCAAAAATCAAGGGGCGGCAAGTCCTGCCCCGCAGGCCAGCGGTTATCCTGCCTCTGCAGGCACCAGGAGACCCCTGTCACCCCACCACGGCAGGTTCACAAGAGCCGCTTGCCGTTCACCTCCAGCTGCGCATCCCGATAGCGAACCGCCGTCTGATAGCCCTCGGCCGTTTTGGTAAAAAACGGGCTCTGATCAATAAAACCCTGCAGCTGGTCTCTGACTTGGGCCACCGCCTCCGCCGACGGCGCCTGTTCTGCCGTCTCAAGACCCTGCAGCACCACAAACAGCGTCGCCATTTTCTCCACCAGCTGCGAAGAAAACCGCAGCTGCCCTTCGGCGCAACCCAGCCGCGAAAAATCGCTGAAACCCGAGGCCAGCAGGGTTTCGATATCCTCCAGCGTCGCCTTGCCGGAACCTTGCAGCACCGCAGCATCAACGGTCACGGCCAGGTTATTGATTTCCAGCGATGGTCTGTCATCGAGAATATCCACCAACAGCGGCACGGCCTGATCGACCAGCGCCGGCAGGCGATCCTCATCGGCCGTCGCACACTGCTGCTGCCAGGTCAGCAGCCGGTTCAGCGCGGCGCCATCCAGATCCCGCAGCGTCGTTTGCAGGTCAATATCCGTGAGCGGAAGCGTCCCGACCTGCACCAGAGCCATCTGGTATCGCGCCGAGCTGACAAAGCTCGGCTCAAGGCGGGTCTCGGCGTTCAACTGCAGCCCACGTGCCTCCAGCTGCAGTGGCTGTGCCGCATCCGTCAGAGCAATCCGCTCCAGCTGCAGCGTCCCCTCACCCACCAGAGGATTCTCCTTGTCGGGCTGGCGCGAATCGGCAACCAGATTGGTACAGCGCAGGGTTGTTGACCCCTCGGTCAGGCAAATCTCGGGCAACTGAAGCCGCGCCTGACTGGCCGAACCCTGCTGCCGGAAGTGCACAGTGGCGGGCGCCACGTTCAATTCTGTCGTTTCATCCAGCGCAACCGCCAGGGCGGGCACGGCCGCAACCGAATCAAAGCCGCCAACACCAACCTGAGTGGTCAGGGTCGCCGCCGACAGGCCCTGAATATCCAATTCGCGCAACAGGGCCGCCGTCGCCGGATCATCCAGAGCAAAGGACGAATGAATTGTCGTGCCGGTCAAACCGGAGCTCAACCGGTGATTGAGCAGTAATTCACCCTCTCCCACCGTGATGGCAGTTTCCGCAAGCGTTGAAAACAGGCCCGATTCCACCCGGCGCAGCTGCACCGCCAGGGTTCCCTCTTCATTGACAGCCGCCACCCATTCCTTCAGCTGCGGCACATGCCGGCTCGTCTGATAGTACAGCAGCCCCACTGCGGCACAACCAACCAGCAGGACAACAGCGACTACAGGCTTCACAAATTTCATCGTCATGTCTTCCTTTTCCAAAAACGTCCGTAGAGAAGTGAAAGAAACAACAGGAGCTGCTGAGGCGCCATGGAACCCTCATGCCCTGACCAAGATTGCCAGAATTATTGGAGCCAACGGAAAAAGCAAGCATTCTAATTTTCTCCGGCCTCCGTTTGTTCTGCGATGATCATATTCCATGCTATACTGCTGAACCGCTCCATAATTAAAACAATAATAAATATTATTTTAATCGGGTACAGTCGCCGGCTCGTGGCGCCACACCGCCGGCTTGATCGATTTCGGAGGGACCGCCCCATGGAATCCGCCAAAGCTCTCAGGATCCTCTGGCCCCTGGGCCTGATTCTCTGGACCGGCCTGATTCTGCTGCTCGGCTACCAGCAACAGCAGCACCACCGGCAAGCGGTCCTGGACATGGCCCGAGCTGAAGCCATCGGTAGCTACAACAAGGACCTGGTCTACCGCCGCTGGGTCGCGCGCCAGGGTGGCGTCTATGTCAGCACGAGTGCTTACACCCCGGCCAATCCCTATCTGGCGCATCTGCCCGAGCGCGACATCACCACCAGCACCGGCAAACCCCTGACCCTGGTCAACCCGGCCTACATGACCCGCCAGGTCCACGAACTGGCCACCGAACAGTACGGCAACCGCGGCCATATCACCAGCCGCAAGCCCCTGCGGCCGGAAAATGCCCCCGATGCCTGGGAACGCGCCAGTCTGGAAGCCTTCGCCCAGGGCGTGCCGGAAACCCTGAGTGTCGCCGAGATCGACGGTGCACCCTATCTGCGCCTGATGCGGCCGATGATTACCGAGGTACCCTGCCTGAAATGCCATGCCTGCCAGGGCTATCAGGCCGGCGAGCAACGTGGCGGCATCAGCGTCTCCATTCCGCTGCGCCCCTATCAGGCCATTCAGGCCCAGCTCACCCGCCTCGGCACCATTCATCTGGCCATTCTGTGGCTGCTGGGTCTGCTGTTCTTCCTTTATTTCAAGCGCGTGGTCGATGCCCGCATCCGTGAAGTGGAACAGGCCCGCAGCGCCGTTGAGCAGTCGGAGCGCAAATACCGCCTGCTGTTCAACGAAATGGAGATCGGCTTCGGCCTGGCCGATACCGCCAGCGGCGAAATCCTCGACTGCAACCCCTGTCTGGCACGGCTGGTGGAACGCAGTCCGGCCGAGCTGATCGGTCAGAAACAGAGCATCCTGCACCCCGAGGCGACCACTCCGGAAGGCCTGACGGAAGACTTCGTCGCCCGCCGTCAGGCACCACAGGGCAATATCCTCAATGCCCAGTTGCTCACCAAAAGCGGTCAGATCCGCGAGGTGGAGATTCAGACGCGCCGGCTGGAACTCGATGGCCGGCAGCTGTTTCTCGGCATGTTCAAGGATGTCACGGACCTGCATGCCCATGCCCGACAATCCTTCCTGCTGCTGCAGGCCATCGAACAGAGCCCCATCGCCATTCTCATCACCGACCTCCAAGGTGTGCCGCAATACATCAACCGCTACTTCAGCGTGCAAAAGGGCTACCGGCTGGCCGACCTGCAACGGTCCGACAACCCGGTCCATCAGTTTCTCAGGCGCCACATCGCGGACTTTCGCCAGAATGGTGCGGCGACCGGAATTGTTCCCGCCGACTGGACCGAAGAGCGACTGGCGCAGCGCAAAAACGGTTCGACCTACTGGGAACGCAGCAGCTTTTCTCCGGTTTACGACCAGCAGGGCCAGCTCAGTCATTTTCTAATGCTGGGCGAAGACATCAGCGACGAAAAAAACAGCGCCCTGCAGTTTGAGTATCTGGCCACCCACGACAGCCTCACCGGCCTGGCCAACCGCCTGCTGCTGCACGATCGCACCGATCAGGCCATCCTCAAGGCCAAACGCCAGCGCCAGCAGGTGTTTCTGCTGTTACTGGACCTCGATCGCTTCAAAATCGTCAACGACAGCCTCGGTCACGATATCGGTGACCAGCTGCTGCTGCAGGTGGCTGAACGCCTGCGCGGCGCCGTGCGGGAATCGGATACGGTAGCGCGGCTGGGCGGCGACGAGTTCGTCGTGCTGTTCCCCGAGGTCAACAGCGATGCCACCATTGTCGATCTGGCCGAAAGTATTCGCCGGGCTATCGCCAACCCCATCCGCATCCAGCAGCGGGAGATTCTGGTGACGGCCAGCATCGGTCTGAGCCAGTATCCGGCTCATGGCGACAGCTGCGCCGAGCTGATCCGCCACGCCGATCTGGCCATGTACCGGGCCAAGGAAAGCGGCAACTGCCTGTGCAGTTTCGATCCGGCGATGGATCAGCGGATGGCGGAAACCCTCGAAATCGAATCGGATCTGCGCTACGCCCTGACGCGCGACCAGTTGCTGCTGCATTACCAGCCCAAGGTGGCCTGCGCCACTGGCCAGCTCATCGGCATGGAGGCCCTGCTGCGCTGGCGTCATCCTGAAAAAGGGCTGATTTCACCGGCCCTGTTCATTCCAGTAGCCGAGCAGACCGGCCTGATCGGCGAGATCGGCAGCTGGGTACTCGACACGGTCTGCCGTCAGATCGCCGACTGGCAGCGAAACGGTCTACAGCCGGTAACGGTGGCCATCAACCTGTCGGCTCGCCAGTTTGAGCGGGCCGATCTGGCCTGTCAGATTCACGACCAACTGCAGGACTGCGGCGTTGCCGCTGGTCTGCTGGAGGTGGAACTGACCGAGGGCCTGATCATGAAGAAGCCCCTGGCGGCGGTGCAGATCATGGAACAACTCAAGCAATACGGTGTGCGCATTGCCCTGGACGATTTTGGCACCGGCTACTCCTCCCTCAACTATCTGCGCCGTTTCCCGCTGGATGTGCTCAAAATCGACCGCTCCTTTGTCGACGATCTGGGCGAGGATCGCAGTGCTGAAGCCGTCGCCACCAGTATCGTCTCCATCGCCCACAGCCTGGGATTGCAGGCGGTGGCCGAAGGGGTCGAAACCGAAATACAGCTGCGCTTTCTGCGCCAGATTGGCTGCGACCAGGTACAGGGCTACTACTTCCACAAGCCGCTGCCGGTCGAAGCCATCACCGAACTGCTGGCACGGTCGCAGCAGGGGTAAACCCGTGCCTGGCCCTTTTCCAACCGCCTGCGGTTGACATCGCCGGGCATGCTGCCTATCTTGCCGACGGTTCGTTCAACCCCCAACCCAGGAGGAATTTCGCCCATGACGGCACAGAAGCACCCGTTCAAGGCCGAGGTCAACAAGATCCTCGAACTGATGATCCATTCGCTTTACTCGCACAAGGATATTTTTCTGCGCGAGCTGCTTTCCAACGCCTCCGACGCCATCGACAAGGCCCGCTACCAGTCCCTGACCGACAACAGCCTGCTGGAGGGCGGCGACGATTGGAAGATTGAGCTCATCGCCGATAAAGAAGCCGGTACTCTGACGGTGCGCGACAACGGCATCGGTATGACCCGCGACGAAGCGGCCGAGGCTCTGGGCACCATCGCCCACTCGGGCACCCGCGAGTTCATGAAGATGCTGGAAAGCCGCGAGGTCAAGGATAATCCTGAACTGATCGGCCAGTTCGGCGTCGGTTTTTATTCCGCCTTCATGGTGGCCGACCAGGTCAGCGTGCTGACTCGCAAGGCCGGTGCCGCTGCCGATCAGGCGCTGCTGTGGCAATCCGACGCCGACGGCAGCTACAGCATGGATGTCGCCGACAAGCCCGCCAGGGGTACCGACGTCATTCTCAGGCTGAAGGACGACGCCAAACAGTATCTGGAAGAATGGGAGCTGCGCAAGATCGTCAAGCAGTACTCGGATTTCATCGAATATCCCATCGTCATGAACGTCAGCCGCAGCAAACCCGACCCCGACGATGCCGAAAAAACCATCAGTGAAACCGTCGAGGAGACACTCAACTCCCGCAAGGCCATCTGGCTCAAGGACAAAACCGAAATCAGCAGCGAGGAATACAACGAGTTCTACAAACACATCTCCCACGATTTCAGCGATCCGGCCAGGATCATCCATTACCGCGCCGAGGGCACCACGGAATTTTCCGCCCTGCTCTACCTGCCCTCGAAACGGCCCTACGACATCTTCTACCAGGACTACAAGATTGGTCCGACCCTCTACGTCCGCCGGGTGCAGATCATGGATCACTGCGAGGCCATGCTGCCGACCTGGCTACGCTTCGTTCGCGGTGTGGTCGAATCCTCCGACCTGCCACTCAACGTCAGCCGTGAGATGTTGCAGGACAACCAGGTGGTCAACCGCATCAAGAAAAGCCTGACCAAAAAGGTACTCGACAGCCTGGCCGACATGAAGAAGGACGAGCCGGAGGCCTACGCCACCTTCTATGCCGAATTCGGGCGCATTCTCAAGGAGGGCATCCACCACGATTTCGAACGGCGTGAAACCATCGCCGAGCTGCTGCTGTTCGAATCAACCGCAACCGAGGTCGGCCAGAAAACCACCCTGGCCGAATACATCGAGCGCATGCAGCCGGAACAGAAGGAAATCTACTACATCACTGCCAGCGACCGCGCCAGTGCCGAAGCTTCGCCCTACCTGGAGGTGTTCAGGGCCAAAAATATCGAAGTACTGATCATGACCGACGACTTCGACGACATCATCATCAGTGGCCTGGGAGCCTATAAGGAAAAGGATTTTCAGTCGGCGCTCAAAGGCGATCTGGATCTCGGTGACGGCGACAAGGATGAAAAAGAAGAGAAGAAAAAAGCCTTCAGCGACCTGCTCGGCCTGATGCAGGACGAACTCAAGGACCTGGTCAGCGAGGTGCGCCTGTCGGGCCGGCTGAAGGATTCCGCCGTTTGCCTGGTGGCCGGCGAGCACGATCTCGACCCCAAGATGGCCCGCATGTTCCAGGCCATGGGGCAGGAGGTGCCTAAGGGCCAGCGTGTGCTGGAGGTCAATCCCGACCATGAGCTGATCGGCCGCATGAAAGAGCTGTTCAGTCAGACACCGGACAGCCCGCGACTGAAGGAATATACCGGCCTGCTGTACGATCAGGCCCTGCTGCTCGAAGGCGAGGCGCCGCGCAACCCGGCCGCCTTCGCCCGCAGCCTGGCCAAGCTGATGGCCGAGCACAGCGGCATCTGACGCAGCAGCCCCTTAACACTTCGACACGAACCAGCAACGCCCCGCAACCATCAGGTTACGGGGCGTTGCTGGTGGCGGTGTTCTTCAAAACGCTGATTCCGGAAGCGTTCCGATAGGTATCGCCAGGATATTTGCCATCAACCGGGGAGAACAAACGGGCACGGCAGGAGCACAAGAAAACCGCTGCAGCCCCAAAGCAAAAAGGCCGCCCTTTTCAGGGCGACCTAAGTGCTTGATATTATTGGTCGGGATGAGAGGATTTGAACCTCCGGCCCCCTGCTCCCGAAGCAGGTGCG
This sequence comes from Desulfuromonas thiophila, assembly GCF_900101955.1. NCBI lineage: Bacteria > Pseudomonadati > Thermodesulfobacteriota > Desulfuromonadia > Desulfuromonadales > Desulfuromonadaceae > Desulfuromonas > Desulfuromonas thiophila. The sequence goes on along the minus strand of NZ_FNAQ01000003.1, from coordinate 103,383 downwards.
CTACCAGACTGCGCTACATCCCGATACGATCAACTGACGGATTCTGAACCTGGCCTTTGGCGACAGCCCAAAACCGAGGCAGATTACTACCATAACCACCGACCGAAGGCAAGATTCTTTTTGCCCTGGCAGCAAAAACTATTCCGGCGCCGTCATGGTGGCGTGGTATTCCTGCAGGCTGCGCAGACGCCCCAAGCCACGACGGCGGGCGGTGATGCCCCGGGCGGCAGCCAGGGCGGCGGCGATGGTGGTAATGTAGGGCACGCGATAACGGATAGCCGCCTTGCGGATATAGGAATCATCATGCAGGCTGCGGCGACCGACCGGGGTATTGATGACCAACTGGATTTCGCCATTCTTGATGGCGTCGGCAATATTGGGCCGGCCTTCGTGCAGTTTCAGGATACTGCGGGCCTCAATGCCATGCTGCTTCAGATAGGCACAGGTGCCAGCGGTGGCGCGCAGTTCAAAACCCAGCTCGACAAACAGCCGCGCGGCGATCAGCGCATCGGCGCGGTCCTCTTCGGCCACGGTCAGCAGCACGGTACCTTCCAGTGGTAGCGGTGAGCCGGCAGCTTCCTGGGCCTTGTAATAGGCCAGGCCGAAATTGTCGGCCAGACCCAGCACCTCGCCGGTGGAACGCATCTCCGGTCCCAGCAGCGGGTCAACCTCCGGGAACATGGCAAAGGGGAACACCGCCTCCTTGACACCGACATGGCGGTACTGCTTGCGCACCAAGCCCTGCTGGGCCAACTTTTCGCCCAGCATGGCGCGCACGGCCAGGCGCGGCATGGGAATGTCACAAACCTTCGACACCAGCGGTACCGTACGGCTGGCGCGCGGGTTGGCTTCAAGAATATAGACCTTGCCCTCGGCGATGGCGTACTGAATGTTGAGCAGGCCAACCACGCCCATGGCCACGGCAATGGTGCGGGTATATTCCTCGATGGTGGCCATCTGGGCGTCGGTCAAGCTCACTGGCGGCAGCACGCAGGCCGAATCACCGGAATGGACACCGGCCAGCTCGATGTGCTGCATCACCGCTGGCACAAAGGCATCCTCACCATCGGCGATGGCGTCAGCCTCGACCTCGATGGCATTGTGCAAAAAGCGATCCACCAGAATGGGCCGCTCGGGCGACACCTGCACAGCCTTGCTCAGGTATTCACGCAGCATGACCTCATCATGCACCACCTCCATGGCCCGCCCGCCCAGAACATAGGACGGCCGCACAATGAGGGGATAACCGATACGCTCGGCAATACTGAGAGCCTGTTCCTCGGTGCGGGCCATGCCTGACGGCGGCTGGGGGATGGCCAGCTTCTCCATCAGGGCATTGAACTGCTCGCGATCCTCGGCCAGATCAATGGTGGCCGGGCTGGTGCCCAGAATGGGCACACCAGCCTCTTCCAGTTCACGGGCAATGTTCAGCGGCGTCTGACCGCCAAACTGCACCACCACGGCCTCGGGCTGCTCCTTGTGGTAGATCGACAGCACATCCTCTACAGTCAGCGGTTCGAAATAGAGTTTGTCGGAGGTGTCATAGTCCGTTGACACCGTCTCGGGGTTACAGTTGATCATCAGGGTTTCATAGCCGGCCTCACGCAGGGCCAGGGCCGTATGGACGCAGCAATAATCAAACTCGATGCCCTGGCCGATGCGGTTGGGACCACCACCCAGCACCAGAATCTTGCGTTTGTCCGACACACTGACGCTGTCTGGTGCGTTGTAGGTCGAATAATAATAGGCGGCATTCTCCACCCCGCTGACCGGCACCGCCTCCCAGGCCTGGTGTAATCCCAGTTCCAGCCGCCGCTGGCGCACGGCCTTTTCGCTCAATCCAAGCAATTGAGCCAGATAGCGATCGGCAAAACCGTCACGCTTGGCCTGCAGCAACAGGGCATCGGGCGGCAGACTGCCGCGGTGGTGCAGAAGCTGTTCCTCCAGCTCCACCAGTTCACGCATCTGCTGCAGAAACCAGGGTTTGATATGGGTCTTGCGGTAGAGCAACGCGATATCGGCGCCCTTGCGCAAGGCCTCGTAGAGGATGAACTGGCGCTCGCTGGATGGTTCGGCCAGCAATGCCAACAGTTCGTCGAGACTTTTGTGGTGGAAATCGGCGGCAAAACCGAGGCCGTAACGACCAATTTCAAGCGAGCGTATGGCCTTCTGCAGCGCCTCCTTGTAGTTCTTGCCGATGCTCATGACCTCGCCAACGGCGCGCATCTGGGTACCGAGACGATCCTGCACCCCCTTGAACTTCTCAAAGGCCCAGCGGGCAAACTTGACCACCACATACTCACCGGACGGGCTGTATTTCTCCAGCGTGCCATCACGCCAGTAGGGAATCTCGTCCAGGGTCAGGCCGGCAGCCAGCTGAGCCGACACCAGGGCAATGGGAAAACCCGTCGCCTTGGAGGCCAGGGCCGATGAGCGTGAGGTACGCGGGTTGATTTCAATGACCACCACCCGGCCGCTGGCAGGATCATAAGCAAACTGAACGTTGGTACCACCGATCACCTCGATGGCATCGACGATGCGATAGGCGGCCTCCTGCAACTGCTGCTGCAGGTCGGCAGCGATGGTCAGCATGGGTGCGGTGCAGAAGGAATCGCCGGTGTGGACACCGACAGCATCGACGTTCTCAATGAAGCAGACCGTAATCTTCTGTCCCTTGGCGTCGCGCACCACCTCCAGCTCCAGCTCCTCCCACCCCAGGATGGATTCCTCGATCAGCACCTGGCTCACCGGGCTGGCCGCCAAACCACGGCTGACAATGGTTTCAAACTCCTCCAGGTTGTAGGCGAAGCCGCCGCCGGTGCCACCCATGGTATAGGCTGGCCGGATCACCACCGGCAGACCGATACCCTCCACCAGCCGCAGGGCTTCCTCCAACGTGGTGGCGATTTCACTGCGCGGCGTTTCGATGCCAAGACGCTGCATCGTCTGCTTGAAGGTTTCACGGTCCTCGCCGCGCTTGATGGCGTCAAGATTGACACCGATCACCCGCACGCCGTAACGATCAAGCACGCCCTGACGCGCCAGCTCGCTGGCCAGATTCAGGGCTGTCTGCCCGCCCAGATTGGGCAGCAACGCGTCGGGCCGTTCCTTTTCGATGATCTTGGTCAGACTGGCAACATTAAGCGGTTCGATGTAAGTCGCATCGGCCATCACCGGATCGGTCATGATGGTGGCCGGATTGGAATTGACCAGCACAATGCGGTAACCTAGCTTGCGCAAGGCTTTGCATGCCTGGGTACCGGAATAATCAAACTCGCAAGCCTGGCCGATGATGATGGGGCCAGAACCGATAATCAGAACGGTTTTTACGTCGCTTCGTTGCGGCATAATTCTTCACTCCGTGTTGGCCGGCACCCCATTGTACCGGCGGCTGTTGCGGGGAATATCGCAGAAAAGCGCTTGCGACGCAACCACCGCACCCGCACCCTGAAAACCAAAAACCCCCTGGTCACCGATGCGACCAGGGGGTTTTTGGTTTAGCGCTTCTCAGCTACGCACAGTTCCGGGCAAATCAGAACTTGTAGCCCACCGAAACATAGCCACTGAAGGCCTTGCCGTCTTCGTCGCCATAGACAAATTCCTCGTCCGACTCGAAGATGGCATAGCTGCCTTGCAGCTTGGTAAAGCAGACATCCGAGAAGTTGTAGGTTCCCCCCAAGGTGAACTCATACTGCTCGTAAGACAGATCGGAGTACTCGTCGATCAGGTTGTTTTGCTGCCAGTCGTCATAATTAACTGAAGCATAGGCACCCGGCGTTTCGATACCGGTCTGGCTGATCGGGGTGGTCAGGTTGTTCTCGGGATAAACCGACATCCGGTCACCAAATTTCCAATCCCAGCTGTCATCAGCCTTGTTGTAAATGACCGAAGCGTTGAGGAGCAGTTTCTCCGTGGCCTGGTAATCAGCACTGAGAGACAGGGTGTGAACAAAGGACTCATACTCGGCGATGCTGCAGATCGACCCAAACTGGGCCGAGGAGACATCGTTCGCTCAGCCATGGTACCAGCCAACGCAGGCGCGATTTTCGGCATCCTGGTTGCTGAAGTTGTACGCCATGGTCAGGTTCAGCTTGTCGCTCGGGGCATACCAGAAGGTGGCACCGGGCACAATGGTGGTTCTTTCGTATTTGACGCTGTCGTTTTCTTCGTAACGCAGGCGGGCATAGAACGTTGCCGCCATGTTGCTGGCCGGAGCCCAGGTGGTGCTCAGTTTGGCCTCATGCACATCCTCCGGCAGGTTGGTCGATTCCAGCTCGCGGTTGGGATAGACCGAGGTCCAGTAGTAGGTGGAGGAGCCGGTCAGATAATCCGCCGTGTTGAGGTAGCGCAGGCCGCTGCCGCCATCGGCACCACTGCGCTGGGCGATGCCCACTTCAGCGCCGGCAAAGGGCTCATCGATATTCTGATACTCGTAGCTGACACGACCCGACAGCGTATCGCTCAGGCGTGTTTTAAGAGCCGCTTTAAGGGTATGGGTTTCCGTTTCGCCCAGTTCTTCCTCATCGCGGTCAACTTCTTCATACTCATAGCCCAGACGCAGCGTGGTGGCCTTGGCCAGACGGAATACCACATCGGCACCGGCTTCCTTGACCTCACGCGCTTCGGCCGAATGGTAGGCCGAGGTCGCGTCGAACGGCAGGACATAGGTTGAGCTGGCAATCGCCGGGATGTAAAGCTCATTGTGATCGGCATCGATCTCGTAAGCCTTGCCACGCAGCGACAGGCTGACGTTGTGGCCGACCTTGGTGGCCAGTTTGGCAGCAAACGATTCGTACTCACTGGCAAGCTCATCGCCACTCAGCAGCACATAACCATCCTGCACCTCGGACTTCGAGCTTTCGATATCCGATTTGACATAGCTGGCCGACACCGTGGTATTGGCCGGCAGATCGACGCGGGCCTTGACCATGTGGGTTTCTTTTTCCGAATCCGGCGTGCGGCCGAATTCGTAGAAGTCACCGCCATAGATCATCTGGTTCGGCGCGCTGGGGTTCTGCATCACGTCATAGAAGCGAACCGGGGTGCTGCCGTCTTCGTTGAAGTTGCGGTTGAGGTATTCGTAGTCCACCGTCAGCAGACCAAACTTGCCGCTGGCGCCCAGGGTGAACTCTTCGGTACGCTCGTCAATATTTTTGCCGACGGCGGAGACATGGCAACCGTCGCATTTCGACAGGCCAATCGCCTGCTCCATGCCCTCACGGGTTTCCACGCGGGAACCGGCCTTGAAGGTAATGTTGGACAGTTGCGGAATCACCAGTTCAGCTTCGTTCTTCCACTCACGACGGGTCACAATGTAATTGTTGCTGACTTCCTGCTCCCAGGCCACGGCCGGGTCATAGGTATTGATCACGGCGCCGCCCACAGCAGCGTTGGGATTACCGGTCGCTTCAATCAGATCAGCATAGATCTTGTCGGTCGTGGTGCTCGGCTGCGAACCACCGATGTCGTCACGGGCGGTCGCGCCCATCTGCGACAGGGTTTCGTGATCCTTGTGGTGCTCCAGCACATTCAGCTCACTTTCGAACTTGAACACGCGGCCAACGTCCAGACCCAGTTCATGTTTCTGGTCACGCGGGCCCATGGTCTGGCTGTCAACCTCCAGCACAAAACCACCTTTTTCAAACTCCAGATCCAGTTGCGGCGCCAGGGAAATGCCATCTTCGGCGCGAACCGAACCATATTCGTTAACACGTGCCGCATTGTCGTCGGTGTTGATGCCGCTCATGCCCAGTTCCCAGGAACCACTGACATGGGCCGCACCCTCTTCCGCCAGGGCCAGAGTGGAACCGGCCGCCAGCGTCAGGACGGACAACAGTGCAAGCAGCCAGAATCGGCTTTGCTTCATAATGTGTGCCTCCTTCTACAGAATTAACGGGTCAGGCCGTGACCGCTGAGCGGCTGGGACGGATAATCACTGCCATGAACCACCTTGTGACAGGTGGTACACTTGGTGCCGAACGAGGTCTGGAAACCTTCGCTGCCATGAACATTGACGATATCGGCCTGAGCCTGGGCAGCAGCGCTGGTTCCGGTCGGCGTGGCCGAGTAATCGGACGAACGAAGCACGTGGAAGTGACCCTCGTGGCACTGCAGGCAGAGGAACGGCTCGTTCTGCACCAGCAGGTTGTTGGCCACGCTGCCGTGGGGATCGTGGCAGATGGTGCAATCGTCCTCAACCGGAGCATGACCGAACACAAACGGACCCTGATAGCGGGTGTGGCAGTTCAGGCACAGATCGTTGAGACGCTCGTCGGTGTTGAGGCTCTCACCCGTTGCACCATGAGCATTGTGGCAGCTGGAGCAGTTCATCTTGCCTTCCTTGAGCGGATGGCTCGACGGGAAATGCATCTTGGCCTGTTCTTCCTGATGGCAGCTGACGCACAGCTCCGGATCTTCCTGCTTCAGGCTGAACTTGCCAACGCCGTCGTGAATGCTGTGGCAATCGACGCAGCCGACATCGCTGAGGGCATGGGCGCTGTGGGTGTAATCCATCAGCTTGCCTTCGGTGTGACACTTGGCGCAGAGGGCCGAAGCCTGATCGGCCGGCAGCTCGGCGGGACGAAGAATGAATTCGGTGTCGCCGTCATTGTTGACGTGCAGACAGCCGGGGCCGTGGCAGGCCTCGCAACCGCGCTCGGCACCCATCAATTCCCAGTTGGCCAGGCGGCCATGGATGGTCTTGGCGAACCCTTCACCGCCTGTCGAAGCGGGGAACATGTCGCCGGCCATGTCATCGTGACACTCAGCACAGGTCTCCTGACCTGAATACTTGGCGCCCTCGATTACCGGCAGGGTCAGCACCTTCTCGCGGATGGTACCGGTGGCACAGGCCCCCAGAACCAACAACAGAGGAAGGCCTTTCACCAGCCACGAGGCCTTGGTGATAAACGTCCTTCGCATGTTTTCTCCTTTCCTTCTTCCTCCAAAAGTGAAAGTTCTTAACCGCAGAAAACGATAGCAGGATACAGGTTAAAGTATCGCACCTCCTTTCCCGGACTAAGAAAATCGCGCGGTTGCAGTCGCCAGAGCCCTTCCCGAAGCCCTGCCCGCTGCGGCTGCCGCGCTCCACAACCCGTGTACAATACTGTTGTGAACTGGTAGGGTAAAGCGAATGATTTTTATGACCCTATAAGCAGCCCTTATACTTTCATTTTCATACATACAGGAATATCAATGGAAACCCAATATCTGCGCACCCTGCTGATCGCCGCCAGTGAAGGCAGTTTTTCGCGCGCAGCCGAAAAGCTGCATCTGACCCAATCCGCCGTGTCGCAGCGCGCCAAAAGCCTGGAAGCCTGCTGTGGCACCCAGCTGTTCGACCGCAGTGGCTCCAGTCTGATGCCGACCACAGCGGGACTGCAGGTGCTCGACGCCGCTCGCCGCATCCTTGATATCGAGGATGCCATGTTCAGCGCCCTGCGGCAGTTGCAGCAACGTCGCCGATTGTCGATCTGCTGCACAGCAGCCTTTGGCGTCGCCCACCTGCCTGAGGTTCTCAAGATCTTCATGCCTCTGCAGGCCGATATTGACGACTTGCGCTTTCTGTTCAGTACGCCCGCGCAGGCCCTGGAAGGCCTGCGCGGCGGCGAGTTTGACGTGGCCATCATTGAACATCTGGCCGATCTGGACTTCGGCCCACTGCACACGCTGCCCCTGCCGCAGGACGAAATGATCTTCGTCAGCGCACCGGCCCTGCAACTCCCCGCCGGCAGCGTACGGCTGGAGCAGCTCTATCCCCATAGCCTCATCACCCGCCGCGACGGCTGCAGCTGCCATGACCTGCTGTCACGCAATCTCAGTCAAAGGCAGATTGATTTCAGTGCTTTCCGCAAGGTGCTGATGCTGGACGATTATGGTCTGATGCTGCGCGAAGTGCTGTCAGGCCAGGGCATTGCTTTTCTGTCACGCTCGGTGGCCTTGGCCCATCTGGCGAATGGCCACCTGCGTGAACATCGGGTCAAGGGCTTCGACCGTGTCCGCCTGCGCAGTCTGGTGGCGCGCAGCTGCAGCGAAAATCCGTTGCAGCATGCCTTCATGACCTGTGTGCTGGACTATTTCGCCGCCGCCTCTGCCACATCATGAGCCCACTGTCAGCTACTGAGGTCTACCATCGGCTGTTCGCCGCCTTCGGCCCGCAACACTGGTGGCCGGCTGACAGCCCCTTCGAGGTCATGGTCGGCGCCATCCTGACCCAGAACTGCCGCTGGCAGAATGTCGAACGCGCCATCGCGGCACTGAAAACCGCCAACGCCCTGAGCCCCCGTGCCCTACTGGCGCTGCCACCGGCCACCCTGGCTGAGCTGATCCGGCCAGCTGGCTTCTTCAACCAGAAGCAGCGCAGCCTGCGTGGTCTCTGTCAGGTTCTGCTGGCCGAGGCCGACGGCGACACCGAACGCTGGCTGCGCGGCCCCACCACGGAGATTCGCCACCGGCTGCTGCAGCTGCGTGGCATCGGCCCGGAAACGGCCGACAGCATCCTGCTCTACGCCGGCAACCACGCCATCTTTGTCATCGACGCTTACAGTCGCCGCATCGCCCAGCGGATTGGCTGGTTCGACAGCCCACCGGCTTACGCGCAACTGCAGCACCATTTCACTGTCGCCCTGGCCAGCAGCGCAGCCCTGTTCAACGAATACCACGCCCTGCTGGTGGAACTGGCCAAGCGCCACTGTCTCAGCCGCCGCCCCCAGTGTGATGGTTGCCCCCTGCACAGCGGCTGTCAGACCGCCCGAACGGGAGGCTGACAGCGCCCTTTTCCTTGACTTCTGCCCCTGACCCCGCTAGTTTTCTGGGCTTGTCAATTTCAGCTCCATCTGCACGGAACGCCGATCTTCGGCCCCCGCGACGAGGCCCACCATGGACTATAAAAATACCCTCAATCTGCCCCAGACCGATTTTCCCATGCGCGGCAACCTGCCCCAGCGGGAACCGGAGATGCTGCGCCATTGGCAGGAGACGGGTCTGGAAGAACAGATCCGCCAGGCCGGCACCGGCAAACCCCGTTTTGTCCTGCACGACGGCCCGCCCTACGCCAACGGTCATACCCATATCGGCCACGCCCTCAACAAGATTCTCAAGGATATCATCCTGAAAAGCCGGCGCATGCAGGGCTTTGATGTCCCCTATGTGCCGGGCTGGGACTGTCACGGCCTGCCCATCGAGCTGATGGTTGACAAGCAACTCGGCAGCAAAAAACGCGACCTGAGCGTGGTTGACATTCGCCGCGCCTGCCGTGCCTATGCCCGCGAGTGGGTCCAGATTCAGGCCGACGAGTTCCGCCGCCTCGGCGTACTGGGCCAGTGGGATCAGCCCTATCTGACCATGCACGACAGCTACGAAGCCGCCACGGCGCGCGAGTTGGCCCGCTTTGCTGAACGCGGCGGCCTGTACAAGGGCAAGAAACCGGTGCACTGGTGCAGTTCCTGCGTTACAGCCTTGGCTGAAGCCGAGGTGGAATACGCTGATCACCGTTCACCATCGATCTTTGTCGCCTTCCCCTATGTCGACGAGCTGCCGGCGGAGCTCAACGCCCTGGCTGGCCGCGACCTGGCCTTTGTCATCTGGACCACCACTCCCTGGACCATTCCGGCCAACCTGGCCGTCTGCCTCAATCCCGAGTTGGACTATGTCGCGGTCGAAATGGCCGACGACCACCGGTTGCTGGTCTTCGCCGAGGGGCTCTATCAGACGGTGCTGCAGCAACTCGGCCGCAGCGGCCAGGTACGGGCCAGTTTCAAGGGCACCCTGTTCGAAAAGCGCCGCTGCCGCCATCCGTTCTACGACCGCGACTCCCTGATCATTCTTGGCGACCATGTCACCCTTGACGCCGGCACCGGCTGTGTCCACACCGCTCCCGGTCACGGTCAGGACGACTATACCGTCGGCCTGCAGTATGGTCTCGACATCTACAACCCCGTGGACGACTACGGCCGCTACCGCGACGAGGTGGAACTGTTCGGCGGCATGAAGCTGGAACAGGCCAACGAAGCGGTCTGCACCAAGCTGTCCGAGGTGGGAGCACTGCTGCAACAGAGCGCTATCAGCCACAGCTATCCGCACTGCTGGCGCTGCAAGAAACCGGTGATCTTCCGCGCCACGGCCCAATGGTTCATTTCGATGGAAAAGAACGATCTGCGCCAGCAAGCGCTGCAGCAGATCGACCAGGTCCGCTGGATTCCGACCTGGGGCCGCGAACGCATTCACGGCATGATCGAAAAGCGGCCGGACTGGTGCGTCAGCCGCCAACGCAACTGGGGCGTACCCATCACCGTGTTTTACTGCGACAAGTGCGGCGAGGCCCTGTGCGACGGCCCCCTGATGCACCGGATTGCCGATCTGTTTGAGAACGGCGGCAGCGACCAGTGGTACGAGAAGAGCGTCGCTGAACTGCTGCCGGCCGATACCCGCTGTGGCGCCTGCGGTCATGACGCCTTCCGCAAGGAAACGGACATTCTCGATGTCTGGTTCGATTCCGGCGTCTCCCACGCGGCCGTGCTGGAGCAGCGCGCCGAACTGGGTTCGCCAGCCGATCTGTACCTCGAAGGCAGTGACCAGCACCGCGGCTGGTTTCACTCCAGCCTGCTGGCAGCCGTCGGCACCCGCGGCGTCGCGCCCTACAAGGCCGTCCTGACACACGGCTTCGTCGTTGACGGCCAGGGCCGCAAAATGTCGAAATCCCAGGGTAACGTTGTCGCGCCTGAGGTGGTCATCAAGAAATACGGCGCCGAGGTGCTGCGCCTGTGGGTGGCGGCACAGGACTATCAGGACGATATCCGCATCAGCGAGGAAATCCTCCAGCGGCTGTCCGACGCCTACCGCCGCATCCGCAACACGGCGCGCTACATTCTCGGCAACCTTCACGATTTTGACCCGGCCCGTGACAGCATGGCGGACAGTGACCTGGTCGAACTCGACCGCTGGGCGCTGGCCCAGCTGGAGCAGCTGGTCGAACGGGTTGAACGGGCTTACAACGACTACCAGTTTCATGTGCTCTACCACGCGGTGCACAACTTCTGCAGCGTCGAGCTCAGCGCCATCTATCTCGACATTCTCAAGGACCGGCTTTACACCGCGCCGCCAGCCAGCCGCGAACGGCGCAGCGCCCAGACGGCCATGTACCGCATCCTCGATGCCCTCACCCGCCTGATCGCGCCGGTGCTGTCGTTCACCGCTGACGAAATCTGGCGTGAACTGCCGGGCGAGCGTGAAACCAGTGTCCATCTGGCCAACCTGCCGCGTTTCGACAACCGTCTGCACGACGCGGCACTGGAGGAAACCTACGAACGATTGTGGGCTGTGCGGTCCGAGGTGGCCCGCCAGTTGGAGCGCGCGCGCGACAGAAAACTCATCGGCAACTCCCTCGAAGCCTGCGTCAAGCTGGCGGCAACCGGAGCCACCGCCGAGCTGCTGCAACGCTATGCTGCTGAATTGCCGACCCTGCTGATCGTTTCACAGACGGAGCTGGTCGACCAGCTCGAAGCCGGTGAAGCAGCCCAGCAGGTAGCCGGGCTGCGCATTGCCGTGGAACGGGCGGCGGGGGAAAAGTGCGAACGCTGCTGGAACTATTCCACCGCCATCGGCAGCGACAGCAACCATCCGACCCTGTGCCCGCGCTGTGTCGCCGCACTGCGGGCCGGAGCCGGAGCCTGACCCGCGTGCTGGCTTCCTACCGCCTGCTGCTGCTGGTCGGCGCTATCGTCCTGCCGCTCGACCAGTGGACCAAGTATCTGGTGACTCAGCATCTGAGCCTGCATCAGAGCACAACCCTGTTGGCTCCGGTATTGAACCTGTGTTATGTGCAGAATACCGGCGCAGCCTTCGGCATTCTGGCCAACAGTGCCCTGCGGATTCCCTTGCTGGCCGGCGTGGCCCTGGTTGCCGGTGGCGTCATCCTGTGGCTATTGCCACGGCTGCAGGCCCACCACCACTGGCAACGCCTGGGGCTGTCGCTGATCTTTGCCGGTGCCATCGGCAATCTGATCGACCGGGTACGCCTTGGCGCGGTTATCGATTTCATCGACGTGCATTGGCGCCAACATCATTGGCCGGCGTTCAACATTGCCGATTCCGCCATTACCCTGGGGGTGGCCTGCCTGCTGATCGATCTGTGGCGCACCCGCCACCATGACACCCGCTGACATCCGAAGGAGAAATGCCATGAAATGCACTGCCCGCATCAAGACGGCCCTGCTGTGGCTATTGCTGGGACTGAGCCTTCTGACCACCGGCTGCGAATGCGTCGCCGGCTTTGGGCGTGACGTACAGCACACCGGCCGCTGGCTGGAGGAAACCTCCAACGAGGTCCGGCAGCGCTGATAGCGTCGGGCCACCAGCAGGTGCCGGTTCAGCCGGCGGCAAAACGACGCAGTTGACGCTGTAGAAAATCCCGCACCCGCGCCTCATGGGATACCACTAGGCCATGACCGGCCCCCACCACCAATTCCAGCTGGACCGGCGCAAGTGGCGGCCGCAATACGCGATCGGCGTCGCCATGCAGCGCCACCACCGGACAACCGGGTCGGCCCGGCGGAAAACTGCTGACGGCCAGAGCACCGCCGCGCCGCAGCAAATCGTCCGGCGTATCGTTCAGCATCTGCTGCGCCAGCGCCAGCTGCTCGGGCCGGGCCGGGCCGAACAGTGCCCGCAGAAACGGTTTGCTCGCCAGTAGGGGACGCACCAGCGCCAGCGGCAACGGAGCCGCCAAACGCTGCAGCCAGGGCGCAGCCGGACTCAGAGCAGTGCTCGACAGGGCACCGGCCAGCAGCACCAGGCCCTGCACGGGCTGGCGACAGGCGATTTGAGTGGCCAACAGGCTGCCAAAGGAACAGCCTCCAATCAGATCTGCTGGGCCGATTTGCCATTGGGTAGCCGTGCGCCGGGCGTAATCCGGCCAGCATTCCCCCACCTGGGGCACCAGCAGGCGCGGGCACAGCAATTCCCGCTCCAGCCCAACAGCCCGCAAACCCTGATACATGCGCTCGTCGGCCGCCAGCCCCGGCCACAGAATCAGCCGCCCCGATGGCCTTGCGTTTTTGGTCGGATTCATGCCATCTCTCCCGCGTTGCTCCTGTTGCTCGGATTGATGCCTGCACAAACTTCTTCAGCGACACAGACCGCCACTGTGCCACAGCCGACAAGAGGGCAACAAACACAAAAGCCCGACAGAAAAATCTTGACAGGGCGGCGATTCGCCCTAAAATGAAATCGGATTTCAAAATCAACCGCTCCCGGAAGGTGTTCTATGCTCTGTTCCCTGCGGCAGCTGCAGCTGCACGATAAAGCCACCATCGTAACCATCGGCGCCGCCGGCGAACTGGGCCGGCGCATCCGCGACATGGGCCTGGTACCGGGTACCGAGATCGAAATCGTCGGCCGGGCGCCACTAAAGGATCCGGTTGCGCTGCGCCTGCGTGGCTTCACCCTGACCCTGCGCAACAACGAAGCCGATTTCATCACCGTCCAAACCGAGGATCATAGCGCATGAACACCTGCCGACTGGCCTTCGCCGGCAATCCCAATGCGGGCAAAACCACCCTGTTCAACACCCTCACCGGCGCGCGTCAGCACGTCGGCAACTATCCCGGCATCACCGTCGAACGCAAGGAAGGCCAGCTGCGGCATGACGACTGTGATCTGGCAATCGTCGACCTGCCGGGCTGCTATTCGCTGACCGCCTACAGTCAGGAAGAACTGGTGGCCCGCGAGGTGCTGGTCAATGAGCGGCCGGATCTGGTGGTCAATGTAACCGATGCCACCAAGCTGGAACGGCACCTCTACCTGACGGTGCAGTTTCTTGAACTGGGTGTACCGCTGCTGCTGGCACTCAACATGATGGACGATGTGCGCGCCCGTGGGCTACAGATCGACCAGCAGCGTCTGGCCGAAGGACTGGGCTGTCCGGTGGTGGGCGTCGTGGCCCGCAGCGGCGAGGGCCGCCAGCAACTGCTCGACAGTGCCATCGTCGCTGCCCGCCAGCGCCAGGGTGGCTGGCAGGGGCTGCAACTGTCCTATGGCCCGGATATTGATCCGGTACTGGAAGATCTCAGCAACCGCATCGCCGCTGCCGGGCTGCTGGCCCAGCGTTACCCGGCGCGCTGGCTGGCCCTGAAATACATCGAGGGCGACGATCAGATTCTGGCTTTGGGACAACAGACCGACAGCAGCCTGTCCCGCCAGCTTGAGGAAACCGTCGACCAGCTGCGTGAGCACTGCCTGAAAACCCTCAATACCTTCCCCGAAGCCATCATCGCCGACTACCGCTACGGTTTCATCCACACCCTGCTCAAGGAAACGCTGACCTATCCGCAAACGACCAACCGGCTGGATGTCACCGACAAGATCGACCAGGTACTGACCCACAAGCTGGCCGGTCCGCTGTTGATGCTGGGCCTGCTCTACGCCATGTTCCACATCACCTTCACCCTGGGTGAATACCCGATGCAGGCGCTCGAGTGGCTGTTCGGCCTCATCGGTGACGGCGTCCGCGCCCTGTTGCCAGAGGGTCATTTGCAGTCGCTGCTCGTCTCCGGCATCATCGATGGCGTCGGCGGCGTGCTCGGCTTTGTCCCGCTGATTATCATCATGTTCCTGATGATCGCCTTTCTGGAGGACTCCGGCTATATGGCGCGGGTGGCCTATATGCTCGACAAGGTGTTCCGCACCTTCGGCCTGCATGGCAGTTCGGTGATGCCCTTTATCATCTCCGGCGGCATTGCCGGCGGCTGTGCAGTGCCCGGCGTGATGGCGGCCCGTACTCTGCGCAGCCCCCGCGAAAAACTGGCCACCATCCTGACCGCGCCCTTCATGCCCTGTGGCGCCAAGATACCGGTATTCCTGCTGCTGATCGGTGCTTTCTTCGCCAACCACCGGCCGCTGATCATGTTTCTCATCACCCTGACGGCCTGGGCCATGGCCCTGCTGGTGGCACGGCTGCTGCGCTCGACCCTGATCCGCGGCGAATCGACGCCCTTTGTCATGGAACTGCCGCCCTATCGCTGGCCGACCCTGCAGGGTCTGCTGATCCACACCTGGGAACGCACCTGGGAATACATCCGCAAGGCTGGCACCGTGATTCTGGCCATTTCGGTGCTGCTGTGGACCGCCATGACCTTCCCCACCCTCGATGCAGGCAGCCTGGCAGCCTTCGACCAGCAACGCACGACCATCGCTCAGCAGATGAACGAGAGTGAAGCACAACAAGAAGCCCTCGCCGCCATCGACCGGGCCGAGAGTACCGCGGCCCTTAAGCACTCCTTTGCCGGCCGGTTGGGCCAGATGCTGGAACCCGTCAGCCAGTGGGCCGGGTTCAACTGGCGCACCAACATCGCCCTGCTCGGTGGAGTGGCGGCCAAGGAGGTGATTGTGTCGACCCTGGGCACGGCCTATTCCCTCGGTGAGGTCGATGTCGAGGAGGCCGACAGCCTGGTCGAACGCATCCAGCAGGATCCGGACTGGAACCAGGCAGCGGCTCTGGCAGTCATCCTGTTTGTTCTGCTTTATGCCCCTTGCTTTGTCACCCTGGTGGTCATGGCTCGCGAATCCAGCTGGGGCTGGGCCTGCTTCGCCCTGCTGTTCAACAGCGCCCTGGCTTTTGCCCTGGCCTGTCTGGTCTATCAGACCGGTCTGCGGCTGCTGTAGCGTCGCACTGCGGGCCAAGCGTTTTTTTCTGGACAGCGCAGACAAAGCCTGTATAGTAATCCGCGTTTGCGATGAAGAGCCAGCGGCACATCGCCCTGGCCTGGACTGAGAAAAACCAGAAAAAGGAGAAGAACGATGGCTCACACGATTAACGACGATTGCACCAGCTGTGGCGCATGCGCCGATGTCTGCCCGGTAGAAGCGATTTCCGAGGGCGATGGCAAGTACGAGATCGACGCTGACACCTGCACCGATTGCGGCGCCTGTGTTGACGCCTGCCCGGTAGGCGCCATCGAAGGCTAAGCCTTCAGACGGCGTTTGACCGTTGTCACACCCGAAGGCGGGGACCATCAGGTTCCCGCCTTTTTTCGTTGTCACAAAATCAATCCATTAGGGTTCAATACTTGTTTATGGGCGCCCAGCCATGGGCTCTGCCGGCTGTTTTTCACCAGCCTGCTGAAAGCTGCCGGCAGGCCTTTTCCGCCACGGAAATTTGTTCTGGCGCTGATTCATTCAGCAATCCGGCAACCCTGCACCTGTCACAAACATACCTCTTCAGCTTTTTTCTCGACAAGCCGGCTTTCTACCGCCGCTACCGCTTCCGACCCCCGAGATGCATCAGGACCTGCCGGAGGTAAAGGGCTTCGCCCCAGCGGTCGCCTGTGGTAAGGTCAGCTGCCGGACTCATGCCGACCCGGCGGCGCGCAGACGCACCAACAACTGATTCCTGCCAGCGTCCCGCCCGCGCCGTTCCCTAATCAGGGCCGCTTTCTTGCCCGTCAATGGCGCGTTTTGCCTGTGCCTTTATTGTCTGGCTATCGGCCCAACTGTCCTGTTGTGCAGGCAACAGGACAGAGACGCCGGTCTCCCCGACAGACCGGCGATGATATCCTCAGCCCCAAGCATGAGATCTGCTGCCATGCCCACACTGCCTGCTCGCGAGATGAAGCTGATTCGCTCTGTACTGCACCGGCTCAACCAGGTGCCCGGTCTGCGCGCACAGCACCGGATCGGCGGCCGCCCCCCCTTCAGTGGCCTGCTCCAGCTGAGCGGCACCTGGGGTGAGTTGGTGCGCCCCATACGCCTGGCCTGGCGCATTTCACCACAGCAGGCTGAGTTGCTACGGTTTCAGCTGCATACCCTGCGCGATGAACACCCGGTGCTGCTGGCCGACTATATCGGCGACAGTCTGGCTCAGGCGCTGATGGCTGATGATCTGGCCTTCTTCGACAGCGCTGGCAACGGTTTTTTGCAGGCAGCGCCGCTCTACTACCGCTGTACCGGCCAGCGCGGCGCCCGACCAGCCCCCCTGCCCAATCGATGCACCCAGCGGGCCGGCCTGAAAATCCTTTACCAGCTGCTGCGCGACCCGACCCTGGCCGACGCCCCCTATCGCGCCATTGCCGCCGCCGCCGGCGTCGCCCTGGGCACTGTCGGGCCGGTAATCCAGGATCTGCTGGCCAAAGGGCTGCTGCACGGCAGCGACGGCCAACGCCAGCTGGGGGATCTTGAGGCCCTGCATCAGTTATGGGAACCGGCCTTTATCGAACGGCTGCGGCCCCGCCTGCAGGTGCAGCGCTGCCGCCTGAACAGGCCCTGGCATCTGGGCAGTCTGCCAGGGCTGATTCGCGAACAGGGGCTGACCGATCAGGTTCTGCTGGGAGGCGAACTGGCCGCGGCCTGCTACTGCCCCCATACCCAGCCCCAGCAGGCCAGCCTGCATTTTCCAGCGACCCTGGTTCTGCTCAAGCCCCTGCTGCAACTGCGCCTGCTGCCCGACCCCGACGGTCCCATCGACATTGTCCGCCAGTTCGCCACCAATCAGGCCTTCGCGCGAACCAGTGCCGAAGGGGTACGGCTGAGTGACCCTCTCAGCCTGCGAGCGGAACTGCTTTACCTGGGAACCCCGCCGCGCCAGGCCCTGGCGGCACAGCTGACCCGCGACTATCTGTTCGGCGCCAACAGCGCCACCCTTAAAGGAGCGACACCATGTGGCGACGACTTCTGCTGAGCCTCACCAGCAACGGCGGCCTGGGCTACAGCCCCTGGGCTCCCGGCACCGTTGGCACCCTTGCCGGCATTCCCCTGTTCTACCTGTTCGCCCCCCTGCCGCCGCTGCAGGCCCTGCTCGGTTACGGTCTACTGGTGGCGCTGGCCTGCCCGCTGGCGGACGCGGCCGGACGATTCTACGGCCAGGCCGACGATGGCCGCATCGTGATTGATGAGCTGGTTGGCTACCTCACCACCGTGCTGCTGCTGCCTTTCAGTCTGGAGACGGCATTGCTGGGCTTCGTCTTTTTCCGACTGTGCGATATTTTCAAGCCCTTCCCGGCCAGCTGGTTCGACCGCCGCCTGAAAAATGGCATCGGCGTGGTTTTCGACGATATTGTCGCCGGGCTCTATGCCGCCGGCGCCACCCGCCTGGCCCTGCAATTGCTGGCCTGAACAACGGCGCAAACCCCCAAAGGAGCCTTGTCATGGAGATTGCCCTGGTCTGCGTCGGTAACCGTTTTCTGACCCAACCCGACCTGCCACCGCCACTGGCGCCGTTGCTGCGACTCTTGCAGGACGAGGGCTGCACCCTCAGCGAGTTGCTGGTGCTCGATGATGATGGCCGCGCCCTGCATCAGGCCCTGCTACGTTACCGGGAACAGGGCGTGGTATTACTGGTGTGTGGCGGTCTCGGTAGCCATCGCCAGGCCATCACCAGCCGGGCGGCGGCCCAGGCTTTCCGTCTCAACCTGGCGCTGCACGACGGCGCCCTCGAACAGGTACGCGATTTCTACCAGCGCAGTGGCCAGACCCTGCCCGACGGCTACGAAAAGCAGGCCCTGCTGCCACACAAGGTGCGCCTGCTGCGCAACCCCTGTGGCCCGACCCCGGGTTTTTTTCTACAACAGGGTCGCACCAGCGCCTTTTTCCTGCCCGACAACAGCCAGCAACTGGCGGTGATGCTGCGGCAGGAGGTGCTGCCGCTGCTGCGCGGTCTGATCAGCCCGCAGCAGTGCCACTGCCAGAGCAGTTACCGCCTGTTCGGCAACCCCCGTGAGCGTCAGGAACAGCAGCTGGAGCGCCTGCCCTGGCCCGAGGGCGTCGGTTGGCGGCTGGATGAAGACTTTCCCTGTCAGCTGTTGCGACTCAGCGCCGCCTCGGGCGATGACAGCCTGCTGCAGCAAGCTGCCCTGCTGGTGGAACAGCGACTGGCTGACCAGATCGTCTGCCGCGGCAGCGCCAGTCTGGCACAGATCTGCGCTACCCGCCTGCGCGACGCCGAACTGAGTCTGGCCCTGGCCGAATCCTGCACCGGCGGCCTGCTCGCCAAACTGCTGACCGACCAGCCCGGCAGCTCGGCCTTTTTCGAGCGCGGCGCCGTCAGTTATGCCAACAGTGCCAAGCAGGACTGGCTGGGGATCTCCGATCAACTGCTGCTGCAACATGGCGCCGTCAGTGCCGCCTGCGCCCGTGCCATGGCCGAGGGCATCCGCCAGCGCGCCCGCACCGACCTGGCCCTGGCCGTCACCGGCATCGCCGGCCCCGGCGGCGGCACGGCGGACAAACCGGTCGGGACCGTGTTCATCGCCCTGGCCGAGTCCAGCGGCACCCAGGTCGCACACCACCAGTTTGCCGGCGACCGCCGCCAGGTACGGCTGCAGAGTGCCTGCCACGCCCTCGACTGGCTGCGCCGGGCCGCCGAACAGCGGCTGGCGGGGTCTTAAAACCACTGAACTTGTGCTTGAAAAGCCCGCCGACGCTGTGCTATCGGTAAATGTTCCACCCGCCGCGCATTCGGGCGTTTGCCGTTCACCCCGCATTATGGAGAGCTTTATCACCATGACCACCGACAACCGCAAGCAGGCCATTGATCTGGCCATGAGCCAGATTGAAAAACAGTTCGGCAAGGGCAGCATCATGCGTCTGGGTGGCGACAACGTCATGCGCGATATCGACACCATTCCGACGGGCTCCCTCGGTCTTGACATTGCCCTGGGCATCGGCGGTGTGCCACGCGGTCGCATCATTGAGGTGTACGGCCCGGAATCCTCCGGCAAAACCACTCTGGCACTGCACATTGTTGCCGAGGCCCAGAAAAAGGGCGGCATCGCCGCCTTTGTCGATGCCGAGCACGCTCTGGATATCCATTACGCCCGCAAACTCGGCGTCAACGCTGACGATTTGCTGGTTTCTCAGCCCGACACCGGCGAGCAGGCCCTTGAAATCGTCGAGGTGCTGGTTCGCAGCGGCGCCATCGACGTGCTGGTGGTCGACTCGGTTGCCGCCCTGGTGCCACGGGCCGAAATCGAAGGCGAGATGGGCGATTCCCATATGGGCCTGCAGGCGCGCCTGATGTCTCAGGCTCTGCGCAAGCTCACCGCCACCATCAGCAAATCGAACTGCTGTGTCATCTTCATCAATCAGATCCGCATGAAGATCGGCGTGATGTTCGGCAACCCGGAAACCACCACCGGCGGCAACGCCCTGAAGTTCTACGCCTCGGTGCGTATGGACATCCGCAAGATCGCCACCCTCAAGCAGGGCCAGGACATCATCGGCAGCCGCACCCGCGTCAAGGTGGTCAAGAACAAGACCGCGCCACCGTTCAAGGAGGCCGAATTCGACATCATGTACGGCGAAGGCATCTCCAAGGTGGGCGAACTGATCGACCTTGGTGCCGCCAACGATATTGTCGACAAAAGCGGTGCCTGGTTCTCCTTTGCCGGTGAGCGCATCGGTCAGGGACGCGAAAATGCCAAAACCTACCTGAAGGAACACCCGGATGTGGCCCTGCGCATCGAGCAACAGGTGCTGGAACTCTACGGCCTGTCCCAACTGCAGCCGGCCCCACACAGCCCTGCCGAACAGGATTAGGCGATGGACCTCAACGAAATCCTCACCATGGCCATCAAGGCCCGCGCCTCGGACGTGCATATCAAGGCCGGCCTGCCTCCGGTCTACCGTATTGATGGTGCCCTGCGGCCTCTACCCAAGGCGCCGCGTCTGGCACCGGAAGAGATCCGCAAGATGGCCTACGCCATGATGAACGAGCGTCAGCGCGACCAGTTCGAGAAGGCCAGCGAGATTGACCTGGCTTATGGCATTGCCGGTCTCGGCCGTTTCCGTGTCAACCTGTTCACCCAGCGCGGTTCCATCTCCGCCGTGATGCGCGCCATTCCCTTTACGGTGCAGACCCTCGACGAACTGCTGCTGCCGCCCATCATCAAGAAACTGACCCAGGAGCAACGCGGCCTGATTCTGGTCACCGGCACCACCGGCAGCGGCAAGTCGACCACCCTGGCCAGCATGATCGACGCCATCAACGCCAACCGCACCAACCACATCATCACCATTGAAGACCCCATCGAGTTTCTGCATCGTGACAAAAAGAGCATCATCAACCAGCGCGAGATGGGAGTCGACACCGCCTCCTTCGCCTCTGCTCTCAAGTCGGCCCTGCGCCAGGATCCGGATGTGATTCTGGTGGGCGAGATGCGCGACTACGAGACCATTGAAACCGCCCTGACAGCGGCGGAAACCGGCCACCTGGTGCTGTCGACCCTGCATACCGTCGATGCCCAGGAAAGCATCAACCGCATCGTCGGCGTCTTTCCACCGTTTCAGCAACGCCAGATCCGCCTGCAGCTGTCGGCCATCCTGAAGGGCGTCATTTCCCAGCGGCTGGTGCCACGGGCCGACGGCAAGGGCCGCGTGCCGGCGGTGGAGGTCATGGTGTCAACCGCCCGCATCCGCGAGCTGATTGACGACAAGGAAAAGACCAAGATGATCCGCGATGCCATCCAGCAGGGCCACGACAACTACGGCATGCAAACCTTCGATCAGTCCCTGATGAGTCTGCTCAGCCATCAGCTCATCACTTACGATGAAGCCCTGCGCCAGAGCAGCAACCCGGACGATTTCAAGCTCAAGATGTCCGGCATCTCGTCCACCTCCGATCTGACTTGGGACAAGTTCAGCGGCACGGCGGACAACGACAGCAACGCCCCGCCGGCATGAGCCGACCGGCGGCGCCTGATGCCTATACCCTGGCCCTGCGCCTGCTCGGTCGGCGGGGCCGCAGCACCGCCGACCTGGCGGCGCGCCTGCGCAGCAAAGGCTGCGTCGAACAGGCCATCGACAGCGCCCTGCAGCGCTGCCGCGAGCTGGGCTATCTCGATGACGCCCGCCTGGCCGCCGAGCGTGCCGGCCAGCTGGTGCGCGCCGGCCGTGCCATCGGTCCGGCCCTGCAACTGCGACTGCAGCGCGAAGGTTTTGACAGCGCGGTCTGCCATCAGGCAACGGCAGCCTACGCCGATGCCGACCTGCAACGCCGGCAGCTGGCCGCAGTGGCCGAGCGCCGGTTTGGCGATCCGGCTCGGCTTTCCGCGGACGCGCGCCAGCAGCGCCGCCTGATCCAGTATCTGCAACGACGTGGCTTTGCCTTGTCGCAGATTTTTGACTACCTCAATGAAAGGCAAATAAACGTTTATGATGACCGCTGACGCTCTCCGCACCCGCTTCCTGCAGTTTTTTGCCCAGCGCGGCCATCAGGTGGTGCCCTCGTCCTCCCTGATTCCGCACAACGACCCGACGCTGCTGTTCACCAACGCCGGCATGAACCAGTTCAAGGACTGCTTCCTGGGCGAGGAAAAACGTGACTATGTTCGCGCCGCGACCTCCCAGAAATGCGTCCGCGCCGGCGGCAAGCACAACGACCTGGAAAACGTCGGCCGTACCGCCCGCCACCATACCTTCTTCGAAATGCTCGGCAACTTTTCCTTTGGCGATTATTTCAAGAAGGAAGCCATCGCCTTTGCCTGGGAATTTCTTACCCAGGATCTGAAACTCGACAAAAGCCGTCTTTATGTCACGGTTTTTACCGATGACGACGAGGCCGCCGACATCTGGCACCAGCAGGAAGGCGTGCCGCGCGAGCGCATCTTCCGCTTTGGCGAGAAGGACAATTTCTGGTCCATGGGCGATACCGGTCCCTGCGGTCCGTGCAGCGAAATCTTCTGGGATAATGGCCCCGGCGTCGGCTGCGGCCGACCCGACTGCGCCGTCGGCTGCGACTGTGACCGCTACATGGAGATATGGAACAACGTCTTCATGCAATTCAACCGCAGCGCCGACGGCACGCTCGCACCGCTGCCCAAGCCGGCTGTCGATACCGGCATGGGGCTGGAGCGCATCTGCACCGTGATGCAGGGCGTAACCAGCAACTACGACACCGATCTGCTGCGCCGCATCATCGGCCACATCGAACAGCTCAGCGGCAAAGGCTACGGCGCCGATGGCGACAACGATGTCTCCATGCGCGTCATCGCCGACCACAGCCGCGCCACCGCCTTCCTCATCGCCGATGGCGTGCTGCCATCCAACGAGGGCCGGGGCTATGTGCTGCGCCGCATCATGCGGCGGGCCATGCGCCACGCCCGCATGCTGGGCTTCGACACGCCGGTGCTGTACCAGACGGCCACCTTCGTACTCGAAACCATGGCCGGCGCCTACCCCGAGGAAGCCAAACGGGCGGCCTTTGTCGCCAAGGTGGTCAAGAACGAGGAAGAACGCTTCATCCAAACCCTCGGCAACGGCCTGCGCATCCTGCAGGAGGAAATCGACCGCCTGCGCCACCAGGGCGCCACCACCATCCCCGGCGCCGTGGTATTCAAGCTGTATGACACCTTCGGCTTTCCCGTCGATCTGACCGCCGACATCGTTGAAAAAGATGGCTTTGCCCTTGACGAGGCCGGCTTCGACCGCTGCATGGCCCAGCAACGCCAGCAGGCGCGAGAGCACTGGAAGGGTTCCGGCGAGGAAGGCATCGCCAGCATCTACAAGCAGCTGGCCGAACAGGGCCTGCAGGTCGAGTTCACCGGCTATGACAAAACTGCCGACTTCGGCACCATTGTCGCCCTGCTGCGCGACGGCCAGCGGGTCGAGCGCGCCGGCGCCGGCGAACGGGTCGAGATCATCACCTCGGCCACGCCCTTCTATGGCGAATCCGGCGGCCAGAGCGGCGACTGTGGCTGCCTGACCACCCAAGGCGCCGAGGTGCTGATCGACAACGCCATCAAACCGCTGCCGCAACTCATTGTGCATCAGGGGCTGATCCGCAGTGGCGAGCTGGCGGTGGGCGACGCTGCCGAACTGCAGATCGACCGCGAAAAACGCTGCGCCGCCGCCCTCAACCACAGCGCCACCCACCTGCTGCAGGCGGTGCTGGGCGAGGTGCTCGGCGATCATGTGCAGCAGGCCGGCTCGCTGGTGACACCCGAGCGCCTGCGTTTCGACTTCACCCATTTCTCCGCCCTGAGCGACGCCGAACTGCGCCGCATCGAGGATGAGGTCAACCGCCGCATCCGCGAAAACCGCGCCATTGAAACCCAGGAAATGGACACCGAATCGGCCGTGGCCGCCGGCGCCCGCGCCCTGTTCGGCGAAAAATACGGCGAACGCGTGCGGGTGGTGCGCATGGGCGACTTCAGCATGGAACTCTGTGGCGGCACCCATGCCGGCAGCTGTGGCGATATCGGCCTGTTCCGCATCCTGCAGGAATCGGGCATCGCCGCCGGCGTGCGCCGCATTGAAGCCACCACCGGCGCCCAGGCCCTGCGCACCATCCAGCAGCAGGACGAACTGATCAACCAGCTGGCGGCGCTGGTGAAAAGCGACCGCAGCCACCTGACCAGCCGGCTGCAGAAACTGCTGGAACAGCAGCGCGAACTGGAACGGCAGGTAGCCAGCTTAAGCGACCGCCTCGAAGCCGGCCGTGCCGGCGAACTGATCGAGCAGGTGCAGACCATCGCCGGCGTGCCCTGCCTTATCGCCCGCCTTGACGATCTCGACGGCAAACAGTTGCGTGAGCAGTGTGACAAGCTGCGTGACCGGCTGCCTTCGGGTGTCATTGTGCTGGCCGGCGCCTGCGGCGACAAGGCCGCCCTGCTGGTGGCCGTCAGCAAGGATCTGACCAACCGGCTGCAGGCCGGCAAGCTCATTGCACCGCTGGCTGAACAGGTCGGTGGCAAGGGTGGTGGCCGGCCCGATCTGGCCCAGGCCGGCGGCAGCCGGCCCGAAGGTCTGACCGAGCTGCTGCAGCAGGCTCCTGCCCTGCTGGCCGAGGCCCTGCAAAGCTGATCCGACAGAGCCGCTCACCGCTGAGCGGATCTTTTTCCGTGGCAGCGCCGTCTGTGGCCGGCGCTGCTTTCCTTTTGCACCCCCGCAGCGCTGGTGCTATAAGGAGCCAGGGAAGCGGCCTCTCATGGCCGTGACCCGGCACAGCACGCCCTGTACACAGGAGAACGCATGTTTCGTGGCACCACCATTGTCTGCATCCGCCGTGACGACCAGGTTGCCCTGGCCGGCGACGGTCAGGTCAGTCTGGGTCAGACCGTAATGAAGCAGGGCGCCTGCAAGATCCGCCGGCTGCACGACCAGCAGGTTCTGGCCGGCTTTGCCGGCAGCACCGCCGACGCCTTCACCCTGTTCGAGAAGTTCGAGGACAAACTCAAGACGCAACAGGGGCAACTGGCCCGCGCCGCCGTGGCCCTGGCGCGCGACTGGCGCAGTGACCGGGTGTTGCGCCGTCTCGAGGCCCTGCTGCTGGTGGCCAGCCGAGACCAGACCCTGATCCTCTCCGGCGCCGGCGATGTCATCGAACCGGATGACGGGGTCGCCGCCATCGGCTCCGGTGGTGCCTATGCCCTGGCGGCCGGTCGGGCACTGCTGCGCCACAGCGATCTCGGTGCCGCTGACATCGCCCGCCAGGCTCTCACCATCGCAGCGGAGATTTGCATCTACACCAACGACCACATCCGCCTGGAAGTGCTCTGATGACCAATTTCACGCCGCGCGAAATCGTCTCCGAACTCGACCGTTACATCATCGGCCAGAACCGCGCCAAACGAGCCGTGGCCGTGGCTCTGCGCAACCGCTGGCGGCGTCAGCAGGTCAGCGATGAGCTGCGCGACGAGATCACACCGAAGAACATCATCCTGATCGGTCCCACCGGCGTCGGCAAGACCGAGATCGCCCGCCGTCTGGCCCGCCTGGCGCAGGCGCCCTTCGTCAAGGTCGAAGCCAGCAAATTCACCGAGGTCGGCTATGTCGGCCGCGATGTCGAAAGCATGGTGCGCGACCTGGTGGAAGCCGCCATCGTGCTGGTGCGCGAGGAAGAAACCGCCAAGGTGCGTCTCAAGGCCGAAGAGCAGGCCGAGGACAAGCTGCTCGATCTGCTGCTGCCGGGTGAGCGCCACAACGCCGCCAGCGGTGAGAGCGACAACGCCACGCGCGACAAGCTGCGCCGGCTGCTGCGGCTGGGCGAGTTGGACGAACGCTTTGTCGAACTGGAAACCCAGGAGGCGGCCATCCCGGCCATGCAGGTGATGACACCGCCGGGCGCTGAGGATATGGGCCTTAACCTCAAGGAGATGTTCGGCAACCTGTTCCCCAAGAAAACCCGCCGCCGGCGCCTGCGGGTACGGGAGGCACGGGAACTGCTGATCGCCGAACAGGCCGAAAAACTCCTGGATACCGACCAGATCCAAACCCTGGCGCGGCAGCGCTGCGAACAGAGCGGCATGATCTTCATCGACGAAATCGACAAGGTTGCCAGCCGTGAACAGGGCCAGGGACCGGAGATTTCCCGCGAAGGGGTGCAGCGCGATATCCTGCCGATTGTCGAGGGCAGTACGGTCAACACCAAGTACGGTCCGGTCAAGACCGACCACATTCTGTTCATCGCCGCTGGCGCCTTCCATGTGGCCAAACCGTCCGACCTGATCCCGGAACTGCAGGGCCGCTTTCCGATCCGGGTCGAGCTCGACAGCCTCGGCGAAGCGGAATTCGTCCAGATCCTGACGGAGCCGCGCAACGCTCTGCTGCGTCAGTACCAGGCCTTGCTGGCCACCGAGGGCATTGCCCTGCACTTCAGCGCCGACGCCATCGCCGAGATGGCGCGCATCGCGGCGCAGGTCAACGCCCGCACCGAAAACATCGGCGCCCGGCGACTGCACACCATCATCGAAAAACTGCTCGAACAGATCTCCTTCGACGCGCCGGAACTGCCCGACAAGGAGCTGCACATCGATGCCGCCCTGGTTCGCGCCCGCCTCGACGACATTGTCGCCGACGAGGATCTGGCCCGTTTTATTCTGTAACCCGCCCCCGCATCCCCAGCCCCGGAGTTTGTGGCCATGCAACAGCTGATCGAAAAAGCCAATGTTCTGATGGAGGCCCTGCCCTACATCAAACGGTTCTACGGCAAGACCATCGTTATCAAGTACGGCGGCAACGCCATGGTGGAGGAACCCCTCAAGGAAGGCTTCGCCAAGGACGTCATCCTGCTCAAGCTCATCGGCCTCAATCCGGTGATCGTCCACGGTGGCGGCCCACAGATCGGCAAGGTGCTGGCGCAAATGGGCCGCAAGACCGACTTCGTGCAGGGCATGCGGGTGACCGACTCCGAAACCATGAACGTGGTCGAG
Organism: Desulfuromonas thiophila; assembly: GCF_900101955.1. Lineage (NCBI taxonomy): Bacteria > Pseudomonadati > Thermodesulfobacteriota > Desulfuromonadia > Desulfuromonadales > Desulfuromonadaceae > Desulfuromonas > Desulfuromonas thiophila. The sequence goes on along the minus strand of NZ_FNAQ01000003.1, from coordinate 76,249 downwards.
ATGGTGCTGGGCGGCAAGGTGAATAAGGAAATCGTCGGCAACATCAACCACTTCGGCGGCAACGCGGTGGGCTTGTCGGGCAAGGACGGCAACCTCATCCTGGCACGCAAGCTGGAGATGAAACGCCTCAACCCCGATACCCTGACGCCGGAGATCATCGATGTCGGCATGGTCGGCGAGGTCGAGCAGGTCAACCCGGCGGTACTGACGGCGCTGGAGCAGAGCAACTTCATTCCGGTCATCGCGCCAGTCGGTGTTGGCCGCCACGGCGAGACCTACAACATCAACGCCGACCTGGTGGCCGGCCGGGTAGCCGGAGCCCTGCGAGCGGAAAAACTGATCCTGCTGACCGATGTCGAGGGGGTCAAGGACAAGCAGGGCCGGCTGATCTCGACCATCGACATCGCCGCAGTCAACGGTCTGATCGAGGATGGCACCATCAGCGGCGGCATGATCCCGAAGATCAGCTGCTGCGTCGACGCCGTACGCGAGGGCGTCCAGAAAACCCATATCATCGACGGGCGGATGGAACACGCCTGTCTGCTGGAAATCTTTACCGACAAGGGTATCGGCACTGCCGTGGCGAGGTTTACATCATGAGCTTTTCACAATCCTGGATCGAACGCGGCAATGCCTCCATTGCCACCACCTATGGCCGTTATCCGCTGGTGGTCGCCAAGGGCGAAGGTTGCTGGCTGTGGGACGTCGACGGTCGCCGTTATCTTGATTTTCTCGCCGGCGTGGCGGTCAACAATCTGGGCCATTGCCATCCGAAGGTGGTGGCGGCCCTGCAGCAGCAGGCCGCGACGCTGCTGCACTGCTCCAACTACTACCACATCCCCAGCCAGATCCGTCTGGCCGAGCTGCTGTGCCAGCACAGCTTCGCCGACCGGGTGTTCTTCTGCAACTCCGGCGCCGAAGCCAACGAAGCCGCCATGAAACTGGTGCGCAAGCACAGCGCCGAGCGTTACGGCGACAACCGCTACATCGTCATCACGGCCCTGGCCTCGTTCCACGGCCGCACCATCGGCACCATCAGCGCCACCGGCCAGGAGGCGGTACGCAAGGGCTTCACGCCGGTGGTGCCGGGTTTTCGCTATGTGCCGTTCGGCGACATTGCCGCCATGCGCGACGCCGTCACCGAGCAGGTCTGCGCCGTGATGCTCGAACCGGTACAGGGCGAAGGCGGTGTCAACGTGGCACCGCCCGGCTATCTTCAGGCGGTGCGCGAGCTGTGCGACGCCCACAACCTGCTGCTGGTATTCGACGAGGTGCAGGTGGGCTGCGGCCGCACCGGCAAGCTGTTCGCCTACCAGCATGACGCGGTCGCGCCGGACATCATGACCCTGGCCAAGGCCCTGGCCGGCGGCCCGCCCATCGGTGCCATGCTGGCCCGCGAAGAGGTGGCGGCCAGTTTCACGCCCGGCAGTCACGGTTCCACCTTCGGCGGCAATCCACTGATCACCAGCGCAGCGCTGGCGGCACTGGACGTGCTGATCAACGAAGGGGTTCTCGACAACTGCGTTGCCATGGGCGGCTACCTGCGCCAGCGGCTCGAAGAACTGTGCCAGCGCCATGACTGTGCTATCGAGGTCCGTGGCCGTGGCCTGATTCTCGGCCTGCAACTGAATATTGAAGGTGCGCCACTGGTCAAAAAGGCGCTGGAGCGGGGGCTGCTGATCAACTGCACCGCCGGCAAGGTGCTGCGCTTCGTGCCACCGCTGACCGTCAGTCGCGCCGAAATCGACGCGGCTCTGGCCATTCTGGAGCCCCTGTTCGAGGAGATCACTGCGGAGGAATGACATGAAACTGTCCAAGGAAGCCTGGATCGGTACCGCAATTGTCCTGGCGTTGCTTGTTGCCGCTTTCATCTGGACACTGTTTCCCAAAAAAACACAGCAGAAGTACCATCCGCCCTACAAGTACTACAGCGGTGACAAACCCGAGTTCGTGCCGAGCAAGAACAAAACCAACAAGTTTTTTCCGGCCGAGAGGCAATGACGCCTCCCGACCAACCCCAGAGAGGAGCCCGACGAGCGATGAAATCTGTGAAGTCTGACTTTTTGTGTCTTTCAGAATGGACCGCACCGCAGCTCGATGCCATCCTGACCCTGACCGCCAAACTCAAGGCACAGCACAAGGCCGGCGAGGCACAGCCGCTGCTGGCCGGCAAGACCCTGGGCATGATCTTCGAGAAAAGTTCCACCCGCACCCGGGTTTCCTTCGAGGTGGGCATGTTTCAGCTTGGCGGCCAGGCCATCTTTCTGTCCGCCGCCGACAGCCAGATCGGCCGTGGTGAACCGATCAAGGACACGGCACGGGTGCTGTCACGCTATGTCGATGCCATCGCCATCCGCACCTACAGCCAGACCAGTGTCGCCGAACTGGCCAGCTACGCCACCGTGCCGGTCATCAACGCCCTGACCGACAGCTATCACCCGTGCCAGCTGATGGCCGATCTGTTCACCGTACAGGAATGCAAGGGCTCCTACAGCGACCAGGTTTATTGCTGGATCGGCGATGGCAACAACATGGCCAATTCCTGGATCAACGCCGCCGCCGTGTTCGGTTTCGAGCTGCGCGTGGCCACGCCCGTGGGTTACGAACCCGACCCCTGGGTCATCGAACGGGCCGTGCAGCGCGGCGCCCGCCTGACCTTCACCAACGATCCTCTTGAAGCGGCCCGGGGCGCCAACGTGCTCAACACCGATGTCTGGGCCAGCATGGGCCAGGAGCAGGAACAGCAGCAACGCATCAAGGATTTCGCCGGCTTCCAGATCAATGACGCCACCCTCGGGGTGGCCGCAAGCGACGCCCTGGTGCTGCACTGCCTGCCGGCCCATCGCGGCGAGGAGATCAGCGACGCCGTGATCGAAGGGCCCCATTCGGTGGTATTCGACGAAGCGGAAAACCGCCTGCATGTGCAGAAAGCCATCCTGGCCCGCCTGCTCGGCGCCGCCTAGACAATGGAACTGCGCTGCCCCCACTGCGGATTCAGCAGTGACGTCAAACCAGCCGAACTGCCCCAGACGCCGCCCCTGCAGGTGCACTGCCCACGCTGCCGCAACAGCTTTATTCTGCCGGCTGCGGCAGAACCCGCGGCAGCGGCTGTGGCGTCAGCCTCACCACCCCCACCGCCACCTGTTGCCGCAGCGCCACCGGCGCCACTGCCCGGCGGTTTCTGGCGCCGGCTGCTGGCGGCCCTGCTCGATGGCCTGCTGTCGTCCCTGGCGCAGTTCGCCCTGGTGGCGGCACTACGCCTGGTCATTGAGCTGGGCACCCTGCACAGCAATGGCGGAACCGAACTGCTGCTGATGCTGGGCGGCACCCTGGTCTCGCTGGCCTATTATGTCTTTTTCACCGGCTACAACGGCCAGACGCCGGGCAAGATGGTTCTGGGTCTGCAGGTGGTGGCCGACGATGGCGGACCGGTGGGCTACGGCCGTGCCTTCTGGCGCGAAACCCTCGGCAAGTTTCTCTCCAGCATTCTGCTGCTGGTCGGCTACCTGATGGTGGCCATCCGTGCCGACAAGCGCGGCCTGCACGATCTGATTGCCGGCACCCGGGTCATCCGGTGCTAGGCTGACGCCATCAACGGTTTACACCCGGCGTCAATGGGCGGCCCCGGGTGCTTCCCTGAAACAAGGAGAACAACCATGCAACGAAAAGGTTCCGTCAAGAAGGTCGTCCTCGCCTATTCCGGCGGGCTCGACACCTCCATCATCCTCAAGTGGCTGACCGAGGAATACGACTGCGAAGTGGTCGCCTACTCGGCCGATCTCGGCCAGGGCGAAGAGCTCGACCATATCCCCGCCAAGGCCAAAAAAACCGGCGCCAGCAGCTGCCACATTGTCGACCTGAAAGAGGAATTCGCCCGCGATTTCGTCTTCCCGATGTTTCGCGCCAATGCCATCTACGAGGGCCGCTACTTCCTCGGCACCTCCATCGCCCGGCCGCTGATCGCCAAGGCGCAGATGGAAATCGCCGCCAAGGAAGGGGCCGACGCCGTCTCCCATGGCGCCACCGGCAAGGGCAACGACCAGGTGCGCTTCGAGATCGCCTACTACCACTACGACCCGGCGATCAAGGTCATTGCCCCCTGGCGCGAGTGGGATCTGAAGAGCCGCACCGCCCTCGAAGAATACGCTCGCAAGCACGACATTCCGATCCCGACCAGCAAGAAGTTCCCCTGGAGCTCGGACCGCAACCTACTGCACATCTCCTTCGAAGGGGACATCCTGGAGAATCCCTGGGCCGAGGCGCCAGAGGAGATGTACCAGCTCACCGTCCGGCCCGAGGACGCGCCGGATCAGGCCGAGTATGTCGAGGTTGAGTTCGAGAAGGGCGACGCCGTGGCCGTCAACGGTGAGCGCCTGTCACCGGCCAACCTGCTGGCCAAACTCAACCAGCTTGGCGGCAAGCACGGTATCGGCCGCGTTGATCTGCTGGAAAACCGCTATGTCGGCATGAAGAGCCGTGGCGTCTATGAGACACCGGGTGGCACCATTCTGGAAGAAGCCCATCGCGCCGTCGAGTCGATCTGCATGGACCGTGAGGTGATGCATCTGCGGGATTCGCTGGTACCGCGTTATGCCGACATGATCTACAACGGCTACTGGTTCGCGCCCGAGCGCATCGCCCTGCAGGCCCTGATCGACCAGACCCAGCAAAGCGTCAACGGCAAGGCCCGCATCAAGCTCTACAAGGGCCACGCCCGCGTGGTCGGCCGCGATTCGGCCAGCGATAGCCTGTTCAATGTCGATTTCGCCACCTTCGAGGCCGACGACGTCTACAATCAGGCCGATGCCGAGGGCTTCATCAAGCTCAACGCCCTGCGTCTGCGTATCGCCGCCATCCAACGGCAGAACCGCAAGTAACCGACGGCTGAAATACCCCGGCGCGGGCCGTCTCCGGCGGCCCGCGCCCCAATCTCCGGGATTGCCATGCAAACCGCTCTGCAACCCGCCATCAAGACCTCGGTGGTGGCCTGCATCATCGACAGCCAGTCGCGCATCCTGCTGACCCGCCGCAGCATTCCGCCCTTCTTCGGCCAATGGGTCATGCCCGGCGGCAAGATCGACCATGGCGAATCCATTGCCAGCGCCTTGCAGCGCGAGGTCCAGGAGGAGGTCGGGCTGCAGGTCGAACCGGCGGAGCTTGTTGATATTTATGAACATCTGGCCATCGGCCACAAGAAGGACCACTACATCATTCTTTACTACCGCGCCCGGCCACTGACGCTGCAGCTGCGCATCAATCCGGCCGAACTGAGCGAGGCGGTCTGGTTCGAGGCCGACCACCTGCCGACACTGGACGTACCGCCCGGCTGTCGCCAGGTGCTGGCACGGCTCTACCCGGAGGTGAACTGGCCCCGGTTGCAGCCACCGGGCGACGATGCCGACTGCGAAATCCCCGGCCTCTGTCCGCTGCCCTGACCGCCCATGTTCCGTATTGTCGAAAAACCGGTCTTTCTTGACTTTCCGCCCGGACACCATCTGCACTGCCTGCTGTGCCAGATTCCCAACCAGATCCGCTTTGCCGGTGAAACCGACCCGGCGGCGATCAGCGCGCGCAAATGGCAGCGCATCGCCGGCCTGTTCGATCTGGTCGGCCAGGCTCAGGGCAACCTGCGCAAACTGCATTTCATGCTGCTGCCCGAGGCGGTACTGCCGCTGGCCTTTGTCGATGATGCCCTGCAGGCCGCCGAACGCCAGCTGCCACACAACAGCGTTTGCATGATCGGCCTGGAACACATGGCGGTGGCCGATTTTCACGCCCTGGTGGAACGTTTCCCCGCCGATAACGCCGAACTGCTGCAATCCGTGACCGAGGATCGCCGCAGTGGTGACATCGAGGGGCTCAAGGTCAACAGCGCCCTGACCTGCATCCGCGAAGGCGACGGCCGCAGCCGCGTGTTTCTGCAGGCCAAAAGCCACCCCTTCGCCGGCGAGGAAACCATCGACGCGCGTCACGATCTCTACCACGGCAAGATCTTTCCGCTGTGGCGCAGCCAGCCAACGGGCTTCAATTTCATGGCGCTGATCTGTTTCGACTATCTCTACCGCACCCTCTACCAGTCGAACATCCGCCAGGTGATCGATCACGCCAACCAGCTGTATTTTTCAACCCGCCAGCGTCTCGACCTGCTGGCGGTGCTGGAGTGCAACCCCAAGCCGGAGCACCGCGTCTTCCGCGATGTGCTGCACGGCTTCTACGGCGAACTGCTCGAAGCCGCCCCCGGCGTACGCGACTGCATCACCCTGTTCTGCAACAGCGCCGGCAGCACACGCGAGAGCCTGCCGCTGCCCTCGACGGACAGCTTCGGTCACTCCGCCGTGGTGATCCACAAAAACCACAAGCTGCCGACGCTGCAACTGAGCGAGTTCAGCACCGACGATTTTGCTGGCCTGCCGCTGTGCCGCCTGCGTTTCGGCACCGCCAGCCGGCTGTACTATTTCAATCTGCCGGTCTTTCACGAAACCGATCCGCGCACCACCCGCATGCCGCTGAAGGTGCACCATGTCTATGCCGCCGATGCCGCCGGTGGCTGGCACAGTATCGATCCGCGCGGCACCAACCCGGCCGCCAGCGCGCCGGACATTTCCGACAGCCAAGGAGAAACCGCATGAGTCAGCCTCTGTGGGGCGGCCGTTTCACCCAGCCGACCGACCAATTTGTTCAGGAATTCACCGCCTCCATCACCTTCGATCAGCGTCTGTACCGTTACGACATTCAGGGCAGCATGGCCCATTGCCGCATGCTGGCGCGCCAGGGCATTCTCACCACCGCCGAAGCCGATCAGATTCTCGCCGGTCTCACAGACCTCCTGACCGATATCGAGGCCGGCCGCTTCGACTTTTCCGTCGCCCTTGAAGACATTCACATGAACATCGAGGCCCGCCTGATCGAGCGTATCGGTCCGGTCGGCGGCAAGCTGCACACGGCCCGCAGCCGCAACGATCAGGTGGCGGTTGATATCCGTCTGTACCTGCGCGACGAGATCGCCGCCATTCTGGCCTTCCTCACCAGCCTGCAGGGCGCCCTGCTCGATCAGGCCGAGGCCAACCTTGACACCCTGATGCCGGGCTACACCCATTTGCAGACCGCCCAGCCGGTGCTGCTGGCTCACCACCTGCTGGCCTACTTCGAGATGCTCCAGCGCGACCGCGGCCGCCTGCAGGATTGCAGCCGCCGGCTTAACCAGCTGCCACTGGGGGCCGGCGCCCTGGCTGGCACCACCTTCCCTATCGACCGCGAGTGGGTGGCGCAGCAACTTGGCTTCGCGGGTGTCACCCGCAACAGTCTTGACTCCGTTTCCGATCGCGATTTCGCCCTTGAGTTCTGCGCCGCCAGCGCCACCCTGATGATGCACCTGTCACGCCTGGCCGAGGAGCTGATCCTCTGGTCAAGCGCCGATTTTGACTTCATTGAGCTGTCAGACGCTTTCTGCACCGGCAGTTCCATCATGCCGCAGAAGAAAAATCCCGACGTACCCGAACTGGTACGGGGCAAAACGGGCCGCGTCTACGGCAACCTGATCAGCCTGCTGACCCTGATGAAGGCGTTGCCGCTGGCCTACAACAAGGACATGCAGGAAGACAAGGAACCCCTGTTCGACAGCATCGACACCGTCAAGGGCAGCCTGAAGATCTTCGCCGACATGATCGCGCAGATGCGGATCAAGGCCGGCAACATGCGCACCGCCGCCGCCCGCGGCTTTTCCACCGCCACCGACGTGGCCGACTACTGTGTGCGCAAGGGTCTGCCCTTCCGGCAGGCCCACGAGGTGGTGGGCAAGACGGTGCGCTACTGCGTCGAGACCGGCAAGGACATTCCCGACCTGAGTCTGGAGGAGTTCCGCCGCTTCAGTCCGCTGATCGAGGCCGACATCTACGACTTCGTCACCCTGGAAGCCTCGGTCAACGCCCGCACGGCCACCGGCGGCACCGCCCGCAGTGCCGTGGCCGGCGAAATCGTCCGCGCCCGCCAGCAGTTGGAGGGCACATGCTGAAGCCCACCCGCCTGCTGCTCGTAGCGCTGCTGGCATTGCCACTGACCGGCCTCGGCGGTTGCGGCAAACGCGGGCCGCTCAAACCGCTGCGCCAGCCACTGCCACAGGCGGTCGGCCAAGCGGCCCTGAGTCAAAAGGGTGACGCCCTGCTGCTGGGCTGGGATGCGCCGCGGGCCAATCAGGATGGCAGCCCCCTGAGCGATCTGAAGGGCTTCGCCGTGTACAAGATCGATTACGAGCCGGCCAAAGGCTGCCCTGAATGCCGCATTCCCCAGCAACTGTGGCGCCAGGTCGACCTGGCCGGGCCGGCAAACGACCAGAGCCAGCGCTACTATCTATGGGACAATGCCGTCGACGAGGACACCGGCTATCGTTACCGCATCGTGCCACTGACCCGCGCCGGCGGCAGCGGCGCCGAAACCCTGCTGCACCGGCCGCTGCTGCCGGCGCCACCAGCGCCACCGGCACCGGCGGCACGCGCCCTGGCCCACCAGGTGGAGCTGCGCTGGTCTGCGGCCGAGTTGCAGGACGCCGCCCGCCAAAGCGGTGGCAGCTGGCTCGGGGTCAACCTCTACCGCTGCGACGCCGGTGCCTACTATGGTCCGCGCCCGCTCAACAGCAGTCCCATCACCGCCGATCTGTACCGCGACAGCCGGGTGCAGAACGGTCAATGTTACCAGTACGCCCTGCGTTCGGTGGTGCAATACGGCGAACAGATCGTGGAAAGCCGCCTCGGTACTGCCATCGAAGCCTGCCCGCAGCTGCCGCAGGGTCTTTGACTTTGTCGAACGGCTATGGTATCAGAGTGCACGGCTCAAACCCTGTTTCGTCTTTTTTCCAATAGGTTATCGCGGCTTTCGCAGAGGAGGAGAACAGCATGTTCAAAGGATCCATGGTCGCCATCATTACGCCGTTTCGCGCCGATGGCAGCGTTGACGAGGAGGCGTTCCGCCAGCTGGTGGAGTTTCAGATTGAAAACGGTACCGATGTGCTGGTGCCCTGCGGCACCACCGGCGAGTCGGCCACCCTCAGCTATGAGGAGCACGACCAGGTCATCCGCGCCTGCATCGAACAGGCCCGTGGCCGGGTGCCGGTCGTGGCCGGGACCGGCTCCAACTCCACTGCCGAAGCCATCGAGATCAGCCGTCACGCCAAGGAGATGGGCGCCGACGGCCTGCTGCTGGTCAGCCCCTACTACAACAAGCCCTCGCAGGAAGGTCTGTACCAGCACTACAAGGCGATCGCCGAGGCCGTCGCCTTGCCGCAGATCCTCTACAACGTGCCCGGCCGTACCGGCATGAACATGCAGGCCGCCACCACCATCCGCCTGGCCGAGATTTCCAACATCGTTGCCATCAAGGAAGCCTCGGGCGATGTCACCCAGGCCGGCGAGATTCTCAGCAAGGCCGGCGACAAGATCGACGTACTCTCCGGTGACGACTTCCTCACCCTGCCCCTGATGGCCATTGGTGCCAAGGGCGTGATTTCGGTGACCGCCAATATCATGCCGAAGCAGGTCAAGGCCATGGTCAGCGCCATTGAGGCTGGCCGCTGGGATGAGGCCCGCGCGCTGCACCTGAAGATGCTCGACATTCACAACGCCATGTTCATTGAATCCAACCCGGTACCGGTCAAGACCGCTGCCGCCCTGCTGGGTCGCTGCGGTGACCAGGTGCGACTGCCGCTGGTATCACTGCAAAGCGCCAGTCTGGAGAAGCTCAAGCAGGTGATGGGCCGCTACGAGTTGCTTTAGTCCGGCCGTTCACCCGGTTCGACAGCACACCGCCGGCCGGCCCGAGGCAGATCGGGCCGGCTGTTTTTCCACTGACCCCAATCCGCGAGAATCCGACATGCTCAGTATTGCTGTTACCGGCGCCGCCGGCCGCATGGGCGGCCGCCTGATCGCCGCTGTACAGGAAAGCACCGGCCTGCGGCTCGGTGCTGCCATCGAACGGCCCGGCCACCCGGCCCTGGGTCAGGATGCCGGCACCCTGGCCGGTTGCGGCCCGCTGCACATACCGCTGACCGACGATCTGGCCGCCGCCCTGCGCCACTGTGACATCCTGATCGACTTCACCTTTCCTGCCGTCACCCTGGAAAACGCCCGCGTCTGCGCCGCCGCCGGCAAGAAGATGGTCATCGGCTCCACCGGCTTCAGTCCGGCGCAACGCGATGAGCTGGCCACCATCATGCGTGACAGCGCCCTGGTGCTGGCGCCCAACATGAGTGTCGGTGTCAATGCCTGTTTCAAACTGCTCAAGGAAGCCGCCGCCATTTTGGGCAACGGTTTCGATGTCGAGATCGTTGAGCTGCACCACAACAAGAAAAAAGACGCTCCGTCCGGCACCGCCGTCCGCATGGGCGAGGTGGTGGCCGAAGCCCTGGGCCGCGACTACAACCAGGTGGCCAACTACCACCGCGAGGGTCTGTGCGGTGAGCGCAGCCACGAAGAGATCGGCATGCAGACCGTGCGCGGTGGCGACATCGTCGGCGAGCATACCGTCTACTTCATCGGCATGGGCGAGCGCATCGAAATCAGCCATCGCGCCATGAGCCGCGACATGTTCGCCCGCGGCGCCGCCCGTGCCTGCCTGTGGCTGAGCGACAAAGAGCGCGGTTTTTACGATATGCAGGATGTCCTTGGCCTGCGCTAACAGCGCACCCCTACCTGTACTGGTTCGTTGCGGAGGAAACCCATGCGTCTGATGCTCCCCGTTCTGACGGTTCTGCTGTGCCTGGCCCTGAGCGGCTGCGAAACCTGTCACGGCCTCGGTCGCGACTTCGAAGCCATCGGCCTGTGGATGCAGAGCGGCCCTCAGTCAGGCAGTGGCGGCCAGGCCAGCCCCTGATCGCCCTGCCGGATTCGCCTGTCCCTTTCACCCCTTGCATTTAAAGGAGTTGTTGCCCTTATGGCCCGTATCAACGCCAACTATCTCAAACTCAAGGCCGGCTACCTGTTTCCTGAAATCAGCCGCCGCGTCAGCGCCTTCGCCAAGGCCCATCCCGAACGCCAGATCATCCGCCTGGGCATCGGCGATGTCACCAAACCGCTGGTACCGGCGGTGCTGGACGCCTTTCACCAGGGCGTTGACGATCTCGCCAGCAGCGACCGTTTTCACGGCTACGGTCCCGAGCAGGGCTACGACTGGTTGATCCAGACCATCATCGACAAGGCCTACAAACCCCTCGGTGTCGAGCTGGATGTGTCGGAAATGTTTATCTCCGATGGCTCGAAATGCGACAGCGCCAACATTCTCGACATCTTCGCCCTCGACAATGTGGTCGCCATCGGTGACCCGGTCTATCCGGTCTACAACGATACCAACGTGATGATCGGCCGCACCGGCGCCTGCGACGCGCGCGGCTACTACGAGGGCATCGTCTACATGCCCTGCACCGAAGAGAACGGCTTCCTGCCGGCCTTCCCGGAGCAAAAGGTCGACATCATCTATCTGTGCTTCCCCAACAATCCCACCGGCGCGGTGGCAACCCGCGAGCAGCTCAAGGGCTGGGTGGATTATGCCCTGGCCAACGACGCGGTGATCTTCTTTGACGCCGCCTACGAAGCCTTCATCACCGAGCCGGGCATTCCCCATTCCATCTATGAGATCGAGGGCGCCAAACGCTGTGCCATCGAGCTGCGCAGCTTCTCCAAAACCGCCGGCTTCACCGGTGTACGCTGCGGCCTCACCGTGGTGCCGCAGGAACTCAAGGCCAGCGACGGCCAAGGCGGCCAGGTGGCTCTCAACGCCCTGTGGAACCGGCGCCAAAGCACCAAGTTCAACGGCGTGTCCTACCCGGTGCAGCGCGCCGCCGCTGCCGTCTACTCCGCCACAGGCTGGGCACAGGTCCAGCAAGTCATCGACTTCTATATGGAAAACGCCCGCATTATCCGTGAAGGCCTGCAGGCCGCCGGCATCCGCTGCTATGGTGGGGTCAACGCGCCCTATATCTGGCTGAAAACTCCGGCCGGCCTGAGCAGCTGGGACTTTTTCGACCGCTTGCTCGATCAGTGCTCGGTGGTCGGTACCCCCGGCAGCGGCTTCGGCCCCAGTGGCGAGGGCTACTTCCGCCTGAGCGCTTTCGGCGAGCGCGCCAATGTCGAACAGGCCGTCGAGCGCATCCGCAACGGCTGGGGCCAGTGATTTTCTCCCCCGTCACACACAAGGGCCGTCCAAGGACGGCCCTTCGTTTTGGTGCCAGCCTGCTGCTGGTGGCGGCATTGCTGACGGCCCTGGCCTGCGAACGCGGCCCTCGCTTGGCCGCCCTTGATGAAACGGCCGTCATTCTGGCCTTCGGCGACAGCCTCACCGCCGGCACGGGTGCCGCCAGCGGTCAATCCTATCCTGACCAGCTCGCCGAGCGGCTCGGCCGCCAGGTCATCGCCAGCGGCATTCCGGGCGAAACCAGCGCCGAGGCACTGCGCCGTTTGCCCCAGGTACTGCAGCAGCAACAGCCGGACCTGGTAATCCTGTGCAGCGGCGGCAACGACCTGCTGCGGCGACAATCCCAGAGTGCGCTGGAACAGAATCTGCGCGCCATGTTGGAGCTGATCCGCCAGCAGGGCAGCGCCGTGCTGCTCATCGGCGTGCCCCAACCAGACCTGAGTCTGACGGTGCCCGAATTCTATCCGCGGCTGGCCAGGGAATTCGGCGCCCTTTACGAAGGCGATGGCCTGCGCCACATTCTGCGCCGCCGCGAACTCAAGAGCGACAGCGTCCATCCCAACGCCGCCGGCTATGCCGAACTGGCCGGACGTCTGGCCGAGCTTCTAACAGCGGCCAGCGACTGACAGGCTGCCACGGCCGCGACAGCGCCACAGCAGCCGAGGAGTCCGGCCACCAGCGCCGTCAAAAACTCAGCTGCGCCTGCGGCGGATCGGCTTGCACGCGGATATCGGGCTGACAGGGCAGCAGCTGGCCCGGCTGCGCGCCGCCGTCGCCGCCCAGGCGCTGCAACAGCGCCGCATTGCGCTGGCGCAGCAGTTCGCGGGCCACTTCGCTATCGAAAGCGGGCGCAGCAGCGTCCTGCGCCGCCGCGGCAGCCTTTTTCTTCTGCGGCGGTTGTTTTACCCCCTCAGGCGGCGGCAGCAGGGCCACATCGGCCGGGCTCAGGCCACTACACAGCTTCAGGCGCAGTGCCGGGCGCTGCTGCAGCAGCTCGCGCAGGGCTTTGAGTTGTGGCGCCGCCGACGGCAACAGTTCGGCCGTACCAGCCACAAAGGGTACCGGTTCCAGCGCCAGCGGGCCACCCAGGCCGACCAGCTGGCCCACCTTGAACAGCGCCCCCACCGGTGCCAGGGTCAGTTGCAGGGTTTTCTGCACCGCCTTCACCAGGGCCGTGCGCACTGCTGGGCCAATATTAAGTTTCGGATCACTCAAATCGCCGGCAAAGGGCAATTCCAGGTGAATATCGCCCTGGCCATCACGCAACAGCGCCAGGGCCAGCGACAGGGGCATGCCCAGCCCGGCGCTGGCCCGCTCCTCCTGCTCCGGCGTCAGATTGCCCAGCTCCAGCGCTCGCAAACTCAGCTGACTATGCAGATCAATCTGGCCCTGACGAACCAGCGCCTTCACCTGCAGATCGACGGCACCGTGGCGAATACGGTAACCGAGGGTTTCCTCGATATAGGGAGCGAAATCGGTCAACGCCAGATGCTGCAGATCCAGTTGCAGATCGGCCTGCTGCAGCGGATCGAGGGGGCTGCAGCGGCCACTCAGTTGCAGCTGGCCACCCTGCCCCGTCGCCAGCGCCAGTGCCACCGCCGTCTCCCGCCGCGGCTGACGGCTGTCCAGGGCGCCCAGATCAAACCGCAACGCACTCAGCTGCAGCTGTACCGGCGGCTGTGGCTGGCGATCGTTCAGTCGCAAGCCACCATCGCGCAAGCGGACCGACGCCAGTCGCCAATGCAGCGGTGCCAGAGCTGCCGGTTCGTCTTCCCGTGATGCGTGCTGCGGCGTTGCTGCGGACGAACCCGCCGGAGCGGACTCGCCCAGCGGCTGCAGACGCTGCTGCCAGGCCTGCAGATTAAACGGCCCGTCGACCGGCCGCTCCAGGGCCAGTTGTAAGCCGTCGATCAGCACAGGGCCAACCGCCAGTTCCGGCCGCTGCCCCCACCAAGACAGTTCATCCAGCTGCAACTGGCGACACTGCAGCACCGCCGCCGCGCTGGCGCCAGCAAGGCGCAAAGCCTCCAGTCCCTCAATCCGCAATGGGCCAAGCTGCACGGTTTCATCCTGCAAGCGCACGCTTTCAAGCCGCAGCCGCTGCCAGCCACTCAGCAGGGCACCGTCCCGCTGATCGCGCAGCTGCACTGGCCCCAGCGTCAGATCGGCGGACAACTGCAGTAACTGCGGCTGTTCCAGCGGCAACTGCATCTCGGTGTGCAGTTCCAGCTGGCGCAGCTGCGCTTGCAGATGTTGCTGCCCGGTACGCACTTCCAGCTGTGGCAGCCGCAGTCTACCCGCCAACCGCAGTTGCCGACCAGCATCCGGCAGCTCCCCCGGCAACAGCTGCGCACGCCCCTGCCAGTGCAGGCCCTGTTGCTGCAGCTGCAGATCCGCTGTCGGTTGCTGCAGTTGCAGATCGGCCAGCGCCAAATCACCCGTCAGATCGAGCTCAAGCACCTGCTGCGCCTGGTTCAGCTTCAGTTGGCCCTGCCAGGAAAAACCCTCCTGCCGCAACTGAAGGTCCGCCGTTGGCAGCGCCAAATCCAACGCCGCCAGCGCCAGATCGCCGGTCAGATTGAGCTCAAGCATCTGCGACGTCTGTTTCAGCTCCAGCTGGCCCTGCCAGGAAAAACCCTGCTGCTGCAGTTGCAGCCCGGCCGCCGCCTCGTTCAGCGCGAACCGTTCCAGCTGCAGTGGACCATCGAGCTGGAGTTGCAAACTCTCCGGCGACTGCTGCAAACGGAGCTGGCCCTGCCAATCCAGATCAAGCGGCCCCAGCGCCAGTTCTGCCTGACGCAGGGCCAATGCCGCCAGTTGCACCCGACCTTGCCAGCCCAGCTGCAACAGGCCACTGGCGGCGCGTGTCAGTTGCCAGTGGCCCTGCAACTGCACCGCGCCCTGCGGCTGTTTGATACCGGCCAGGGCCAGCAGCGGCGCCAGGGGTTCAAGTTGCAGATCCTGCAGCCGCACCTCGCCCTGACCGACCAGATCGCTGGCCAGGGGTTGCAGGCGGGCATCCAGATGCAGATGCTGTTCCTCGCGCCGCAGATGCAACTGCACCAGGGTCTCCTGCTGAGGCTGCCAGCTGGCCAGGGCGGTCATATCCGTTCGCACCAGCTCCAGGGTGCCCTGGTAGCTGGGCAGATCGCAGCCCAGCCGCAGGGCGCGCAGCTGCAGGCGGTCGCAACCAAATCCCCAGGGCTTTGCTGCCGCCTGCGGCACGTCCTCTGCCTCCGGCGCGGCGGATACCGGCAGGGAAAAGCCGGCCAGCTCCAGCGGCTGGCCGTCAGGCTGACGCAGAGTCATGAAAAAATCATCAAGCCCCAACTCGGTCAGCTCGATGCGACGCTGCCCCAGGGCGCCCCAGGCCAGGTCACACCACAACCGGCCAATCTGCAGCACCGGTTCGCCCTGGCGGCGCAACTCCAGACCCTGCAGCGCCAGCCGGCCCTGCGGCAGATTGAGTTCGACCCGTTCGATATGGGCGTTCACGCCAGGCTGGCGGTTGAGCCAGGTTTCACCCGCCAGCCGCAGGGCGTGAGGCAGGGCAGCCAGCAACAGACCGCTAAGCCCCAGCAATGCCAGCAAGCAACGGAGCCAGCGCTGCCACCGGGACACCCCGCTGCCGGCACCAACAGGCGGCGGCACAGGGGCAACCGGGTCGGCGTGTGCGGAACGTTCATCTTCCATGGGAGAACCTCCGGGGCAAAAGACACGTCATAGCGGTCGCAAGGATTTCAAAACGACGTTTTTTCCGTTATGCTGCGGTTTTGGCGACAAGCATCCAGCTTGGTGCCATATCCGCTCCACCGCATCGGGCCGCCGGCTGAGTCGGCAAGCAGGCGACCAAAACAGTATACCAGATCGGCCGGTCCCGTCCGGCCCAGGAGGAAAGTCATGGCCGAAACCTTTACCGCCCTGCAGGTCAGCGAACCGGAACCCAAAATCTTCAGCCGGCAAATCATCCAACGCTCCATTGATGATCTTCCAGCCGGCGAGCTGCTGGTGCGCGTGCGCTACTCGTCCCTCAACTACAAGGATGCCCTGTCGGCCAGCGGTCATCCCGGCGTTACCCGTCAGTTTCCCCATACCCCCGGCATCGACGCGGCCGGCGAGGTGGTTTCCTGCAGCGATGGCCGCTTCGCGCCTGGCGCAGCCGTCATTGTCACCAGCTATGATCTGGGCATGGAGACCGATGGCGGTTTTGGCCAGTACATCCGCGTCCCCAGTGCCTGGGCCCTGCCCCTGCCAGCGGGACTGAGCCTGCGCAGCAGCATGATCTTCGGCACCGCCGGCCTGACTGCCGCCCTGGCGTTGCAGGCTCTGCAACAACAGGGCGTTGCCGCAGGCTCGCCGGTGCTGGTCACCGGCGCCACCGGAGCTGTCGGCAGCCTGGCCGTACTGCTGCTCAGTCGCGCCGGCTACGCCGTCACCGCCGCCAGCGGCAAGCCGGAACAGGCCGACTGGCTGCGCCAACTTGGTGCCCAGGATGTGATTGACCGTGCCGCAGCAGTCGCCGGCGCTGACAAACCGCTGCTCAAACCGCGCTGGGCCGGCGTGGTCGACGGTGTCGGCGGTGCCACCCTGGCCGCCGCCCTCAAGGCCTGCCGCTATGATGGCGTGGTAGCCTGCTACGGCCTGGTCGGTTCGCCGGAACTGTCCCTCAATGTCTATCCGTTCATTCTGCGCGGCGTGCGTCTGATCGGTATCGATTCGGCCGAATGCCCCATGAGCCGGCGCCAGCAGGCCTGGCAACTGCTGGCCGATGCGGCCAGCCAGCTGCCGTTGGACCAACTGGTAACGGAAATCGGTCTGAAACAGCTGGAGGACTACCTGCGCGCCATGCTGGCCGGCCAGAGCCATGGCCGGGTGCTGATCCGACTGTAGCAAAGCAAATCTGCGGCCGGATTTTCACAAGATTGAAGGACAGGAAACACGAACAGGAGAGGTACCGATGGACATCTTCGAAAAGCTGCGCAACAGCGTGGCGCAACAGCAACAGCAGGCCGAGTTACCGGATGAACTGGCCGAGCAGATCGGCCGCATCATTGCCGAACCCCAGCGTTACCAACAGCAAACAGCGCTCCTGCACCGCTTGCAGCAACAGGTGAAGGATTACGACGCCTACGGGGACTGCGGCTGTTTTGCCGGCGGCTGCAGCCTGGGAGAGGTTCAGCGGACACTGCACCAGTTGCAGGCAGGAACGCAGGATTGAGCCGGTCCTGCCACAGCTGCTAGCGCGGCAGTTCCGTCGGCGCCGGGCTCTGCGCCAGACCGGTCAGCACGATATGCAGCACACCCCGGTCACAGTGGGCCTGCAAGCGGCTGCTGTCAAAATCGGCCGGCACAATAAAGCGCCGGCAAAAGGCGCCCCGCGGACACTCCTGCCGCTGGTAGCGCGGCGCCGTGACGGTCTCCGCCCTGCTGCCGCTGACCTCGAGAATGCCATCGGTCAGGCGCAGGCAGATCTGCTCCTCGCTGACACCGGGCAGATCGAGGCTCAACAGCAGGTCGGCGCCATCCACCCGCACATCGGCGGGGGGTTGCCAGGGCTCGACCGCAGCGGTGGAGTCGGCGGCCGCATCACCAACATGGGGCCCCAGTTGATGCAGCGCCACATCCATCTGGCGCTGCTGCTGACAAAAGGTCCGCAAGAGAACAGGACGGGTCATGGCAGAACCCCCAGCTGCTTGAGATGACGGTCGATCAGAAAACGCGAGATGCTGCGGCGACCGGGCAGCAACGGCAGATCATGGCAGGAAAACCAGCGCGCATCTTCCAGTTCGGCCTCTTCCACCTGGATATCGCCACCGGCGTAATCGGCGGTGAAACCCACCATCAGCTGCGACGGAAACGGCCAGCCCTGACTGCCAACATAGCGCAAATTGGTAATGGCGATGCCGGTCTCCTCCCGCACCTCCCGTACCACCGTTTCCTCTAGGCATTCGCCAACATCGACAAAGCCGGCCACCAGACTGTAGCGGCCCGCCTTCCAGCCGGCTTTGCGGGTCAGCAGAACCTGTTCACCGCGCTGCACCAGCACAATAATGCACGGATGAATATGCGGATAATGCTCGCGAGCGCAACCGGAGCAACGCCGCCCCCAACTGCGCGCCAGCGCCTGCAGCGGCGTGCCGCAGGCGCTGCAGCAGCGGCTGTTGTCGAGCCAGTGCAGCAACTGGCGCCCGAGGGCCGCCAGAGACAGCAGCGCCAGACTTATGCCGGGCTCCTCGGCCTGCAGATTGTACCCCACCAGACCGACCGGTGGTGACGCCTCCTGGGGCCAACGACACAGTGCGCAGGGCCGCTGCTGCCACCAGCCACACAGGCAGCATTCGGCCGTGGCCGGCGGCTGCAGTTCGTCCGGCAAGTCGCCAGCAGCGGTGAGATACAACTGCGCGCCCTGCAACACCAGCCAAACCCCTCCCTCAATCACAGGTGCGGGGGCGGCTGCCAGCTCAAAGCGGCCGGCCAGACTGGTCCGGTTGAAGGGCAGAAACAGGGCATCCTCGAAAGCCTGGGCAAAGCAGGCAGGAGAAACCGGCGGTGCGGACATGGAACCTCTCTGCGACAGGGGTGACTTCATTGCGGGCTCAATTTCTTGCCGGCGCCATCGGCCAGCCGCCAGCCGGCGTCAACAGGCCGCTCACGCCGCAACAGATCGCCCACCTGCAGCGGCGCCGGCGGCCGCAACCAGACGCGGGCATTGGGCTGAATCAGCTGACAGGGCTGACCGGCTTCGTCCTCCGCCCCGCTCAGCGGCCAGGGCAGCGTCCGCATGGCCGGACCGATGACCTCAACCTGCTCATCGGCGGCAAAACGGTTGCGACCCTCCACCAACACCCGGCCGTCCGCCGCCACTGCCCGCACAATCGCGAGAAAATCATGGCTCTGGCGATAGCGCGAATCTTCCCGGTGCACGGCGGCGGAGCCAGCCGGCAGATCACTGATATAGGGACGGTGACTGACCTTGTCAAGCTCGGCCCGCCACTGGGGGTCGGCGACATAGCCGATGGGATCGGCGCACCAGGCATCAATGGCGGCGCGATAAACGCGCGTCACAGCGGCAACATAGTAAAGAGTTTTCATGCGACCCTCGATCTTGCAGCTATCGATGCCACTGGCCAGCAACTGCGGTAGCGCGTCGAGTCGGCACAGATCCTCGCTGTTGAACAGATAGGTGCCGCGGGCATCCTCCTCAATGGGAAAATAGCGGCCTGGGCGGGTTTCCTCCACCACGGCGTAATTCCAGCGGCACGGCTGGGCACAGGCGCCGGCATTGGCACTGCGGCCGGTAAGGGCACTGGACAGCAGACAACGACCGGAATAGGCCACACACAGGGCGCCATGCACAAAGGCCTCCAGTTCCACCGTCGTCTGGGAACGGATCAGACGCAGATCGGCCAGGCTCAGCTCACGCCCGAGATTGACGCGTGCCACGCCCTGGGTTCGCCAGAACTCACAGGCCGGACCATTGAGGGTGTTGGCCTGGGTCGACAAATGGATCTCGCGTTGCGGGTCGATGGCACGCACCCGGCTGAGCACACCGGGATCGGAGACAATGTAGGCATCGAGAGTCAGCGGCCGCAGGCTTTCAAGATAGGCATCGAGTTGCGCCATTTCACCTGCGTGCAGATAGGCGTTAAGGGTCAGGTACAGCTTGCGGCCGCACCCGTGGGCCAGTTCCAGCGCCTGGCGCAGCAGCGGCAGCGAGAAGGTCCCGGCCGGGGCACGCAGGCCAAACTGTTCACCACCGAGATAAACGGCATCGGCGCCATAAAGCAGCGCCAGCTGCAACTTGTCGAGGTCGCCGGCCGGAGCCAGCAGTTCCACCCGGGGCATCAGAAAGCTCCTTGTTCTATCGGTTACGGGCGCCAGCGGGCTGGAAATGGCCAGCAGCCGGCGGCGCGGTGAAGGGCAGCGTATCAGCATACGGCAAAAGACCGGCCAAGACCAGTCCGCCGGCCAGCGCAAGAAAAAGACCGCATTCCGACTTGACAAGCCGGGGTAAAGGCATTAGAAAATAAAATGTTTTTCACTTTTTTCACCCCCGTTCACGGCTGCGGCCCCGCCGGCAGCACGAGGCCCCATGACAACCCGACCCGTCGCGATCCGTTTTGCCCGGCCCTGCCGGCGCCTGTTGGCCCTGTTGAGCCTGGCCGGCGTCCTGAGCGCCTGTGCCACCACCGCACCAGCGCCACAGCCATTGATTTCGCCTTTGGAGCAGAGTCTCAAGAATCAAGAGCAGCGTTTGACCGCCCTGGAACAGCGCCTCGCCCAGTTCGACCAGGGACTGACCGCATTGGACGAGCGGCTCGATCAGCTTGAACTACGGCCCCAGACAGCCGCTGTCAATCCTGCGCCGCTGGCCGTTGTCGCCGAGCCGGCTGCGACCACAGCTGCAGCCTCACAGGAGACAGCCCAGCCACCATCAGAGCTTTATCGTCTCGGTTTCGCCGCCTACACCGTCGGTGACCATGGCACGGCGGCACGACTGTTCGAGCGCTTTTGCAATGCCTACCCGACGCATGATTACGCCGCCAATGCCCGCTACTGGCAGGGCGAGGCCTACCGCGCCCTCAATCAGCCCCAGCTGGCCCAAGCCGCCTATCGCGATCTGCTCGAACTGGCACCAGAGGCCCAGAAGGCGCCCTTTGCCCTGCAACGCCTGGCCGAGCTGGCAGCCGCCAGCGGAGATCAGGCGCAGGAACACCAGCTGCTGCTGCAGTTGCAGCAAACCTATCCCGACAGCGATGTCGCCCGCCAGCTTGCCCGCCGGCGGCCGGCGCCCGGTCCTTAAGCCCCCGAAGGAGAGAGCCCCATGCGTTGCTTCAAAACCCTGCTGCTGAGCTGCCTGCTGCTGGTGCCGCTTTTGGCCGGCGCGACCGAAACACCGACCATCTACACCATCAAAAAGGGTGATACCCTCTGGGGCATCTCACAGCGCTTCATCAGCGATCCCTGGTACTGGCCCAGTCTGTGGGCCAACAATCCACTCATTCGCAATCCCCACCTGATCTATCCGGGGCAGAAACTGGCCATCTACGATGGCCGCATCGAACTGTTGCCGGCCAGCGAGGAAATCACCCGGACGGCCGAACCCCTGCCGACGCCGGTTGACGCCATCAGCTTCGAGGCCCACGGCGATCTGCAGACCTTCATCAGCGCCGACAGACTTGAGCGCAGCGGTCGCATTGTCGACACCATCGACAACCGCATCCTGATGACCCAGGGTGACGAGGTGTTCGTGCAGATGTCTGACGCCCAGGCACGCATCGGCGCCCGCTACCGCATCTACAGTCTGGGCGAACTGGTACGTCATCCGGCCACCAACCGCAAGCTGGGCCATCAGCTGATCTGGCTGGGCGAACTGGAACTGACCGCCGCCCACGAACAGGTCTACAGTGCCCGCATCACCCAGGCCGCCCGCGAAATCGAACGCGGCAGTCTGCTGCTGCCACCCGCTGAAACCAACCGTGAAATCGACCTCAAACGCGCCAGTCAGGTTCTCCACGGCACCCTCGTGGCCGCGGCGCCGGGCAAGATCGCCCTTGGCCAGCACGATGTCTGTCATATCGATCTGGGCCGCAATGAGGGACTGGAAGTCGGCAACATGCTCACCATCGTGCGGCCACGCCAGCCGACCGAGCGGGCCAAGGCCGACCGCAATCTGCGCCTGCCTGACAGCTTGCTCGGCCGCGCCCTGGTGGTGCGGGTCGATGACGCCAGCGCGGTCGCATTGATCCTCAAGGCCAGCGAGCCGGTTTATCGTGGCGATCTGGTCTACAGCGAAATCGACTGAGACCGCCGCCCCCGGTGGCCGGTCCCCACGCGGCGGGGCTGCTGGCAGCCCCGCTTTTTTTGCGCCCCCATGCTGAACACTTTCCCATGATCCAGACATCAGAATTCTCTGCGGAGGAGTTGGCCCTGTTCCGCCTGCACCAGACCCCGGGACTGGGACGGGTCGGCCTGGAACGCCTGCTGGGCTGTTTCGGCAGCGCCGCCAATGCCCTGACCCAACCGCGCAACCGCTGGCACAGCCAGGCGGGTCTGAGCCGGCGACTGGGTGACACCCCGGCCGCCGATGATCGGTGTTTTTTACAGCTGTGCGATCAGCTGCAGCACAACCAGGTACGCCTGCTGCGGCGCGGCGCCAGCGACTATCCCGCACCGCTGCAGCAACTCAGCGATCCGCCGGCTCTGCTTTATCTGCAGGGTCGCCTGCCGACACAACCGGCGCTGGCCATTGTCGGTTCGCGCCACGCCAGTGCTGATGGCCTGCGGCTGGCCTTCGAACTGGGGCGCGATCTGGCCCGGGCAGGCTTTTGTATCGTCAGCGGCCTGGCCCGTGGCATTGATGGCGCCGCCCATCAAGGAGCGCTGGAAGCGCAGGGTCACACGGTTGCCGTTCTCGGCGGCGGCATCGACCGAATCTATCCGCCCGAGCACGCCCGGTTACATCAGCAACTGGCCGAACGGGGCGGTCTGCTGAGCGAGTACGCACCGGGCACGGCTCCCCGTCCCGGCCACTTCCCCGGCCGCAACCGCATCATCAGCGCCCTGTGTCAGGGCATTCTGATCGTCGAGGCCGGCGAGAAAAGCGGCTCCCTGATCACCGCCGAATTCGCCCTTGAACTCGGACGCGATGTCTTTGCCGTACCAGGCTCACCGCTCAACCCGACCTGCCGCGGCAGCCTGCAGCTCCTTAAGGATGGCGCGACCCTGGTCACCAGCGCTGACGATGTGCTGGCGGCCTATGCCCTGGCGCCATCCACCACAGCACCGCTGACCGAAGCCGGCACCCCTGGCCCTGCCGCCCCAGCCGGCCTTGATGACAGGGCCCTGCAGGTCTTCCGCCTGCTTGATGGCCAGCCGCGCCACTGCGACGAACTGGCCGGCCGATGCGGGTTGACACCCATGGAGCTTTCCGCTATCGTTCTGCACCTGGAGCTGCAGGGGTTGGCCCGTGCCTGTCCCGGCGGCTGCTATATTAAGGCCTAAGGGCCTGATTTAACTGTTTTTCACAGGGGTCTCTTGAACGAGCGGATTCTCATTCTGGTCGGCATCATCGCGCGACACTTTCTGAGCGGGGACGACTTTTCCAGCACCGAGGAGATTGTCGATGAACTGCTGGAAGCCGGCTTTGACGATGACGAAATCCGTCAGGCTTTTGGCTGGATCGAGCAAATCAGTCTGCAGCCTTCCAGTGACAGCCCACCACCGTTGCGACAGGATCCCCTGCGCCTGTTCGCGCCCGAGGAAATGCGCTGTCTCAGCCGGGCGGCGCGCGGTTTTCTCATCCGCCTGCGCCGCCAGGGACTGCTTCCCCCTGAAATCGAGGAAGAGGTCATCCTGCGGGCCTGCCTTGAACGTGATGGTGAGGTGGGTCTGAGCGAGGTTCGCTCCATTACGGCACTGGCCCTGTTCACCAGTCAGCGCAGCGACTCTCCGGTCATTGCCCACATCATCGGCAGCGACCGCAAGCGCGCCTATCACTGATTTACCCTGAAAACGAGGTCGCCGGCTGCAGATTCTGCAGCCTTTTTTTATCTGGCCGACCCAAGCACTGAGGAATGTCGCTCATGGCACGTTGCCTGGTTATCGTCGAATCGCCCGCCAAATCCAAAACCATCGAGAAGTTTCTCGGCCAGGATTACAAGGTCATGGCCTCCTACGGCCATGTGCGCGCCCTGCCCAGCAAGCAGGGCTCCGTCGATGTCGCGGCGGGCTTCGAGCCCAACTACCAGATTCTGCCGGAAAGCCAGAAACATATTACCCAGCTGGCTCGTGAGGTGGCCCATTGCGAGGAACTGATTCTGGCCACCGACCTCGACCGCGAGGGCGAGGCCATCGCCTGGCATCTGCTTGAAGCCCTCAAACTGTCCGAAACCGGCAAAAAACCGCGGGTCAAGCGGGTAACCTTTCACGAGATCACCAAGCCAGCAATCCTGGCCGCCATGGCCAATCCGCACCAGATATCACGCAATCTGGTCGATGCCCAGCAGGCCCGCGCCATCCTTGACTATCTGGTCGGCTTCACCCTGTCGCCCTTTCTGTGGAAGAAGATCCGCTATGGCCTGTCGGCCGGGCGGGTGCAGTCGGTGGCCCTGCGGCTGATCTGCGAGCGGGAAAAGGACATCAGCGCTTTCCAGCCGAAGGAATACTGGTCCCTTGACGCCCTGCTGCAGAACCAGCAGGGTCAGGCCTTCCGCGCCTACCTGCACGCCATTGACGGCCAGACGCTGAAAAAATTCGACATTGCCGACGAAACGACCGCCAGCGCGATACGCGATGCCCTGCACCAGCGGCCGCTGCAGGTGGCCAGCGTGGAATGCAAGGAAAAGAAACGCACGCCGGCGCCGCCCTTCACCACCAGCACCCTGCAGCAGGAGGCCAGCCGCAAGTTGGGCTTTTCCGCCCGCAAGACCATGACGGTGGCGCAAAAGCTCTATGAGGGCATCGACATTGGCGAGGGAGCCGTCGGCCTGATCACCTACATGCGTACCGATTCGGTGGCGCTGTCGGAACTGGCCACCAGCGAAGCGCGTGAGGAAATCACCCGGCTATTCGGTGCCGATTACGCCCTGGCGCGGCCACGCGTCTTCAAGAGCCGGGCCAAGAATGCCCAGGAGGCCCACGAGGCCATCCGACCGACGGCCATCGTCAACCATCCCGACCGTGTCAAGGGCGCCCTGACCTCGGATCAGTACAAGCTCTATCGGCTGATCTGGCAACGCACGGTTGCCAGCCAGATGGCTCAGGCACTGCTCGATGCCACCACCGTGACCATTGAGACCGCAGCTGGCGATGGTGACGGTCGCATCTACGCCCTGCGGGCCAGCGGCCAGGTGATCCGTTTTCCCGGTTTCATGAAACTCTACATCGAAGGCAGCGACAATCCCGATGAGGGCGATGGCAGCGCCGAAGGACTGCTGCCGGCCCTGCAGCCCCAGGAGCCGGTGCTGTGGCAAGACCTCGCGGCCAACCAGCATTTCACCCAGCCACCGCCTCGCTACACCGAGGCCAGCCTGGTCAAGACCCTGGAGGAATACGGCATCGGCCGGCCTTCGACCTACGCCTCGATCATGAACACCCTGGTTACCCGCCGCTATGTCCGGCTGGAAAAACGCGCCTTTTTCGCCGAGGATATCGGCCTGGTGGTCAACGAGCTGCTGTCGAACCATTTCAGCCGCTACGTCGACTACGATTTCACCGCCCAGTTCGAGGAACAACTCGATGCCGTAGCCCGCGGCGAAAAGCAGTGGAAGCCACTGCTCAAGGAATACTGGGAACCCTTTGTCGCCCTGCTGCGCCAGAAGGACGCCGAAATCAGCAAGGGCGATCTGACCACCGAGGAAACCGACAAGACCTGCCCCCAATGTGGCAAGCCGCTGGTGGTCAAGCTCGGCCGGGCCGGCAAGTTTCTTGCCTGCAGCGGTTTTCCCGACTGCCGCCACACCGAACCCCTCGAAGGCGCCGAGCGCGAGGAACCGGAGGTGTCGGATCAGAAATGCGATAAATGCGGCGCGCCCATGCTGGTCAAGAACGGTCGCTATGGCAAGTTTCTCGCCTGCAGCGCCTACCCGCAGTGCAAGAACATCCAGCCGCTGGTCAAGCCCAAGGCTCTGGGCATTGCCTGCCCCAACTGCGACAGCGGTGAGCTGATGGAGAAGAAAAGCCGCTACGGCAAGATTTTCTACTCCTGCAACCAGTACCCGCGCTGCACCTACGCGCTATGGGATCTGCCGTTGGCGCAACCCTGCCCCAAATGCCATTTCCCGCTGACGGTGGAAAAAACCACCAAGCGCGAAGGCACCCTGCGCAAGTGCCCCCAGCCGGAGTGTGACTTCAAGGAAGTGCTGGTGGCGCCGGAGAAAAAACCGGCGGCCGACAAACCGGTCAAAAAGGCCAGTGGCAGCAGCGCGGCCACGAAAAAAGCCAGCGCGCCGCGCAAAACCGCCACCCAAAAGGCCACCTCACCCGCCAAGAGCGGCAGCCGCAAGAAAGCCGCCGAGACGGAAGCGGAAGCATGAGCTCCAGCCCCCTGACACCCGCCCGACCTCAGCTGACCATCATCGGCGGCGGCCTGGCCGGCTGTGAAGCCGCCTGGCAGGCCGCCAACCGCGGTTTGACGGTGACCCTCTACGAGATGAAGCCGCAGCGGTTCTCCGCCGCCCACCAGAGTGCCGATCTGGCCGAACTGGTCTGCTCCAACAGCCTGCGTGGCCGTGGCATGAACAACGCCGTTGGCTGTCTGAAAGAGGAACTGCGGCGTGCCCGCAGCCTGTTTTTACAGGCCGCCGACGCCACGACAGTGCCGGCCGGCGGCGCTCTGGCCGTCGATCGCGCAGCCTTCAGCGCCCTGATCAGCCAGCGCATCGGCCAGCATCCCGCCATCGAGCTGCGACGCGAGGAAATCACCCGCCTGCCGGCGGCGGGTGCGGTCATCATCGCCACCGGACCACTGACCTCCGACGCCCTGGCACAGCAGATCGCCAACCTGACCAGCAGCGAGGATCTGTATTTCTACGACGCCATCGCGCCCATTGTCAGCGCCGATTCCATCGACTTCAGCAAAGCCTGGCGTGCCTCGCGCTACGACAAGGGCGAAGCCGACTACATCAATTGCCCGCTGGACGAGGCCCAGTATCAGGCCTTCGTGACGGCCCTGCTGCAGGCCGACAAGGTACCGGCGCGCAACTTCGAAACCATGCGCCACTTTGAAGGCTGCATGCCCATTGAAGAGATGGCGGCCCGTGGACCTCAAACCCTGGCCTTCGGGCCGATGAAACCGGTGGGCCTGATCGACCCACACACCGGCCGCATGCCCTATGCCGTCGTGCAGCTGCGCCAGGACAACCACCACGCCACCAGCTACAACCTGGTCGGCTTTCAGACCAAGCTCACCTACCCTGAACAACGCCGCATCTTCCGCACCCTCCCCGGCCTGGAGCAGGCGCAGTTTGAACGACTCGGCAGCGTCCACCGCAACACCTACATCAACGCACCGCGCTGCCTCAATGGCCGGCTGCAGCTCAACAGCGAGCCGCGGCTGTATTTTGCCGGCCAGATCACCGGCGTGGAAGGCTATGTCGAATCGGCCGCCTGCGGCTTTCTGGCCGGACTGATCGCCAGTGCCGACCTGCTGGAGCGCCCCCTTGAACTGCCACCGGCGGTCACCGCCTGCGGCGCCCTGCTCGGCCATCTGAGTCACCTCACGAGCGATTTTCAGCCACAGAACGTCAATTACGGCCTGTTCCCACCACTGGAAAACGGCCGCATGAAACGCGCCGACCGGCGGCTGGCGCTGGCCGAGCGCGCCCTGCGCCAGTTCGACGCCTGGCTGGCCGGCATTGAACAGCAACTGCCGCAGGTGAGCGCGTGACCAGCCAACCGGCCACCAGCGGCATCGTGCTGGCATCGGCCTCGCCACGCCGCCTGGAGATGCTGCAACGCTTCGGCATCCCCCTGCAGGTGATCGCCAGCGCCATCGCCGAGGAGCAGCTGCCACAGGAGGAGGCCGAGGCCTTCGTGCTGCGCATCAGCCGTGAAAAAGCCGAAGAGGTCGCCCGCCGCCGGCCAGAGGCCGGACGCTGGTATATTGGCTGCGATACCGCCGTGCAGTGTGACACGCAGCTGTTTGGCAAACCACGCGACGCCGCCGAGGCCAGCGCCATGCTGCAGCAGCTGTCGGGCCGCTGGCACCGGGTGTTGTCAGCCTATGCCCTTTTCGACCGTCTGACCGGCCAGTGCCGCCAGCGTTGTGTCATTACCCGGGTGGCGCTGCGTCCATTGACAGCGGCAGAAATCGCGGGGTACATTGCCAGCGGTGAACCGACCGACAAGGCCGGGGCCTACGCCATTCAGGGCCTGGGCGCCTTCATGGTCCGCGCCATCGAAGGCAGCTACACCAGCGTCGTCGGCCTGCCCCTGTGCGAACTGCTTGACGACCTGCAGCAGCTGGGCGTCTGGCAGCTGTTCGCACCCGCCCCCTGAGGCTCCCCAGCCCCTCCGCCCCGCGCCGCGCCAGGTTCACCGCCCGTCCCGTTCAGCCTCAGCGGGCGGCCACGACGACCTCTGGCTGTCCGCTTGTTTGTTGTTTGGAGGAACACCGATGCCACCTGTGCCCGCCTCTGCCATCGCCACCCGCCTGAGCGCCATCCGTCAGCGGCTGGAGGCTGCCTGCCGCCGCTGCGGCCGGGCGCCGGAATCCGTCCAGCTGATCGCCGTATCGAAAAAACAGCCCGTCGCAGCCATGGCCGCCGCTGCGGCCGCCGGTCAGCAGCTTTTTGGCGAAAGCTATGTGCAGGAATTCATCGACAAACAGCAGCAACTGGATCTGCCCCTGGAATGGCATTTCATCGGCGCGCTGCAAAGCAACAAGGTCAAATACCTGCGCGGCCGCACGGCCCTGATTCACTCCGTCGACCGCTGGAGTCTGGCGCAGGAAATCGACCGCCAGTGGGGCCGGATCGGCCAGCGGGCCCGCATTCTGCTGCAGGTCAATCTGGCTGGCGAAACCAGCAAGGCCGGCGTCGCGCCGGACCAGCTGAGCGAGTTGGCCAGTCAGATCAGCACGCTGGCGCATGTGCGACTTGAGGGCCTGATGTGCCTGCCACCCTATGCCGCCGATCCAGAGCAGGTGCGGCCCTGGTTCCGCCAGCTGCGCCAGCTGGCCGCGACATTGCAGCTTGAGGTGCTATCCATGGGGATGAGCCACGACTTCGAGGTCGCCATTGAGGAGGGTGCCACCCTGATCCGTGTCGGCACCGCCCTGTTCGGCGAGCGCGACTAGGCCATGGCCAGGCCGGACGACCAGGCTTCTGGCCACGCAGCGCAGCGGCCGCTGTGGAGCAACCGCCTCGGCTTCGTGCTGGCGGCGGCCGGCAGCGCCGTTGGACTGGGCAATGTCTGGAAATTCCCCTACATCGCCGGTGTCAATGGTGGCGGCGCCTTTGTGCTGGTCTACCTGCTGTGTATCGCCCTGGTCGGCGTGCCGATCATGATGGCCGAACTGATGATCGGCCGCCACACCCGCAAGGACGCCATCGGCGCCTTTGCCGCGCTGGAACCCGGCCGGCGCTGGTGGCACGGTGCCGGCTGGATCAGCGTGGCGGCGGCCTTCATCATCAGCTCTTACTATTCGGTCGTGGCCGGCTGGACGCTGGATTATGTCTGGCGCTCGCTGCACGACGGCTTCGGCGCCCTGGCCCCCAGCGTCATTGAAAGCCAGTTTGGCACCCTGCTGGAAAATGGCCTGCGCCAGGGGCTGTGGCATCTGTTGTTCATGTTCTTGTGCCTGGCCGTGGTCATCGGCGGCGTACAACGTGGGATCGAACGCTGGAGCCGCATCCTCATGCCGGCCCTGCTGGCCCTGCTGATGCTGCTGTTCGTCAACGGCTTGCGCAGCGATGGTCTGGAGGAAGCGTTACGATTTCTGTTCGCCCCCGATTTCGGCCGTTTAAGCGCCGACGCCTGGCTCGAAGCCCTCGGCCACTCCTTTTTTACCCTGTCACTGGGCATGGCCGCCATGATCACCTACGGCTCCTACCTCAAGCCTGACGAAAATCTGTTCGGCGTCAGCCTGCGGGTCGCCGGCCTCGACACCCTTATTGCCCTGATGGCCGGGATCGCCATCTTTCCCATCGTGTTCGCCGCCGGTCTCGAAGCCGCATCCGGGCCGGGACTGATCTTCCAGACCCTGCCGGTAGTGTTCAGCCAGATCGAGGGCGGCGCCCTGCTGGCACCGTTGTTCTTCGTCCTGCTGGCCTTTGCCGCCCTGACCAGCAACATCTCGCTGCTCGAAGCCCAGATTGCCTATCTCATTGACGAACGCGGCTGGTCACGCCGGCGGGCCAGTGTCTGTGTCGCCGGCGCCGCCTTTACCGTCGGCATTCCCACGGCCCTGTCCGGCAACCTGCTGAAGAACTGGCACCTGATCGGCGAGCGCACCTTCTTTGACAGCGCCGATCTGCTGGCATCAAGCTATCTGCTGCCGCTGGCCGGGCTACTGATCGCCCTCTATGTCGGCTGGTTCTGGCGCGGCGAGGCGGAAAAGGCGGAACTGATCCAGGGCGGCTGCGGTGGCCTCTACCCCTTGTGGCACGGCCTGATCCGCTATGTGGCCCCCCTGGCAGTGACGGTCATTCTGGTCAACAAGGCCATTCAAGCCGGCCTGTGGCAGGTGCTGCGGCGCCTTCTGGGGCTGGCATGACCACAGGCTGCCTGCTGTTCGATCTCGATGGCACGCTGGTCGATTCGGCCCGCGATCTAGCCGACAGTGTCAACCGGCTGCGGCAGGAACTGGACCTGGCCCCGCTGCCGCCGGCCACGGCCCTGAGCTATGTCGGTGATGGCGCCACCCGCCTGGTGCAACGCGCCCTTGACGCGGCCTATCGACCCGAGCACCTGCAGCGCTACCTGGCCATCTACCGCGCCCACCTGCTGGACCACAGCCGCCCCTATCCCGGCATCATCAGGCTGCTGGAGCAACTGGCCGACCGGCCGCTGGCCGTGGTCACCAACAAGCCCCTCGGGCTGGCGCTCTGCCTGCTCGACGGGCTTAAGCTGCTGCCGCACTTTGCCCTGGTGATTGGCGGCGACAGCCTGGCGGAAAAGAAACCTTCGCCGCTGCCGCTGCACAGCGCCCTTGCCCGGCTGCAGGGCCGGGCGGCCGCCAGCTGGATGATCGGTGATCATTGCACCGATCTGGGCGCGGCGGCAGCCGCCGGCGTACCGGCATTGTTCTGCCGTTATGGCTTTGGTGAACGACGCGGCCAGCCCTGTGCCGGCGAACTGGACGCGCCCCTCGATCTGCTGGCCTATCTGGATTGACCCACCCCCATGCCTGACAGCCTCTGCGCCCAGCGCCTGACCCTGCGCACCCTCAGCCTGTTCTTCTTTCCGCTGCTGCTCAATGTGCAGCTGATGAGTGTATCCCACGCCATCATCAACGCTGCCCTGGCGCGGCTGGAGGACTACATCCTGGCGCTGGCGGCCTTCTCCGTCGCCATGGTGGTGCATCTGCTGTTCGCCTCGCCGTCGTACCAGAACCACACCATCACCATCGCCATCGTCCGTGGCCGGCGGTCCCTGCGCGGCATGGTGCTGTGCGTCTGCCTGATTGCCACCTATGTGTCCCTGATGCTGGGGCTGATCGCCTTCACGCCGCTGGGCGATCTGTTGCTGCGCCGCATCCTCGGCGTGACGCCCGAAATCGCCGCCGCCGCTCGTCAGGCGCTGGCGCCCATGTGCCTGCTGCCCTTTTTCACCGGCTTTCGCGGTCTGTTCCAGGGACTGGTGATCCGCGCCCGCCTCACCCATCTGGTCAGTCTGGCCACCGGGGTGCGGGTCGGCGCCCTGTTGCTGCTGCTCCATCTCGGTCGGCCCTGGTTTGCCGGCGCCCAGCTCGGTGCCGCCGCCCTGCTGGGCTGCATCATCTGCGAAACGGCCCTGATGGCCTGGTTCGCCTGGCGCTGCGGCATCGGGACCAGCGGCGCCGTGGAAAAAACCCCGCTCGAAATCCTCCGTTTCGCCCTGCCGGTGGCCTTTTCCTCCGGCCTGCAACAGACCATCCCGGTGGTCATCAGCGCCATCATCAGCCGCCTGCCCGATGCCGCCCTGGCCCTGGCGGCCTTCGGCGTCATCCGCGCCCTGCTGTTTCTGCTCTCCGGTCCCATGCGCAACCTGCAGCAGGCCTATCTGACCCTGGTGGAAACGGATGCGGACTACCGCGTGCTGCTGCGCTTCTTCTTCTCTGTCAGCCTTGGCATGGCAGCACTGACCCTGGCCATCGCGCTGCCATTCAACCCGCTGATTCTCGGCTCGGTGCTCGGTCTGGCCGATGATCTGCGCCTGTACTTGGTACTGCCCTTCTGCCTGTGCGCGATCTTTCCACTGTTTTACGGCGCCACCAATCTGTTGCGGGCCCATTTTACCGCCAGTCATCAGACCCTGGTGCTGAGTCAGGCGACGCTGTTGAAGTTTACCTATCTGCTGCTATGCTGGCTCGGCAGCTTGCTGCTGCCCCCCGGAATACCAGGAATCCTGCTGGCCATTTTCCTGCTGATCAGCAGCGAATGCGCCGAGGCCCTGTTTCTGCGCTGGCGTCGGGCCGGCGCCGCCATCGTCCCGGCCAGCCGCTGAGAGCAATAATGGCGATTCCGACCGGTCTTTAATATCGACTGATTATTTTATTAATGCTACGTTCTCTCCTCTGACGCGCTGCGACCTTCCCGACCAGTCCGGCATCACGGGTCGCACCGCCACCGTTTCTTCCACCGAGGACCGCCATGGCCGCACCGGTCGACATCAGCGCCAGTCTGCGCACCTTTCGCCGCCTGTTGCTGCTGTGCTTCGGGCTGATCAGTCTGCTGCTGGGTATTGCTGTCGCGACCTTTTTCGTCCATCAGGCGCGTCAAACCGAGCAAGCCTGCGCCACCCAGCTGCGCCTGCTTGGCCAGCTTTACGCCCGACAACTGAGCTTCTGGCGCCAGCAGCAGATCGGCGCCGCCGAACTGCTGAGTCAGGATCGCCGCTTCGTCGATCTGGCCGGTGCGCTGCTGCAACGTCAGGAGCCCGGCGCCGCCGCGGCCCTGCGCGAACGGCTGCAACCGCTGTTCCGCCGCAGCGAAATTCATGCCCTCGGCCTGTGCGACGCTGACGGGCAGCTGCTGTTGCTGCTGAGTGATAACCCCGCCTGGACCGCCCACTTCGACCCCGCCGATGCCCGCCGCAGCCTGGCCCTGGCACAACCGCTGTTCAGCCGCATCACCCAAGACTGCCCCGACAGCGCCGGCCAGTCCCTGCCACCGGTGCCGCCCCACATGAACCTGATTGTGCCGCTGCCGGCCGCGGCTGGCGGCGCGCTGGTGGTTTTTCTCGACCCGCTGAAGGTGCTGATACCGCTGCTGCACGACTGGCCGGTGCCCAGCGACAGTGCCGAAATCATTCTGGTACGGCAGCTGCAGGATCAGATCCTGCGCCTGACACCAACACGCTTTGGCGACAACTGCGCGCCTCTGACCAAGGCCACACCACCCCCCGGCGAGCTGACCCTTGGCCGCGCCATGCTGGATGGCCGAACCGGCTTCATCCGCGCCCTCGACTACCGCCTGACGCCGGTTTTCGCCCAGATTGAAGCCGTACCCGGCAGCCCCTGGCTGCTGGCCGCCAAGATCGACCGGCAGGAGGCGCTCAGGCCGCTGCGCCACAGCCTCTGGCGCACCAGTCTGCTGGCGCTGGCCAGCCTCACCGGTCTGGGATTCATCCTGCTGCTCTGGTGGCGGCAGCAGCAGGCCCGCTATCTGGCCGACTTCCACCAGGCCGAGCTGCGCAACCGTCTGCTGGCAAGCCGCATCGACGATCTCAGCCGCCACGCCAACGACATCATTCTGCTGTGCGATCCGCAGGGCGCCATTCTTGACGGTAACGAACGAGCGCTGGAGAGCTACGACCTGTCGCTGGAGGAGCTCCGGCAACGCAGTCTGCTGCAATTGTGCGATCTGGAAGAAAGCGAAGCGGCTCTGCTGTGGCAGCAGCTCAGTCTGCAGCCGGCGGTGCGGCTCGACTGCCTGCAGCGGCGCAAGGACGGCAGCAACTTCCCGGTGGAGGTCAGCGCCCGCTGGATTGAGCAGGAAGGGCAACGTCTGCTGCAGGCCATCATCCGCGACATCTCCGAACGCAAGGAGGCTGAAGAACGCCTGCACCACCAGGCCCGCCACGACGCCCTTACCGGCCTGCCCAACCGCACCCAGATCAGTGAACAGCTGCGCCACGCCATCCTGCGGGCTCAGCGCAGCCATAATCAGGTGGCGCTGTTGTTTCTTGACCTGGATCTGTTCAAGAACATCAATGACAGTCTCGGCCACGCCACCGGCGATGCCCTGCTGCGCGCCCTGGCCCGCCGCATGCGTTCCGTCCTGCGGGAAAAAGACAACATCGGCCGCTTCGGCGGTGACGAGTTTCTGGTGCTGATCGAGGACATTCAGGAACTGGCCGATATCGTTCTGGTTGCCAACA
This sequence comes from Desulfuromonas thiophila, assembly GCF_900101955.1. Taxonomy (NCBI): domain Bacteria; kingdom Pseudomonadati; phylum Thermodesulfobacteriota; class Desulfuromonadia; order Desulfuromonadales; family Desulfuromonadaceae; genus Desulfuromonas; species Desulfuromonas thiophila. The sequence continues at coordinate 42,049 of NZ_FNAQ01000003.1, read as the reverse complement.
AGCTGGCGGACACCGTTGCCCAGCCACTGACCATTGAAGGGCGCGAACTCTGTGTCACCACCAGCATCGGCATCAGCATCGCTCCCGACGACAGCACCAGCGCCGAGCAGTTGATCCGTTTCGCCGACACCGCCATGTATCAGGCCAAGGAACGTGGCCGCAACAACTTCCAGTTCTTCACCAGCGACATGAACCTGCGCCTGCAGCAGCGGCTGGAGCTGGAAAACGACCTGCGCAAGGCCCTGCAGCAAAATCAGCTGCTGCTGCACTATCAGCCCCAGATTGATCTGCGCAGCGGCGCCATCGTCGGCAGCGAGGCGCTGGTGCGCTGGCAGCATCCCCAACGTGGTCTGCTCGGCCCCGACCTGTTCATTCCGCTGGCCGAACAGACCGGCCTGATCAGTGATATCGGCCGCTGGGTGCTGCACGAAGCCTGTCTGCAGAACCGGCTCTGGCAACAGCAGGGCTTTGCCGATCTGGCGGTGGCCGTCAACCTGTCGGCGCGCCAGTTTCAGAATCTGCAGTTGGTCGAGGAGGTGCTGGCTGTGCTGCGCGACACCGGCCTGGCCGCCGCGGCACTGGAGTTGGAACTGACCGAAAGTCTGCTGATGAGTGATGTCCAAACCGCCGTCGAGCAGATGCAACGCCTGAGTCAGGCCGGCATCCGTCTGGCCATCGACGACTTCGGCACCGGCTACTCCTCGCTCAATCACCTGCACCGTTTTCCCCTCGACCGGCTCAAGGTCGACCGCAGCTTCGTCCAGAGCATCGCCCAGCAGGACAGCACCATCGCCCGCTCCATCATTGTGCTGGCACACGAACTGGGCCTGGAGGTGATTGCCGAAGGCATTGAAACCGCTCCCCAGCGCGATTTTCTGCTGCAACACCGTTGCCATTTCGGTCAGGGCTATCTGTTCAGCCCGCCGGTGAGCGCCGCCGACTTTGGCGCGCTGCTGCGTCAGGCGGTTTTTTCGCCGGCCGAGTAAAGAAATGTCTGCCGATACCCGATGAGTACCACGGATGGTCTTTTTGTCTCGTTTAGCGGAACCCCCTGCCCATGAGCCCTGACCCCAAAGCGCCGGCCGATCCGGCGTCGCCGTTCGCACCGGCCAACGGCCAGGTGGTGCTGGAACGCCACGAGGACGATTACAGCCTGCAACTGGTCATCAGCTCCGACGAGCGCCGCTGTCTGGCCAGCATTGTGCCGACACGGGCGGCCAGCGATCTGCTGGACGAGCAGCGTCTGCTGCGCGATCTGGAACAGGGCGGTATCTGCGACGGCGTCCGGCTGGAGGCGATCAGGGACTTCTGCCAGAAGGCCTGCAAAGGCGAAAATCAGCGACAGGTGGTGCTGGCAGCGACGGAGGCGCCACAGAAGGGCAAGGATGGCTGGCTGGAGCTGAAGGTCCGGCTGGCAGGCTCGGCAAACGAAGGCGGCTTTGTCGAAAACGAAAAAGGCCAGGTCGATCTCTACACCCTCAACCTGTTCACCTGTGTCGAACCGGGACAGGAAATTGCCGTGCTGCATCCGCCGGAAGAAGGCGTCTCGTCCTTCACCGTCACCGGCAAGCTGCTGCCGGCTGAGTCCGGTGCCGAGGCTGAGGTCCGATTGGGCAGCGGCCTGCACCGCGATGGCGACCGTTTCGTCGCCGATCTGGCCGGGCGGGTCGAATGGAGCGAGCAGGTTCTCGCCGTCAGCGAGGATTACGTCATCCACGGCGATGTCGATCTGAGCGTTGGCAATATCCGCTTTCCCGGCAACGTGTTCGTGCGCGGTGACGTACTTGATGATTTCGATATCCGTTGCGGTAAAAACCTGACGGTGGTGGGCAATGTCGGCGCCTGTCACCTCATCATCGATGGCGACGTCAGCCTGGGCAGCATGGCCGGCAAGAACGAAGGCCTGGTCAAATGCGGCGGCAATCTCAAGGCGCGTTATCTCAACAGCGTCTATATCGAATGCCTCGGTGATGTCGTCGTCGACAACGAAATCCGCAACTCGGTGGTCAAAAGTGGCGGCGCCGTGCTGCTGCCCGGCGGCCAGATCAGTGGCGGTGAAACCGTCGCCCTCAAGGGCATCGAGGCCAAGATCATCGGCGCCACCGCCGGCGTGCCCACCCGGCTGTGCGCCGGCGTCTACTTCCCCGAAAACGATCGGTTGGCATTTCTCAAAAGCCAGCAGAAAAGCCTGACACTGCAGCGCAAGTTCATCCACCACTGCCTCGGACCGCTGGAAAAACAGGTGACCCAGGCCGGCGAAACGCCCGGCGCATTGGAAAAACGGCTGCAGATTCTGCGTGACCGGCTGGTGCTGATCGACAAGATGGAAGCGGACATCAAACGCGAGCTGAGCCAGTTCACCTTCGGCGAGCATCCCGGCAACGCTAAAATCAACGTTCAGCGGCTGATCAAGGAGCAGGTCCGCATCCAGCTGGGCACCGTCAGCGACGAGCTGCGTTTCGAGCAGTTTGGCCCCTTATCGATCATCGCCGACCCGGTCCGCGGTCTGCTCAGTTTCAACGAATATTCGCCCCTGACCATCAATGCCGACGACATGGAACCGCAGGAGCCCGCCGCCGATCCCAATGCCGACGACAGCCTGCAACAGGGCAGCAGGGTTCCCTAGCCGGCCAGCTCGCGCGAGCGCTGCGCGGCGCAGGCGACCGCTTCGATCACCGCGCTGCGCAGACCGGCGGCTTCCAGACAGCGCAGGGCGGCAATGGTGGTGCCGGCCGGGCTGCACACCCGGTCACGCAGCAGCGCGGGATGTTCCCCCTCCTGCAGCACCATCTGGGCCGCGCCGGCCACCGTCTGTGCCGCCAGTTGCAAGGCAACGTCGCGCGGCAGTCCTTCGAGCACACCACCATCCGCCATGGCCTCGATCAGCAGATAGGCATAGGCCGGGCCGGAACCGGACAGGCCGGTCACCGCGTCGAGCAGCGCCTCCTTGACCACCTGCACCTGGCCAACCGAGCGGAACAGGGCGCAGGCCCGCTGTTCGTCCGCGTCGGTGGCATTGCGCCCCCGGCTGATCCCCGCCGCTCCGGCACCGATCAGTGCAGGGGTATTGGGCATCACCCGTATTACCCGCGGCGTGCCTCCGAGCAGTTTTTCCAGCCGCGCCGTCGACACCCCGGCCAGGATCGAAATCAGGCAGTGATGGGGCTCGAACAGATCACTGATCGGCGCCAGCGCCGCTTCCGCCGCCTGCGGCTTGACCGCCAGCACGATGATATCGGCCTGCTCCAGCAGCGCGCTGCTCTGCGTCAGGGCCTGCACGCCATAGCGCTGGCGCAACTGCTCGCGGCGACTGTCAAGCAATTCAGCCACCAGCAGGTTGGCCGGTGCCGCGCCTGCGGCCAGCAGGCCGCGTATCAGCGCCTCGGCCATGTTGCCGCCACCAATAAAACCTATCCGCATCTGTCCGAGTGCCTGCACCATCTTACCTCCCTCTGCCGCCTCTTCTGTCATCCTGTTCAGGATGGGTTAAAAGCACCGTATTCGGCGCGACCTTCGACCAAAGCGGCGCAAAAGTCAAGCCAGCCGCTGCCGTTTGTGCTACATTCCCAGGCCGTAACACCAATCGACGGCGGCGGCCTTTTTCTATTCACTAGCCAAAAGCATCAAAGGGGAAATCTGACCCATGGACCTGTGGTACACGGAAAAACATTCGGAAAATGTCGGCATCACCCTCAAGGCGACCCGCACCCTGTTCTCCGGCAAGAGCCCGTTCCAGCAGCTTGACATCATCGAAACCCTCGAATACGGCCGCATGATGCTGCTCGACGGCCTGGTGATGGTGACCGAGCGCGACGAATTTGTCTATCACGACATGATCAGCCACCCGGCGCTGTTCACCCATCCCTGCCCCAAGCGGGTACTGGTCATCGGCGGCGGCGATGGCGGCAGCATCCGTGAGATCATGAAACACGCGACCGTGGAAGAAGCGGTGTTGTGCGAAATCGATGGCCTGGTCATCGAAAAATCCATCGAGCTGCTGCCTTCCATGGCCTGTGATATCGACGGCAGCAACCCGCGCGTCACCCTGCATGTCGATGACGGCCTGGCCTACATCCGCGAGCATCAGGACGCCTTCGACCTGATTCTGGTCGATTCCACCGACCCCATCGGGCCAGCTGTCGGCCTGTTCGAGGAGGATTTCTACCGGTTGGTGCATGGCGCGCTGAAAAAAGATGGCATCATGGTGGCGCAGAGCGAATCACCCTTCTACCATGCCGAAATTCAGAAAAACATGTACCGCAACCTGCGCAACGTGTTCCCCATCGTCGAGATGTACCAGGCCTTCATTCCGACCTATCCCAGCGGGCTGTGGAGCTTCGCCTTCGCCAGCAAGCAGTACCATCCGGTGCGCGACTTCGATAAAGCCCGCGCCGCCGCCCGGCCGTTCCACACGCGCTACTACAACGAGGACCTCCACCTGGGTGCCTTCATGCTGCCGACCTTCGCCCGCGAAAATATCGCGCCGTAACCCTCTTTCAAGGAGGTTGCCATGAACAGCACTGCCGCCAGCACCTGGACGCTGGCCGATTCCGCCGCCCTCTACGGCCTGGAACAGTGGGGACGGGGCTTCTTCGGCCTCAACAGCGCCGGCGAGATCGTGCTCAAGCTGCCCACAGCACCCGCGCTTGAGGTATCGCTGGTGGACATCCTCGCTGGCCTGCGCCAGCGGGGCCACGACCTGCCGCTGCTGCTGCGCGTCGAGAACCTGCTCGACGCCCGGCTGGCCTTTCTCTACGACGGCTTCAATCGCGCCATCGAACGCTTCGGCTACAGCAACCGCTACCGCGGCGTGTTTCCCGTCAAGGTCAACCAGCAATGTCAGGTCATTGAGGAAATCGTCCGCGCCGGCGCCCCCTACGGTCACGGCCTGGAAGCCGGCAGCAAGGCCGAACTGGTGCTGGCCCTGGCCAGCCTGCCGCCCGGCGGCCTGCTGGTGCTCAACGGTTACAAGGATCAGGAATTCATCGATCTGGGGCTGTGGGCGCACAAGCTTGGCCACTGCTGCTTCTTTGTCATTGAATCACCGGCGGAACTTGACCTGCTGCTGCTGCGCGCCAAACTGTTCAACCTGCGACCGCGCATCGGCGCCCGCGTCAAGATTTCCGCCAAGGTCGGCGGCCTGTGGACCGAGACCAGTGGCGACCGCAGCAGTTTCGGCCTGAGTTGCAGCCAGTTGCTCGATCTGGTGGAAACCCTCAAGCAGCACGATCTGCTCGACTGCCTGCAGCTGCTGCACTGCCACCTGGGTTCACAGATTCCCCATTTGCAGGACATCCGCGCCGGCGTTGCCGAGGCCAGCCGCTACTATGCCGCCCTGGTGGCCGAGGGTGCGCCCATGGGCCATCTCGACTTCGGCGGCGGCCTGGCGGTGGACTACAGCGGCGGCCGCAGCGGCCATGTCTACTCGCGCGACTACCAGCTGCAGGACTACTGTGATGCCCTGATCGGCGGCGTGCAGCAGTGTCTGACGCCGCAAGGCATCGCCCTGCCGCAGATCATCACCGAATCGGGCCGCGCCACCGTGGCCTATGCCTCCATGCTGCTGTTCGACATTCTCGACGTGCAGCGTTTCGACCTCGACTGTCCGGCAGCGCAAAACGTCGCCGATGCCGATCTGGCACTGCTGCAGCAGCTCTGCCACCAGCCCATCAGCCCGCCGGTAGCGGCCGTCTGTTATCGTCAGGCCCAGGCGGCGCGCGACGTCATCCGGCAGAAGTTCCAGCTCGGTCAGCTCGACCTGCGCCAGCGCAGCCACGGCGAAACCCTGTTCCTCGCTCTGGCGCGGCGCATCCTCAACCTGCCCGGCGTCACCCTGCAGGAGGATCTGGCCGAGCTGCCCCAGAGCCTGTCGGATATCTATTACGGCAACTTCAGCGTCTTCCAGTCGCTGCCTGACACCTGGGCCATCGGCCAGCTGTTCCCGGTGGTGCCGTTGCACCGCCACAATGAACAGCCCGACCGCCAGGCCATTATTTCCGATCTGACCTGCGATTGCGACGGCAAGCTTGATCGTTTCATCGTCGCCGGCCGCCAGCAGACCACCCTGCCGCTGCACGGGCTCAGAACCGGCGAACCCTATTATCTGGGCGTATTTCTGATGGGTGCCTATCAGGAAACCCTGGGCGATCTGCACAACCTGTTCGGCGATACCCATGTGGTCAGTGTGCGCCTCAATGCCGAGGGCGGCTTCGACGTGCTGCGCGAAATCAGCGGTGACAGCATCGGCGAGGTGCTCAGCTATGTCGAATACCAGCCCCAGCAGCTGTTCGAACAGATGCGCCGCGCCGCCGAACAAGCCGTGCGCAGCGGCCGTTTCAGCATCGCCGAACGCCAGCAGTTCCTCACCACCTTCGCCGACCGGCTGGCCGGTTACACCTATTACCGCAGCTGAGCAAAAAGGGGAGCCTTTCCATGACGGAGGGCTCCCCTGCGATTCTTCTCTTGCCAGCGGGGCCTCAGCACAGACCCGCCCGAATATGATCCGCCCACTTGACCGCCTCCCAGTAAGCCGTACGTAGTGCCGGATTCTCGCCGACAGCGCCATTCTGCTGCATCAGGGCGGAAGCCTCATAGGTTTTGACCTGATCGAGAATGGCGCCACAGGGGCCACCATGTTCCAGCAATGCCGTCTTGATTTCCTGCGACAGCGGCAGACTGGAGAGAATCTGCTCCATGGGCGCATCGAGAATGCTGTCGAGCAGGGAAAACAATCCCACCGTAAAGCAGGTCTGTACCCCTTGAGGCTGCGACTGCTGCGCCAGCAGAGCACACATGCGGCCCCGGATCAGCGCCATGCCCATCAATTCCAGAGGCTTCTCGCTCACCCCACCCAACAGCAGCACACAGGTCCAGGTCCGGATATGATCGAGACCAAAACGCACGATGGCCTGCCGAATCGACGATACCGGATGAATCAGTGAATAATAGCTGGAGTTGATCTGGCGCAGCAGCTTGACACTGAGATTGACATCGGACTGAATGATTTGCTCCACCCGCTCCAGCACCACATCGGGCCGCTGCAGTTCAGCCACCAGTTGCAGCAGCGCCAGGCGTGAAGGGGGCAGTTTCTTGCCCGTGACGATCTTCGGCTTGCTGAAGAAATAACCCTGAAAATAGTCGAAGCCCAGATCACGACAGGCCTGAAACACCTCATTGGTTTCAACCTTTTCCGCCAGAAAAATCAACCTCGGCTTGAGCCCGCGCAGCTGATCGATTCGCTGGCGCAGCACGTCGAAATCAACATCGAGGACTTCGAGCTTGATAATATCGGCCCGCTCGACCAGCGGTTGCAGGCCGGCATCATAAACAAAGTCATCCAGCGCGATCAGATGGCCGGCCGCGCGGAAACGGTCGATGGCCGTCAGCACCTCGGCTGTCGGCTGCACCGTCTCCAGAATTTCCACCACCAGTTGCTGGGCGGCGAACGACAGATCCGGTTTCTGCAGCAAAAACCCCTGAGAAAAGTTACAAAAAGCCTTGTGCGGCCCAACGATGTTTTCCAGGCCGATTTCCAGCAGCACATTGGCCAGCACATCACAGGAAGCCTGATCCACGTCATTGATGCGGGCATAGCCGACATAACCATCGCGATACAGCAGTTCGTAGGCATAAACCTGTATCCGGCGATCAAAAATCGGTTGTCGCCCGATAAAAACATCCTGCATCACTCTCCTCCATGAGCCATCTAACAAAAAAACTCTTTTTCATTGAGCAGGGCAAAGACCACAGGCCCTGCATTTCCTGCGCAAAACTCTACGCCAAAAACCACGCAAAATAAGCAAAATTGTTTTTCACAAAGCCCGCTGACCTCGTGCCGTCGAACACAACCAACCCTCAGCGCCAAGTGGTTTCGCGCAGATAGATGATGCGCTCGCTGCCTTTATAAATCCCGAAGGTGGCGCGGGCGGTGGGGTTGTCGTAGCTGGCATCCGCGTCCCAGTCGAACTGCAACCAGGGCAGCGCCGCCAGCTGCGCCGTCACAGCCACCGCTCCCGGACTGCCTGGCCCGCTGGTCCAGTTCAGTGTACCGGCGCCGGCAGCAAGGGGCGTGAAGGCATTGGCGCCGGGCAATCCAGCCGGATCGGCGACAAAGCTGAAATCGGTCAGCGCCAGCGCCGTGCAGGAATCCGCTCCGTGGGGCACAAAAGACGTGCCGTTATAATACTCCGCCAGCACCGGCAGTGCCAGCGGCAGCAACTCCGAACCATGCGCGTTCACCAGCCGCAAGCGACCCTGGCGCAGCACGACCGCCCCGGCAGCCTGGGCCGAGTCGGCAGCGCCATCGCCATCGCTGTCGAGATCCAGCGCCGCAATGGCGACACCATCGGCATCCTGCAAGACAACACCAAAGCGTACATCATTGAACGGACCATCGGGCGGCAAGGGAAGCGCGGCCCGCGCCAGCCGCAACCGCAGGGAGAAATCGGCGCTGCCCGCCGCCCAGCCACTGTCGCGCTGCCGTCCATCAACCAGCAGGCGACCGCCCAGCGACGTGGCGCTGCCGCCCGGCGCATCCACCGCCGTCAGCAGATAGACTTCACCGGCTGGCGCGGCCTCGTCCTCATCACCGGAAAACTTCGCGTAAGCGCCAACGTAGTTCTGCGTCCTGTCATTGGCCGCATTCTCGGCCTCCAGAGTGAAGGTCAGCGCCAGGGGTTCATCCAGATAGGTAAAGGTCGCCGCCGGCACACAGCCACTGTCGACCCGATTGGTCAGACTGCCCCGCGTCAGACGAAAATGGTGCGGCATAAAGCGCCCGAGCTGGCCACTGCCACTGATCTCCCGGCCGCTGCCAAGATAGTTGGTTGCCTGTGCCTGCAGGGTAACGTTACCCACCTCGCTGTACGTCAGATCCGGCGTGGCGCGGCCGGCAGTAAAATCGGCGGCGGTCAAACTGGTCGGCGCCAGAACACCGGCGCGCCCGCCGCTCGGCTGAACATCCGCCACACTCAGCTGGGTCGGCCAGGCAAAATTGGGTGTCACCGTGCCATCGCCGCAAACCGCCGTCACTGTCACCTCAAAGGGCAGTCCGGCCGCCAGCTTGGGGGCGCCGGCCGCAGTGGCGTTGTTTAGCGGGCTGGTGACCACGAAATGATCGGGCGCAAATACCACCGGCGCGGCCGTGCTGCCCGTCATCAGCAGTCCGGCGTCCTGGCTGGCCTCCTGTCCGTCGTATCGGGCATACAGATGAACCGAGCCGGCATCGGCGTAACGTAGCGACAGGGGCGCGGCGGCCTGAGCATTGAAAGACAGCGCAAGCGCCGTCCCGGGGCTGGCCGTCGACAAGGTCTGGCCATTGAGGGCAAGAGAACGCGTCCCCGTTGCCGGTTCGGCATAGCCACTCCAGAAGCGGACATTGCGTGTCACATCGGCAAAACTGTCATCGCCCACACAAACGCTGGCATCATCATTTTTACGCACAGCCCGCAGCAGGCCCGCCACGGCGGTGCAGGAACGACCAGAAGGCGGCCCGTTACCGGTTAAGCTGTCGAACTCCAGCACAAAGCCGGCATCAGCAAAAAAAAGGGCGCAACTTTGCGTCGCTCCGATAAAACACCGCGTTGCCCCAACAACCTCCGGAGCCGAATTCACCAGCCCCAATTGCACCGTTTCAGCTGTGGTGTGCTTAAGTTTCAATTGCACTTCACCAGACGCTGGAAAGACCAGCGTTTGAATCCGGCCGTTCAGCCAGCCCAGATCCGGCAATGTCACCTGCACCGTCCCACTGAAGCGCTGACTGCAATCCGCATTGCCGCAGGCTCGCAGCGTAACCGTTTCGCTGGCGCAGGTCAGACCCTGTCCATCGTGAATGAACTCGAAATGGTCTGGCCCGGTAACGCAGGATGGGCAACTCCGCGAAGAGCCATCAGCGTTTTTGTGCTGCCTTTGATTGTTATAAGCCTTCGACAAATCAGCCGAACTCTCAACATCGTCCGTCATGGCGATTTCATCGATAACGCCATCAAAAAAGTTGGTAATGTTACCATTGCCCCAGTTCATTGCACCGATGACAAGGGGGCCCGTTGTTTTTTCACAGTATCCGGCATAGTTGGTTACTGACGAAGTGCCTGTGGCGGCCCCGTCGAAGTACATTGAGACCTGAAGTGTCCCACTGAAGGAATTTCTAGCCGTAATCGCGAACGCATGCCACTGCCCATTGGCAACACCGGCGGCCACGGTAAAGGTCGAGGCACCACCATAGCGATTCCAGATGGAAACCTTCAGAGCACCCCCCTCAACAAACACGCGATATTCGCACGAATCACTGGAATCCCCGGCCTTGCACAACAATGTCCCGTTTCCGCTGGTCTTGAACCAACCCGTCAAGGTCATCTTCCCATCGCTAAACAGTGACACCTTACTCAACGGAGAGATATCCGGATGATCGGGTGCTTCGAGATAATAGCGCGCCCCATACCAGGCATTGTTGGGGTCGGCATTATAGCCTTCGCCCCGGAAACGCCGCCCCGCACAGACAACATAACTGGCGGGGTCAAACACATAGGCGGCGTACAAACCATCACTGTTACCCGCCGCATGGAGGCGGGTGGCATGGTTGGCCGTAGCGCTGCTATCTGCCAACACCTCGCTCCTGTTGCACTCATCCAGATGATATTCCATAACCGTCTTGCACCCCGGCAACAAAACCGTCAGGCCGACCAGCAGCCACAGCAACAACATGCGGTTACTCAACAGCATCCTCCTCCACCTCCTCCACCTCCTCCACCTCCTCCACCGTCACCTTCAACTCGCGCGACACATAGTCGGGGTTGGCCACTGTCAGTCCAACCGGGGAGGCCGTCGCGGTAATGTGGTAAATGCGCACCGCTTGCACCCCTTCGCTGTACGGGCTGTCGCCAGGTTCATCAATGGACACCACAACACCGCAGCCCGTGTCGGCCACGGCAAAGGTGGCGCCAACGGCCACGCCGGCGGCCACTCGCGCAATGCCCCACTCCAGCCCCGCCCGCGCCGCCTGGTAGGCGCGCGCCTGCAGCAGCGCCTGGGTGCTGGTAGCCTGCTGCACCGTGCCGAGAGTCACCATGTAAGCGCCAAGCAACCCCAGCACCACCAGCACGAAGATGGCCTGCACCAGGGTGAAGCCCCGCTGGTTGGTTTCAACACCGATCCGTTGACGGCTCCTGTTCATGGCGCGTTATCCACATGGGTCTGCTGCAACAAGCGGATGCGCTCGCCGTCCTCTTGCAGCACCAGCTCGACCGTCACCAATCCGGCGCGGCTGGACAAGCCGGCATCGTAGGTAAAATGAATGTTTTCCATTTTCTGTGCCACCAACACGCCGGTAACCGCGTTCGGCGGACCAGGGCTGTTATCAACAGCATAGCCGGCGTAGCGCCGCAGCTGGCCGGCCTCGAAACGGTAACTGACCACTTCATCCACAATGAAAAAACGCTGGTAGGGGGAAGAAAGAGGATACTGATGCGGCGCTTGCAGAACCAGGTGACGGCTATCGGAGGCGGCCAGATCGAGTGGGGCGACGTTGTCGCCAGTATAGGCGTTGGCTTGCGCCCCGGTCGGCGTAAGGTTGTACAACACCACCAGCTGTCCGTCACGCAGGTCGCCGAAATGCTGCAGGCCACCCACCACATCGAAGCGGTCGTCCAGCGTCGTGAAATCCAGCACATCGCCCGTACCATCGGCGGCAGGCAAACGCCGATAGCGTCCACCATCGACCACATGAAGCATTTCAATCCCGCGCCCTGTGTCAAAGACACGCACGCTGTTGGGCAGAGCGGCGCGGATATCGCGCTGCATGCGGCGCAGAGCCATCTCGGCCTGATCAACCAGTTCGGCGCGGCGGCGCAAATCGACATAGCCTTCGATGGGCCGGCTGATGAACAGGCCGCCCATTGCCGCCAGAATGCCGATGATGACCAATGTCACCACCAGTTCCACCAGGGTAAAGCCGATATCTGTCCTCGCTGTTTGACAAATCAAGCCCGTAGGGGCGACCTGCGGTCGCCTTCTACGACCCAATGTTTCCACCGTATTTTGCCCCATATTCTTTGTATGCCGACAGGAACGACCGCAGGTCACCGCGACGGGAGGGTCGAAATGATTCCGTATTCATGTTGATTCCCGATGCAATGCATCCAATTCCCAACGTAAGGGGTTTGTTTGAATGTATTCGCGAATACGATTGAAATCCTCTTCGTCGCGAATGACATGATCCCAATAATTGCGTTGCCACACCGGCAACCCCGGTGTTTGGCGCATAACATTCACCTGCCTGGTTACAGCGGATTTGAACCCCGCCATGATGGCTCCAATTGATTTTGACAACGGTCCCGTCGGGGCCAACAAAAGCGACCGCAGGTCGCCCCTACGATGAGGGCACACACCGTCGGTTATCCCCACAATGGCGTGAAAATGATTCGGCATAATCACCCATTCGTCCAATTCTACGTTGGCGCGAATTTCACCGGTTTTGATCCATTCTTTTGCGACAACCTTTCCCATGCCGTTCATGATCATCTGGCCGTTGTCCACATCACCAAACAGGCACTCGCGCCCGCTGGTGCAGAGGGTCACAAAATACAGTCCCTTTTGCGTATAATCATACCCCGGCAAACGGTTCGATTTTCGATGATGAATTTCAGGGTTATAGGTCATGTGTACGCCACCATGATTTCATCACCGTAGGGGCGACCTGCGGTCGCCCTGTTCCACTATCAGGGGCAACCGGCCATCAGGGGGCGACCACAGGTCGCCCCTACAGGGGATCAATACGCCGTTCGGTAACCCACCAGGGTCAAATCCCCCATGGCGGAATGGCTGACCCGTACGCGGATTTTTCTGGCGGGAACCTCACTGCCGGACGGACCGAGATTTTCATTGGCCACGCTCACCCGCACGCGGTAATCCGTCAGACCGACAAGGGCAACGCCCTGCCGGTCGCGCGCGCCGCCATCGTCAAGGCCGTGGTAATCATTCACATCATCAAAGTCAGCGCGGCCAGCTTCTGTGGCACCGCCAGGATCGTCAAAGGACTGCAGCAGAATCTCTTCAAGATACGCCTCGGCAATGGCAAGCGCCTGATGCTGAATCATGGGATCGGCGCTGCGGCTGGTGGTGAAATGCATCACCGCAAGCACACCGAGCAGAGCGATGCTGATGATGACCATGGCGACAATGAGTTCCACCAGGGTCACACCCGCGCTGGAGCGCCAGACGCGCATCAATTCACCTCCAGGCAGCCGGTTTCGCGCCAGATGTGGATATGAAAACCGCCATGGCCGATGTTGTCAAAGCGCTGCAGAGCGGGATCGGCACCGGAGACTGCCGCGCGACCAAGAGCGTCGAAACGAAGGGTTTGGGGTGTGAGCGCAACCGGGGACGTTTCGCTGTTGGAAAAGTTGCCGCCCGCCGGGTGCGCTAGCGGGGTGCCATCGGCGTACTGGAGGCTGAACCCGTCGGCGTCAATCACCAGCTCGACAGCGGTGCCACTCGCCACGGCCCGTTTGTGGGCATAGCGCAGGGCGCTAACCAGTTCGTCCCTGAAGGCGATTTCTTCATAATCCTGCAGCTCGAAAAAACGCGGCGCGGCCACGGCGGCCAGAATGCCCAGCAGTACCAGGACCACCACCAGTTCCACCAGGGTAAACCCGTTTGCCTGCTGTCGACTGCAACCCATGGGAAGATTCCATAAAAGATCAAGTCGCGCTGATGACGTCATGTGCAGTCATCGTAAAAAAGGCCGGCAGGTTGCGAAGACTGCCGGCCGGGTCGGATCAGAAATTCCAGCTGTAGGTCTGCGCCGCCGCCAGCATCAGGCCCGCCGTCGGGCCGGGGCCATCGACCACCCCGTCGTTATCCACCCGGGCGATGCGAAAGCGCAGCTTCTTCGGCGTGGCACCACTGCCACCGCTGATGACATCATCGTTTTTGAACACATACACCACTTCGTGGTTGTCGGCGTCATCGTACCAGTAACCGCGCTGTTCGCTGCCGGCGATAATGCCCAGATAGGTTTCGGGCTTCTCCAGCAGCAGATCGTCCATCGGGTAGAGCCGCTCGCCAGCGGTGCCGCCCGTCGAGGCCCACAGGGACAGATCGGCCCCGGTGCTCAAGCCCTGGGCCATGCGCAACGACAGGGCGCTGCGCAAACTGCCCAGCACGCCCTTCACCGCCGAGGCCTCGGCCTGCTTGGTGACCTCGATGAACTTGGGCACCGCCACCGCCGCCAGCAGGGACAACACCACCAGCACCACAACCAGTTCGATCAGGGTGAAACCCTTGGCGTTACGCATAGTTAAAACCTGACACAATTAGGGGGCAACGGCTGAAACAATCGGCGGAGTATCAGCATCAGCTGCTTCAGTATACGTAAAACTATAGGCTCCATAGGTAACAGTAAGCACCGTTTCTGTCGATGTTGCCGAGAAGTCATCCGCATCGGTGGCAAGAATTGTGAGATTATCCAGATCAACCAGATCCGTTAAATTTGCAGTGCTTGCCTCAGGATAACCAAAAGCCAGCTCAACAGTCGCACCATCGACTGTTATTGAAGTGGCCGTACCGCCACCAGCCAGATACTTTCCATGCGCCATCATCACAGCGGATTTCAATGATCCACGAATACCATTAAGAACTCCTCTCTTCGCTTCTCCCTGCATATCCACAAACTTCGGCACTGCCACCGCAGCGAGTATTCCCAGAATCACGATCACGACGATCAGCTCGATCAGGGTAAAGCCTTTCTGGTTGTTCATTGTGTTCTCCTGTGGGATTGGGGTTGAGTCTGCTCTGAGACAACACTGGATTCTTATCGGCCGAAAACGCCGAAAACTTGACCCTCAACCGCGCATGGCGCTGCTGAGATTCCACATGGGCAGGAACACGCCCAGGGCCAGCACCAGCACCATGGCACCGATGATGATGATCAGCACCGGCTCAATGGCGCTGGTGAGGTTTTTCAGTTCGTAGGCCACCTCGCGTTCGTAAAAACCGGCCACCTCCAGCAGCATGCTGTCCACCGAGCCCGATTCCTCGCCCACCGCCAGCATCTGCAGCACCAGCGGGGTGAAGATGGCGCTGGCGGCGGCGCTGCGGGTCAGGGTTTCGCCGCGTTCGAGCTGGTTGCGCATGCCTTCGAGTTTTTCACCCAGATAGCGGTTGTCAATGGCACGGGCGGTATAGGCCAGCGCCTGCACCAGCGGCACGCCACTGCCGTAGCCCATGGCGAAGGCGCGGGCAAAACGCGCCAGGGTGGCACGGCGCAGAATCGAGCCCACCAGCGGCAGGCGCAGTTTGAGCCGGTCCCACAGACGCTCACCGCTGACGGTGCGCAGGTAGCGGCGCAGCAGCAACGATCCCAGCAGCAGCCCGCCGGCGATATATGGCCACCAGTCGCGGGCAAAGTGCGACACCGCCATGATGATGCGCGTGGCCAGAGGCAGCTGGGCGCCGAAGCTGGCGAACACCTTCTCAAACGCCGGAATCACGAACAGGGTGAGAATGCTGATGGCGATGGCGATGGCGACAATGACAAAGGTCGGGTAACGCAGCGCCGCCTTGATCTGTTCGCGGGTCTGTTTTTCAAACTCCAGATACTGCGCCAGCTGCTCGAAGGCCTGCTCCAGATTACCACTGTTTTCGCCCACCTGCACCATGCGGGTCAGCAGCGGCGGAAACACCTCGGGAAAGGCCGCCAGGGCGCTGGAAAGTTCACGGCCGGATTCAAGACCGTCGATCACCCCCTGCAGGGCCTGGCGCAGACGCGGGTTGCGGCTCGATTCCATCAGGCCGCGCAACGCCCGCAGCATGGGCACGCCGGCGCGGGTGAGGGCGTACATCTGACGGCAGAATAGAATCAGATCCTCGCTGCGGACGCGCCGCTGGAACAGCCCGCCCGTGGCACTGCGTTCGGTCCGGCCGGCACGACTTGCGGCTTCGGCAATGCGTACCGGTGTCAGACCGTTTTCCACCAGTTGGGCCGCCACCGCCGCCGGACTGGCCAGTTCGATCTCCCCCTGCACCAGCTGACCGGCCCGACGGGCGCTGTAATGGTACAGCGGCATGCTCAGTTCTCCTCCACCTGACCGGCAATCCGAATCACCTCGGCCAGACTGGTAAGCCCCTGGCGGGCGTAGCCCAGAGCACAATGAGCCAGGGGCACGAAGGCCTTCTGCTGCCGTGCGGCGCCAGCGAAGGCGGCACTGTCGCCGCGCCGCAGGGCGTCGGCCAGTTCATAACCGATCTCCAGCAGTTCAAAGACGCCAATGCGGCCATGGTAGCCGGTATTATTGCACTGGCTGCAACCGCGGCCATGGCGCAGGCCGCTGACCGTCGCAGGGTCAATGCCCTGGCCCTGCAACCAGCTGAGCTGCTGAGCGTCGGGCTCGGCCGGTTCGCTGCAACTGCCGCAGATCCGCCGCACCAGCCGCTGGGCCAGCACGGCCCGCAGCGAACTGGCCACCACATAACCCGCGGCGCCCATGTCAAGCAGACGCAAAGCGGTGCTGACGGCATCGTTGGTGTGCAGGGTCGACAACACCAGGTGACCGGTCATGGCGGCCCGCAGACCGATTTCAGCCGTTTCCTTGTCGCGCATCTCACCCACCATCACGATATCGGGGTCTTGGCGCAGGGCGGTGCGCAGTACGCTGGCAAAGGTCAGACCGACCTTGAGATTGACCTGCACCTGATTGATGCGCGGCAGGCGGTATTCCACCGGATCTTCAACGGTGATGATCTTCTTCTGTGCCGTGTTGAGTTCGTTGAGGGCACCGTACAGGGTGGTGGTCTTGCCGCTGCCGGTGGGACCGGTCACCAGAATCAGCCCATGAGGATGCTGAATATAGCGCCGGAAACGGCCCAGCAACGCGGCAGGCATGCCGATCTGATCAAGACTGAGCAGGCCGCCGGACTGATCGAGCAGACGCATGACCACCGATTCGCCATACTGCAGCGGCATGGTCGACAGACGCACGTCGATGCTCTTGTTCTTGACGCGGATATTGAAGCGGCCATCCTGCGGCAGGCGCCGCTCGGAGATATCGAGGCCGCTCATCAGCTTCAGCCGCGAGACCAGCGCGCCGGCAATGCGCTTCTCCTTCATCACCTGCTCGTGCAACACGCCGTCGATACGCTGACGCAGACGCAGCACCGCTTCGTCCGGCTCGATATGGATGTCCGAGGCGCCCACCTGCACCGCATCCTCGAACAGGGTCTGCAGCAACCGCACCACCGGCGCGTCTTCCAGCTGGCTGTCGGGCAACAGATCGGCCAGATCGAAATCGGTCTGGGCCAGCTCCTCGCCCAGTTCCTCGGCGATGGTCTTGATCTCGTCGGTGCGGCGATAAACACTGTCGAGAGCACGCAGCAGCTCGGCCTCGCGCACCACCGCCGGGCGGATATTTTCCTGGATGCGGCTGACCAGCTTGTCGAGCGCGAAAATGTCCGTCGGATCGGCCATGCCCAGCAACAGGCCGTCGGCGTTGCGCGTCAGCGCCAGTACGCGGAAACGGCGCGCCAGGGTTTCCGGCACGATTTTCACCAGATCGGGATCGAACTGGAAATGACTCAGATCGACAAAGGGAATGCCCAGCTGACGCGACAGAAAAGCCAGCAGCTCATCCTCGCTGATCAGCTGCATCTCCACCAGGGTATGGCCCAGCTTGTGGCCGGTGGCTTTCTGGGCCTGCAGGGCCAGCTGCAACTGGTCATCGCTGATGATGCCCTCGGACACCAGCAGATCGCCGATTCGGATTTTCTTTAAAATGGCCATCATTCCACCTGAGCCAAAAGCAGCCGGCAAAAAATTATGGTTCTGCGCAGAACCCCGGCCGGAAACACCTTACCGGCCACCCACGTCCTCCACCGGCGCCAGCACCCTCAGCTGCTGCCGAGCATAGGCGGCCGCAGCCGCCGGCAGCTGACGCCAGGCCAGAGCCTGCCCATAGCTGTGACGGGCCGCCGACAGCTCACCCTGCTGCTGCTGGCTGATGGCCAAGCCCAGCCACCAGTCACCGCGCTCACCGTCAAAGGCGCACAGCTGACGGTAAAGGGCGCTGGCCGCGGCGCTTTGCCCCAGTTGCTGGGCCAGCGCCGCCTGCAGGGCGTAAAAATCGGCTTGCTGCTCCAGCGCTGGCGGCCGCAGCCGGGCCAGCACGGCCTGTGCCGCCGCCGGCTGGCCAACATCGGCCAACAGGCGCGCCTGCAGCAGATGCAGCGCCACCTCCTGTGGTGCCAGCGCCGTGGCCCGCTGCAGCGCGGGCAACGCTGTCAGCGGCTGCTGACGGGCCGTCTGCAGCGCCACCAACGTCTGCAACAGCCGCAGATCCGTCGGTGCCTGATTCAGCGCCTGATCCAGCAAATGGCTGGCCGCCGCCAGCTCACCCTGCTGCCAGGCCTGACGGGCCCGATAGAGCCATGTAGCCGTGGTCGTCGCCCCGGCCGGCGGCTGAATCTGTCGCGGCGCAAGCGTCGAACTGGCCACGGGCGCCGCCGTCAAGGGCCGGGCCGGAGCGGTCGGCGCAGGAGCCGGGGCCGGCGCTGTTGCCGCAACCGGCACGGCAGCCACCACAGCGACCTGCGGCATTGCGACGGGATAAGCCTCTGCCGGCTCGGGCCTGGGCTCGACCGGCAGCGGCGCTGGCGACCCGGTCGCCCTTGACGGGGCAACTTCCGCCACGCCATCCGGCGCATCCGCACCCTGTGCTGCGGAAACCGCGGGTCTGTGCGACACCTTCTGGGTCAGCACCTGAGATGACGCCGGCGGCTGCGGCTGCGGCCGCAACCCAAGACCCAGCAACAGGCCGCCAGCCAACCCCAGCAGCACCAGAACCAGTGCCCACCCGACCGACCGCCAGGGCCGGCGCCGCCCTGACTGTGAAGCGGCGCTTACCGGCTGGGCCGGTCGCCGTGCCTCCAGATCGCGCAGCATCTGGTTGATCAGACTCACAGCGACCCCCGCAGGCACTGACCAGCCCAGAAACACAGACCACAGAGCAGCACCACCGCCAAAAGCAGCACCAGGCACTGCCACAGCGGCAGCGGCCGGCGCACCCCCTCGGTATCGACAATCGCGGCCAGGGCCTGACGCCTGCCAACCTGTGTCAGGCCGGCACCGTAGCTGGCCAGCAACGCCTTGTGGGCCAGAATGTTGACCAAGCGCGGTACGCCGCCACTGGCACGGAACAGCAGCCGCAGAGCAGCGGGACGAAACAGGGCC
The DNA here is from genome assembly GCF_900101955.1 of Desulfuromonas thiophila. NCBI lineage: Bacteria > Pseudomonadati > Thermodesulfobacteriota > Desulfuromonadia > Desulfuromonadales > Desulfuromonadaceae > Desulfuromonas > Desulfuromonas thiophila. Next base: position 22,833 of record NZ_FNAQ01000003.1, on the reverse strand, counting down.
GCGCCCCGCTGCCCGGCCAGATGCAGCCGGTGCCGCACATAGCCACAGAAGGTGGGATAATCCATCGGCTGCAGAACGTAGGAAAACCCGATACGCTGGCGCAACTGGCGCAGGGCCTTGCCCGCCAGGCGTTCGTCCAGTTCCGGCTGGGCGAACAGCACAATCTGCAGCAGCTTGCGTTTTTCGGTTTCGACATTGCTCAGCAGCCGCAAGGCTTCGAGACTGGCGTCCGGCATCGACTGGGCCTCGTCGACACAGACCACCACCCTCTGACCCGCCGCCCGCAGGGCGATCAGGTGCTGCTGCAAAGCCTCGACCAGCCCGGCGGCCTGACCGTCGCCGGCCGGCAGGCCAAGTTCGCTGGCCACGCTGGCATAGAGTTGCGCCGGGGTCAGCAGCGGATTGGGCAGATAGGCGGTCGTCACGCGGCCGTCGGCCTCCAGCTCGGCCAGCAGCTTGCGGCACAGCAGGGTCTTGCCGGTCCCCACCTCACCGCTGATCTTGACCAGACCCTCGTCATGGGACAAGGCCACCAGCAGCACGTTCAGTGCTTCCTGACTCGACAGGGTCTGGTAATAGAATCCGGTGTCGGGTGTCAGGGCAAAGGGCGCTTCACGCAGCCCGAAATGGTCGCCATAACACAGGCGGGCGGCCGCTGCCTGCGCCATCAACGCGCTCCGGGCAGCAACCGCTGCAGGCGAACGCGGCTGTCCTGCAGATCGTCATGCCAGCCCCGGGCATCTTCAACCACCTGAGGCCGCAACAAAATCACCAGTTCGCTTTTGACCAGTTCTTCCTTCTGGTGGCGGAACAGGTGGCCCAACAGGGGCACCTCGGCCAGAAAGGGTACACCGGCCCGATTTTGCACCAGCCGGTTTTTCATCAGGCCACCGATCACCACCACCTGGCCGCTGCGGGCGTGGACGATGGTGTCGGATTCCCGCACACTGCTGAAGGCCAGTGGCAGGGTCTGTTCCTGCCCGGCCACGGTAATGACCTTGGTCTGATCAACCACCTCGCTGACGGTGGGATGAACATGCAGGGTAACGCTGCCGCTGGCACCGATCTGCGGGGTAACATCCAGCGCGATGCCGGAGAAAAACGGCGTCAGGGTGATATCCGGCGTGGTCGTGGTGGTGGTGCCGGTCACGGTATCGCTCGAAACATCGGTGACAAAAAACTCGTCGGTGCCAACCTTGATCACCGCCTTCTGGTTATTGACCGTGGCCACCCGCGGGCTGGAGAGCACCTGCACGTCGCCCTGGCTGCGCACCGCCTCGATAAAGGCCTCGAAATCATCGAAACTGAGCACGGCACTGAACACGCCACCAAAGGCCGAACTGACCAGACCATCGACGGGCAACCCCTCGGGATTGGTCTGTGGCGCAAAGATTACCGGCGCACCGGCAATCTCGCTCTGGCCTTTGGCCAGGCTGGTACCACCGCCCACCTGACCGATGCGGGCCAGATTCTGGCCGTTGTGAACCAGCGAACCCCAGTTGATGCCGGTCTGGTAGCCTTCGCTGAGTTCGACCTCCAGAATCTTGGCCTCCAGAATCACCTGGCGCTGCAGGCTGCCCTGGGTCTGCTGCAGATAATCGGCCACCAGTGCCAGCTGACGCGGGCGCGCCCGCACCACCACCAGTCCGGCATGGGGCTGCACCACCACCGAGGCGCCGTCCTCGCCGGCCAGCAACGCCTCCAGGGTCTGCTGCAGCACCGGCCAGAAATCGGCATCACTGTTGGTTTCTATCCAACTGCCACTTTGGCTCGTCTTCTGGCTGTTATAGGGGTCGCTGCCACTGTCGCTGGCATTATCGCTCCGGCGTGAGTCCTCACTCACCTGTCCAGAACTAACCCGCGTCAAGGATTTTCCGATTCGCCGGAGGGTCAGATAGTCGATCTGGAAGATGCGCGTCTGCGGCCGGTCGGGCAGAACCTGGTAGCCACCGGGAATCGGTCGGTATTCATAACCATAGAGCTGACTGACCAGCTCAAGGGCCTCCTCCAGGGTCACCTGCTGCAGATGCAGGCTGATATCGCCCTCCAGTGCCGGATGTACCACCATGTTGGCGCCCGTGTCGGCGGCCAGGGCAGCAAAGAAGCTGCGCGCCGGCACCTGCTCGGCGGCCACGTCAAACCGCGGAGCAGCCAGGGCCTCGGCCTGGGGCAAGGGCGGCAGCAAAGCCTGGCGCACCGCCTCCGGCAAGGCCGCCGGCGCGGCCTCGGCGGTCGCGGCCGGATCTTCGGCCAGACTCTGCTCCAGCAGCGTCTGGCGCTGGGGCTGTTCACGCCAGGCCGGGGTGCAGGCGGTCAGCCCCAACAGCACGAGCAACAGGCCAAGAACGCGCCACCGGCCACGGCGCTGACGATCGGAAACGACAGGGCAAGCTGGATGCATGGCGTTCACTTTTCCTTTATCGGGCGGCCGCTTGGCCGGGTTACGGTTTCGGGATGCAGACGCAGCCACCAGCGGCGACCCTCGCGCCGCAGCCAGACCCCGTTCTGGTCAATCCGTTCAAGCTGGTAGCCAGCGACAGAAGCACCAACCGCCACCGGCCCGCCATCAAACAGGGCCAGCCGGCCACGTGGCGAATGCAGCAGTGCCCGCAGTTGCGGCAGCGCCTCGACGGCCGGTGTCGCTGACGGCGGAGCACTCTGCGGCGGCGGCCGCATCGGATCATACAGCGATGCCGCCAGGGTGCCCGCCGGTGCCAGCAGCAAAATCAGCAGGCTGGCACCAAACCACCGCCCGGTCACGCCACTCATGGTCGCTCCTCCATGGCCGGTGCGGCCAACAGCAGCCACTCCGGCGTCAGGCTCAGGGTCACCAGCTGCAGCTCGGCCTGCAGCGCACCCGCCGGGCAGGCCGGCTGCGTCGCGTCCGGCGCGGCCGCAATCTCGCGGACAAAGCGCACCTGTTCGATCAGCACCTGCTGCGGCAGGGCTTCGAGCTGGCGCACATAGGCCAGCAGCGCCAGATAATCCCCGCACATCTGAAGCTGCAGGGGATGACGGTACAAAAGCTCCTGGCTGCCCTCTGCCGGCGCGGCGGGCAGCTGCAGCGGCGCGACCGGCCGGGTAACCAGCTGCCGCAAATGCAGATCGGGTCGCTGCGCCAACAGCTGCCGCACCAATGCCGGCATCTGTGCCGGTTCGACCAGCCCGGCCAGCTGGCCGTCAAAGCGGCTGTCGATCTGTTGCAACTGCCGCTGCAGGCGCTGCAGTTCAGCGCGCGACGCGGCATCGGGATCTTGCCCGAGCTGAGCCTCAATGGCCGCCAGCTGCTGGCGGATTTCGCCGTTGGCCGCTCGCAGCTGCGTCAGCTGGCCCTGCAGCAACCGCTGCCGCTGCAGCGCCGGCACTACCAGCAGTTGCGCCAGCAGCACCAGCGGCACCAGCAGGACCGCTGTCGCCACCAGTACCTGCTCACGCCGGCTCAGCTGGCCATACCAGTCGGTCAGACGCGCGCCAACGGCGGTCCATTTCATGGCGCCTCCTCGCCAGCCTGGCTGGCCAGCACGAAGCGATAACGGCCATCGTCCTGCCGCTGCAGCTGCAGATGATTGAAATGACGGCCAGCCAGTTCCGGCTGGCGGGTCAGCAGGCTGACCATCTCCGTTACCGCCGCCGCTGTGGCCGCCACCCCCTCGAGTTCGAGCCGCTGCCCCCCCTCACCCAGCTGCAGGCGGGTCAGCCACAGCTGTGGCAGCGGCTGCCGTGCCAGGGCCTCCAGCACGGGCGCCAGCGGTGGGTGCTGCTGCCGAAAGCGTACCAGCAGATCCAGCAGCGGCTGGCGGTCGTGCAACTGCTGACGCAGACCAGCAAGGCTCCGCAGCAGGGCCGCATCGGGCTGACGCTGCTGCAGTTGCAGGCCCAGGCGCTCCAGCTGATCCTGCAGCTGCTGCTGCAGCTGCTGTTCGGCCACCAACTGCTGCCGCATCAGCCGCTGCTGGCGCCCATGCACAACCAGCGCAAGCAATGCCAGCACCAGCACAAGCGGCAGCAGCAAGCGCGCCAGCCGCAACACCAGCGACCGGCGGCGTGGTCGCAGCGACGGGTGGTAGAGATTGATCTGGCGGTAGGGCGTCTCACTCATGACGTCTCCCGCAGAGCGCGCAAGGCCGCCGCCAGAGCGGTGAAACCAAAGGCGCACAGGGCCTCATCCTCGGGCAGATCGGCCAGATAGGATTGCAAGGGAATAAACAGGGTTTCGGGCGTGAGATAGCTGTTGAGATAGTCGATCAGGCCTGGCAGCGGCTGACGCAGGGGCGCCACCAGCACCCGGCTGACCGGCTGGCGGGTGATATGGCTTTCATAATAATCGAGACTGCGTTGCACCTCCAGCACCAAAGCATCGAGCATCTCCTGCTGGGCGGCAGAGATTTCAATGCCGTCGGTCACCGGTTCGGCCAGGGCGGTCAGTTCATCGAGACCGATATTGAAACGCCGCGCCATGCACAGCTCGCCGGCACGGCTGACCAGCACCAGACCGCTGCCGGGCCACAGGCACAACAACGCCACGCCGCGCTGACTCGATTGTTCATCGCGCAACAGTTCGCGCAGCACCAGTTCGGGAATATCGATGACCCGCAGATCCAGTCCGGCCTGATCACGCACCTGCGCCACCAACGGCCGCAAACGGGCACTCGAAGCCGCCACGGCGAAGGTGAGGGGCTGGCCGGCGGCGGCCTGGTCGAAGGTCACTGCCTCGATGATGGCCTGTTCGGCCGGAAAATCGAACAGATCGCGCAGCTGCCAGCGCAACGCCTCGGACAGCTCATTATCGGGCACCTCGGGACGTTCGGTCTGAATCAGGTTATAGCTGCCCCGCGCCAACAGTAGCACCGTCGGCAAGCCGGCCGCCTGTCGCCGTTCGACACAGGCGCACAGCAACGCGCCCTGCTGTTCAGGCGGCCCCGCCAGCGCCTCCAACCAACACAGACGTGCCCCTGCCGGCGTTTGTTCCACACAGGCCAGAGCCACACCATCGGCCATCAGGCTCAGGCCCAGAACGTGGCGGCCGTGCCTTCCTCGACGTTTCAGAAATCGCAGAATGACCTCCCTCGCTGCCCGTTAACGCTCGCCACCACCCGAGCGCTGGACAGAAGACACGGCTCGGCCCTCATGAAACCATGCAACAGGACGCATCATTAAAACAGCGAAGCGACATTTTTCAAGCGCGAAAACAAAAAATTACCCGTTATCGGTCTTGAGCAGGGTCTGAATCCGGCTGAAGAAATCCGCCGCCCGCACCGCCTGCTGCTGTGGATCGACCGGCGCAGGCTCCGCTGCCTGATTTTCGAGCAGCTCCGGCGGAATTTCCGCCAGAAAACGGCTAGGCACCTGGGGCTGCAGTCGGCCGTAACGGCGCCGCCGCGCTGCCCCCAGCAGCAGCAGACGCTCGCGCGCGCGGGTGATACCAACATAACACAGGCGGCGCTCCTCGCGCACATCGCCCCCCTCCTCCAGCACCTTGCCATGAGGCAGACTGCCCTCTTCGAGCCCCACCAGAAAAACGCAGGGAAACTCCAGCCCCTTGCTCGAATGCAGACTCATCAGCACCACGGCATCCTGCTTGAGCTTCTCCTCCTTGCTGCCGCGCACCGGTTCATCGCGGTCGAGCAGGGAAACCTTTTCAAGAAAACCCTCCAGGGTGGCCACGCCCTCGCGCTCGACATAGGCCGACAGGGCGTTGAACACCTCGTGCAGGTTGTCGATGCGGCGGCGCGCCTGTTTCGGATCTTCGGCCTGGCGGCACAGCTCATCCTCGAAGCCGATTTCTGCAAACAGGGCCTGGGCATCAGGCACCAGTTGGCCGCCCCGGCCAAGCAGGCGCCGGTACCGCTGCAGCAGGCTGACAAAATCATGCACCGCCTGTGCCACCTTGTCACCCAGGTGGTCAGGCAAATCCGGCCGCTGCAGCACCTGCCAGAGAGACTGCTGCCATTCAAGGGACAGCGCAATCAGTTTTTCGGCGCTCTGCTCGCCGATGCCCCGCCGGGGATAGTTGAGAATGCGCAGCAAATTGATCTCGTCGAGGGGGTTGGCCAATACCTTGAAATAGGCCAGGGCGTCGCGTACCTCCTTGCGGTCAAAGAACTGCTGGCCGCCGATCAGCACATAGGGAATATTTTCATAGCGCAGCTGCTCCTCGAAGGCCCGCGACTGACCATTGGTGCGATACAGAATCGCAAAATCGCGATAGGCCCGCTGGCGGGCGTAGCGTTCCTGGTGAATGGTCTCGACCACCGCCATGGCCTCGTCCTCGCCATCATCACACAACCGGTAAACCACCGGCGCCCCAGGCGCGCCGGCACTCCACAGCCGCTTGTCGTGACGGTCAGGATTGTGGCGGATCAAGGCGTTGGCCACCGCCAGAATCCGGCCGCTGGAGCGGTAGTTCTGTTCCAGCTTGATGATACAGGCACCGGGAAAATCACGACCGAAATCAAGAATGTTTCCGGCCACGGCACCGCGCCAGCCGTAGATCGACTGATCATCGTCGCCCACCACGCACAGATTGCCGTGTTCGGCACAGAGTTCGCGCAACAGGCGGTACTGCACGGCATTGGTGTCCTGGTATTCGTCAACCAGCACATAGCGCAGCTGCTGCCGGTAATGGCGCGCCACGTCCGCCGCCTGCTCGAACAGCTGCAGCGTCAGCAGCAGGATATCGTCGAAATCGATGACATTACAGGCCTTGAGGGCCTGTTGGTAGCGCGGATAGAGCTGCGCCGTCAGGGCATCAACGGGATCATCGATCCGGGGTTGAAACTGGGCCGGCCGCTGCAGCTCGTTCTTGGCCCGGCCGATGCGTGCCAGCACCTGTTCAGCAATGCTGGCGGAGCAGCCCGGCTGGTGCCGCGCCAGCAGATCGCGTACCAGCCGCAGCTGGTCTCCGGTGGCGAAAATGGAGAAATTGGTCTTGTAGCCCAGCCGGTCGATGTGCTGGCGCAGGATGCGTACTCCCAGGGAATGGAAGGTGGCGACAATCAGCCCCTTGGCCGCCGCGCGGCCCACCTGATCGATCACCCGCTCGCGCATCTCGCGTGCCGCCTTGTTGGTGAAGGTCAGGGCCACAATCTGCTCGGCCGGCACGTCGCGCAGCAGAGCGGCAATACGGCGGGTGATGACGCGGGTCTTGCCGCTGCCAGCGCCGGCCAGCACCAGCAGAGCGCCTTGCCGATGCGCGACGGCCTGCTGCTGCTGCGGATTAAGCGGCATGGCTCACAACGTTCAACCGAGGCCAGAAATATCTTTCCGACCAACAGATCGCCTCTTGCATTGTTTTACCGTCTTGCAGTATCTTCGCCGCCATGTCTCGCGTCCTTCTTCTCATGATCAGTCTACTGTGGGCCTCCCTGGTGTTTGTCTCCTGGGAAGGCACCGCCGACAGCGGCCCGGCGACCCCGGCCAGCACCGTTCAGCGGTAACGGCAGCGGCAGCCCTGCAGGCTGCCACGGCGGGCCATCTCCTGCTCGATGGCATTGAGCACCTCCCACTTGTTCAGCGACCACAACGGTGCCAGCAGCGTCTCGCGCGGGCCATCGCCGGTCAGGCGCTGAATCAGCGTATCCGGCTGCAGCCGTTCCAGAAAATCCACCGCCAGCTGCACATAGGCCTCCTGTTCCAGCACCCGGATCGCACCCTGCTCATACAGATCACCCAGCGCTGTGCCGCGCAGCACATGCAGCAGATGAATCTTGATGCCATCGACATGCAATCGGGCCATTTCATCGGCCAGCTGCAGCATCTCGTCCCGACTCTCCCCCGGCAGCCCCAGAATCACATGCACGCACAGCCGCACGCCATAGCGGCGGACGCGCGCCACAGCATCGAGAAAACAGCCATAATCGTGGCCACGCCGCAAAAACGCCAGCGTCCGGTCATGACAGCTTTGCAAACCCAGTTCCAGCCACAGGTCGGTGCGCCGCTGCAGTTCGGCCAACAGCGCCAGCACCGGCTCAGCCACGCAATCGGGCCGGGTACCGATGGCCAGACCAACCACATCGGCCACCGCCAGAGCCTCCTCATAGCAGTGACGCAGCCTCTCAACCGGACCGAAGGTGTTACTGAATGGCTGGAAATAGGCAATAAAGCGGCTGGCGCGGTACTTGCGCCGCATCACCTCCTTGCCCTGTTCGAGTTGACCGGCAATCGACAGGCGCCGGGCGATACCACTGGCGCCCGAGCCCTGCGGGTCACAAAACAGGCAGCCCGGCTGCTGGCGGCTGCCGCCGCGATTGGGGCAGGCAAAGCCGGCGTCGATGGAAATCTTGTGTACCCGGCAACCGAACTGCTGCTTGAGGGCTTCGGAGTACAGGCGGTAGGGCTTGGTCATCGGCTGGGACGATCCTGGACAAGGGAGGCCAAAGCCGACCGGCTATTTTAGTTGCCGGCCAGCCGATCGAGATAATCCTGCCATTCACAGGGCAGCAGATCCTGTTTTTTGCTGTTGCAGGCCTTACAGGCCGGCACACAGTTGCCGCGCGTACTGCGACCGCCGCGCACCAGCGGCACAATGTGATCCAGCGTCAGCTCTGCCGGCGGCACCTGGGCGCCGCAATAATGACAGCGGCCACTGGCAATGCGGTTTTTCCACCAGGCGCTTTTACGCAATTCGCGGGCCTTGTCACGCTCGCGCCGCAACTGCTCCGGCGCCACCTCTATCCCTTCCATCTTCTTGCATCCTTTCCACCCGGTCGCGCACGGCATTGCAGATTGCCGGCAACTGTGGCATCAATGGCAACGCCGCAGTGGAAATTGTGGGCCAGCAGGCCAGCCGGCGGCCCACTTTTTGTTTGCCTTGCCATGGATTCGCCATGAAAATCCTCATTGTCGGTGCCGGCCAGGTCGGCTACTTCCTGTGTGAGCGGCTCAGCCATGAAGGGCACGAGGTCGTTCTCATCGACCGCGACGAAACCCATCTGCGCCGCGCCCAGGATCGCCTTAATGTGCTCGGCCTGCTCGGCAACGGCGCCAGCGCTGAAATTCTTGAGCAGGCCAACATCCGCCAGACCGACATCTTCATCGCCGTCACCGATCTCGACGAGGTCAACATCCTCGCCTGCCTGCTGGCACGCGAGTACGAGGTCAGAACCCGCATCGCCCGTGTCCGCAGCATTGAGTACCGCAGCCACGGCGCGGTGCTGTCGAAGGAAAAGCTCGGCATTGATCTGCTGATCAACCCGGCCGACGAGGTGGCCGACGAAATGGTCAAGATCGCCAGCCGCAGCGGCGCCTTTGACGTGGCCGAATTCGTCGAGGGCAAGATCCAGTTCCTCGGCTACCACATGACCAAGGACAGCCCGCTATGCGGCCTGACCCTGCGTGAACTGGGCGAACTGCGCGGCATGTACCGCTTCGTCGTCGCCGCTATCGGCCGGCGCGACAAGACCATCATCCCGCGCGGTGACGATGGCATCGAAGCCGGTGATGATCTATATCTCTTCGCTCACGAACAGGATCTGCCGGCCATCCAGTACCTGTTGCAGGGCAAGACCAGCCGCAGCCGGCGCGGGCCACGCGTGTTCGTCCTCGGTGGCGGCCAGGTCGGTCAGCGGGTGGCCTTGCAGCTGGAAGAGCAGGGCTGCGACATCCGCCTGATCGACCGCGATCCGCTGCGCTGCCAGCAATTGGCGGCACGGCTGAAAAAAACCATCGTGCTCCAGGCCAGTGGCACGGACATCCACGCCCTGCTGGAAGAAGGCCTGGAACAGGCCGACGTGCTCATCACCACCACCGAACGCGATGAAACCAACATTCTCTGCGCCCTGCTCTATAAACAACACTGTCAGGGCCGCGCACTGGCGCTGGTCAACAAGCCCGAGCTGCTGACGCTGGCACCGAGTCTGGGTATCGACGCCTGCATCTCGCCCCGCCTGGCAGCGGCCGGTGCCATTCTCAAATACGTCCGCCGCGGCGGTGTGGTATCGCTGGCCACCATTGAGGGCAGCAACGCCGAAGCCATGGAGATCGTCGTACGGGAAGGCAACCGCCACTGCGAGGTTCCGCTTAAAAAACTCGATTTTCCCGCCAATGCCATCATCGGTGCCATCGTCCGTGGCGATCACTACGAAATCGCCAGCGGCGATTCGGTGCTCAGAGCCGGCGACCGGGTGGTCGTCTTCGCCCTGCCCGAGGCCCAGTCCCGCGTTGACAGGTTCTTCGCCTGATGCGCGCCACCGACGTTCTGCACATCCTCGGTGGCCTGCTGCTGTTTCTGGCCGGAGCGCTGCTGCTGCCGCTGCCCGTGGCCCTGTGGTTCGACGACGGCGCTGCCGGCGCCTTTTTGCAGTCGGCCCTGATCAGCCTGTTGGCCGGGCTGGCACTGCTCAAGGGCTTTGCCGGCGGCCGGGAGCTGGGCCTGCGGGAAGGGTTTGCCGTGGTCAGCTTCGGCTGGCTGCTCTACGCCCTGTTCGGCGCCCTGCCCTATCTGCTCAGCGACGCCATTCCGGCACCGGTGGACGCGATATTCGAGACCATGAGTGGCTTCACCACCACCGGCTCAACCATTCTCAGCCGCATCGAACCCCTGCCCCACAGCGTGCTGTTCTGGCGCGCCCTGACCCACTGGCTCGGCGGCATGGGCATCATCGTGCTGAGCCTTGCCATCCTGCCTCTGCTCGGTGTTGGCGGCATGCAACTGTTTCAGGCCGAGGTGCCTGGCCCAACCGCCGACCGCCTTAAACCACGCATCCAGGACACCGCCAAGCTGCTATGGGGGGTTTATGTGCTGCTCACCGCCGCCGAGGTGGTGCTGCTGATGGCGGGAGGCATGAACACCTTCGACGCCGTCTGTCACGCCTTCGCCACCCTCGCCACCGGCGGTTTTTCCACCCGTGACGCATCGGTCGCCGCCTATGACAGTGCCTATATCGACGCGGTCATCACCCTGTTCATGTTCCTTGCCGGGGTCAACTTCTCCCTGCACTACTATGCTCTGCGCGGCCGCATCGACAGCTATTTCCGTAATGAGGAATTCCGCTTCTACCTGCTGCTGACCGGCGGCGCCACGCTGCTGATCATGCTGTTCAATCAGGGCGCGGTCTACACCAGCCTGGCCGACAATCTGCGCTACAGCCTGTTCCAGGTGGCATCAATCATGACCACCACCGGTTTCGGTACTGCCGATTTCGAGGGCTGGCCGGTGTTGAGCCAATACCTGCTGGTGTTTCTGATGTTCATCGGCGGCTGTGCCGGCTCCACCGGTGGCGGCATCAAGGTCGCCCGCATTCTGCTGCTGCTCAAACAGAGCTTCGGCCAGTTGCACCACCTGATCCACCCGCGACGGGTCTATCTGGTCAAGCTCGGCAACCAGCCGGTGCCCGCCGAGGTGCTGCAAGGCATTCTCGGCTTCTTCGCCCTGTTCATGGGCGTATTCGTCGTCGCATCCTTTCTGCTGGCAGCCTGCGGCCTCGACCTGGTCTCGGCCGGCGCCGCCGTCATCGCCACCCTCGGCAACATCGGCCCGGGGCTGGGCAGCGTTGGCCCGGTGGACAACTTCGGCCACGTGGCGCCACTCGGCAAGATGGTGCTGATCCTGTGTATGCTGCTGGGCCGGCTGGAGCTGTTCACCGTGCTGGTGCTGCTGCTGCCCTCGTTCTGGCGCCGCTGAGCGCGCCCACCGGCCTGTTTGCCACCAAATGCGGCCTGTAGCCCCTGTCAGCGCAGCAGAACAAAACCCATCTGCCGGCCGGTCTGCCCCTGATCGCGGCGATAGGAAAACAGCATGTCCTTGTTGCGATAACTGCACAGGTCGCTGGCATCACAGCGCGGCCCGTCGATGCCGGCAGCCGCCAGCTGCAGCAGGGCACTTTTCTGCAGGTCCAACTGCCACTGCCCCAAGGCAACCTCCGTGGCCAGGGCACTCCAGTCGCCAGCCAGCGGATTGGCGCGAAAGGCGTCACGCACCTCCTTGCCAACGCGATAATGGCGGGCGCTGATGCCCGGTCCAAGGGCCGCCAGCAGCTGGCTGCGCTGACAACCGAATTCCTCGACCATGGCGGCAACGGTCTTGCCGATCAGGCCCGCAGCCATGCCGCGCCAGCCCAGATGGGCCACCGCCGCCACCCGCCGGCGCGGATCGGCCAACAACAGCGGATAGCAGTCCGCCACCGTGACACCGATCATCAGCCCAGGCCGGGCGGTAATGATGGCATCGGCCTCGACGTTCTGGAAATGACTGACATCGTGGTTGTCATCGTCGACCAGCAGGATGTCGTTGCCATGCACCTGCTTGACCAGCAGCAACTCATGCAGCGCGATATCGAAACTGTGCGCCAACGTCGAACGGTTGCCTTCAACATTGTAGGGCGCGTCGTCGGTATTGCTGCCAAGATTAAGCGAATTATACGGCGGCCGGCTGACACCGCCATTGCGGGTGGTCACCCCGGCAAACAGCTGGGGCGGCTTGGCCCAGGCGGCCTGCAGATAGCTGATCTTGCCCTGTCGAACCAGTTCCATGGAAAGCCCTCGTGCATTCGAGTGAAACGCCCGGAGAACGGTTTCCTCCGGGCGTGCAGATAGTTAAAAAGCTGGCGTAAGCGTCGTCAGAACACAGGCTCGGCCGACGTTTCGCCGTATTTTTCCTCCAGCAGTGCCACCAGCGCCGCCATGTCAGCCGGCAGCGGGCTGTGAAACTCCAGATAGGCGCCGGTGCGCGGATGGATAAATCCCAGCAGACAGGCATGCAGGGCCTGGCGTTTCAGCCCCTGCACCAGCGCCCGCACGGCGGTATCGCCAATAGCGGCGGCGCGACCGGGATTGCCGTAGACCGGATCGCCGACCACCGGCAGATTCATTTCGGCCAGATGCACACGAATCTGGTGCGTCCGCCCGGTTTCCAGCCGCATCCGCAGCAGGGTCAGACGCGGTTGATCGTAGCGCCGCACCACCTGCCAGTGACTCACCGCCAGCCGGCCTTCGCGCACCCGGCCGCTCATCTTCTTGCGGTCCTGTGGATGACGACCGATGGCCGAACGGATGCTACCCTCACTCTGCTGGACAATGCCATGCACCAGGGTCAGATAGCGGCGATTGACCGTATGGTCCTTGAACTGAGCCGCCAGATGCTGATGACTGGCATCGTCCTTGGTCACCACCAGAATACCGGAGGTATCCTTGTCAAGCCGGTGGACGATACCGGGCCGCTGCACACCGCCAATACCTGACAGATCACCACAATGATGCAGCAGCGCATTAACCAGGGTGCCACTACCGTGACCGCAGGCCGGATGCACCACCATGCCAGCCGCTTTGTTTACCACCACCAGCGCGTCATCCTCATAAAGGATTTCCAGCGGCAAGGCCTGCGGCCGGGCCTCACAGGGCTCCGGCGCCTCCGGTTGCAGACAGATGCGCTGACCCGCTTTAAGGCGCGAACCGGCCTTGACCACCTGGCCATCGACACGCACGCGCTGCCGCTCGACCAGACGCTTGATCTGGGAACGGCTTAGATCCGGGCACAGCCGCGCCAGCAGCTGATCGAGACGCTCAGCACTATTTTCACAAACAAATTCGCGGATATCGCTCATCTACCAGATAGAGCTCTCAATTTTACCGGCCTGCTTGATCATCACATCAACGATAGCCCGATCATACAGGGCATCGCGGCCGGCAATGGCGGCACTGACCCGCTCGTGAAAATGTTCCCGCCCCTCCTGCAGTTCTTCGGCCAGCAGATCAAAAATATTGTCGTTACGGATGCCCTCGGCGACCTTTTCCGGATTATACAGCGCAATATCGGACACAATCGCCCGCGCCAGCCGGAACGCCAGGTCCGGATCCTCTACCTGTCTCGCCATAACCTTGTTTCTCCCGGCCGCAGCCTGTGGACGAAGGGAAACGCAGGGGCAGCGGCAAGCGCCCACCGCGAACAGCATCGTGCAGAGCCTACCTGAAAAACAAAAGGCTTGTCAAACCGTCAAACGATAGCCAACTGCTCGAAGTGGCGCCTCTTTAGCGACAGCAGACACAAAAAGAGGCAGCCACGCGCGGCAGCTGCCTCTGTTTCGGCCACACAGGGAACCGACCGCCCGGAACAGGCCGCCGGTGCCGGGGCTATTTACTGTGACACTTATTACAGGCGCTCATGTCCTCAACCTGGGTATGGCAGGTTCCGCACAGGGCATGACCAGCGGACATGTCGGAAACATCGATCTTGGCCGGCTCACCCTCATGACAGAGACTACAGTCGCTCTCGGCGGCTTCGATGTGCATGTTGTGATCAAACTTGACATCGCCCTTGGTGGCACCCTTGTACTTGTAGACACCCTCGGGCAGCACCTCCACCTTGACGATGGGGGCACTGGTGCCATCCTGCTGGGCCAGGAACACCGGAACAAACGCGACAACCACGGCCAGCACCGCAAACAACAGATTTTTCATCCACCTCACTCCTTGTCTCGGGAAAACCATAACAATTCAATGGGAACGACCAGCACACTCTTCTACCGCGAAGGCCGGGGCCCTGTCAATTCCGATTTCGGCAATCGCCGCCAAAAGAGACCGAACGACAGGCAGTTGGCGCCGGCGGCGGCGCGGCGGACCTTTCAACCTTTTCTCCAGCCGGTCAGATGGGTATAATGACCATCCCCTGTCCCCGACCCACAACCTCTAGAGCACATCGGAACCCGCCATGGACGCCAGCCTCCGCAATGACCTGCTTACCCTGCAACGCGGCGAAATCACCGAACAGCAGATCTATCAGCATCTGGCGCGCCGCCTCAAGGACGCCAACAACCGGACCATCCTCGAACGCATGGCAGCTGAGGAACAGCGTCATTACAGCATCCTGCGCCGCCACACCGGGGTCGAGGTGGCGCCACAACGCTGGCGGGTGTGGCTGTACTGCAGCCTGGCGCTGCTGTTCGGTCTGACCTTCACCCTCAAGCACATGGAACGCGGCGAGGATCGCGCCCGCCGCCGTTATGAGTCCCTTGCTGCCCAGATTCCGGAAGCCACCGAAATCGCCCTAGATGAAAAAAACCACGAACGTCAGGTGCTCGACCTGCTCGATGAAGAACGCCTGCGCTACACCGGCTCCATTGTCCTCGGCCTCAACGATGCCCTGGTGGAACTCACCGGTGTGCTGGCCGGCCTGACCCTGGCCCTGCAGAATACCCGCCTGATCGCCCTTACCGGGCTGATCACCGGCATCAGCGCCGCCCTTTCCATGGCCTGCTCGGAGTATCTCTCAACCAAAAACGATCCGGGCCAGGATGGTCAGCCCCGCACGGCGGCGCTCTACACCGGCTGCGCCTACATTGTCACCGTGATTCTGCTGGTGGCGCCCTTCTTCCTGCTGGGCCATTACCTGTTGTGCCTGCTGGCAAGCCTGCTGATGGCGATCGCCATCATCGCCGGATTCAATTACTACCTGTGCGTAGCGCAGGATCTCGATTTCACCGCCCGTTTCCGCGAAATGGTCACCTTAAGTCTCGGGGTTGCTGTCCTGAGTTTCGTGCTTGGCTATCTGGCACGGCTGGTGCTGGGCGTGAACCTCTAGCAACGCGGCAACCCGACCGTTACAGGAAACAGATCCCATGCGCGACGAAGTCAAGGAACTGCAGATCGGCATGAAAATCCGCAACCTGCGGCAGGACCGGCGCCTGACCCTGCAGGATGTGGCCGACCGCACCGGCTTGTCCAAGCCGCTGCTGTCCCAGATCGAAAACAACCAGGTGATTCCGCCCCTGGCCACGCTGTTGCGCATCGCCAAGGCCTTCGGCATCACCCTCAACTGTTTTTTCGAGGACGAGCGCGACGAAAACAAATGCATCCTCATCCGCGCCGGCCAGCAACACAGCCGCCAGCTGCGCCCTTCCCACAGCCACCGGCCGCAGCCGTACACCTATCATTCACGCGCCTACGGCAAAACCCGCCACCATATGGAACCCTTCGATGTGGAGTTTCTTGCCCGCCAGTGGCACGATGACCTGCTGGTGCGCCATGAAGGCGAGGAGTTCCTCTATCTGCTCGAAGGTGAGGTGGAATTCCGCTACGGCGACCAGACCTATCACCTGCGGCCGGGCGATTCGGTCTACTACGATTCGAGCGAACCCCACGGCTACATCGCCATCGGCAACATCCGTCCGCGAGCCCTGGCCGTTCTGTACTCGAAAAGCTGACCCGCCCCCTGACCGCGGGCAGTCAACCACGACCTGAAGGAGGAGAGCATGGCAACTGTTGGTGTGATTCTTGCCGGCTGCGGCGTCTACGACGGCAGCGAAATCCATGAAGCGGTGCTGGCGCTGCTGGCCCTCGACCGAGCCGGCGTCAAGGTACAGTGTCTGGCGCCGGACAAGGCCCAGATGCATGTGGTCAACCACCAGAGTGGCGATGTCGCCGAGGGCGAAAGTCGCCAGATACTGGTGGAAGCCGCCCGCATTGCCCGCGGCAACGTGCTGCCGCTGGGCCGCGTCCGCGCCGAAGACTTCGACGCCTTGGTGCTGCCCGGCGGCTTCGGCGCTGCCAAAAATCTGTGCAACTTTGCCATCAAGGGTGCTGATTGCGATGTCGATGAAGAGGTCGCCGCGCTGGTCCGCGCGCTGGTCGCCGCCGGCAAACCCATTGCCGCCATCTGCATCGCGCCGGTTCTGCTGGCCCGCATCCTCGGCAGCGACGGCCGCAAACCACGTCTGACCATCGGCAGCGACAGCACCACCGCTGCCGCCCTGATCGCCATGGGCGCTGAACATGTCCCCTGCCCTGTGGACGACTGCGTGGTGGATACGCAACTGAAACTGGTGACCACGCCCGCCTACATGCTGGCCCGTTCCATTACCGAAGCTGCCAGGGGCATCGACAAAACCATCCAGACCCTGATCGGCATGCTTTGACACAACGGCGCTGACAGCCCAGGGGATCACCCTGCCCGCCGTTTGGCAACCACAACCAACGCCCACCGCAATTTGCGCGGTGGGCCTTTTTTTTGCTTTTCAGCCTGAGGGACAGTGCTACCCCTTGCCAGCAGCCCTGGCCGACGTATGCTTGAAGCCATTGCAAAAAACAGGTTCCCGCCCGGCAAAAACACCAAAAACATGGCACGACCGCTGAATGCATCCCGCAGCCGGCCGAGATCTTACAATGAGAACAGAACAACGAAGCCATAAAATTTCTGACCAGCCCCGCTCCATACCCACCGCTTGACCGGGAGAAGTCTATGACCACAGCCCCCCTGCAACCGCAGCCACAAACCGCCAGCAGCTGGCCCGAAGAACGGGACGCCTGCGCCATTATCGGCATGTTCAACACCAACGGCCGCCCCAGCCACGGGAACGTTCAGCGCAGCCTGGAAGGCCTGATCAAGATGGGCCATCGTGCCGGCGAGATTGCCGGCGAAGGCGATGGCTGCGGCATCCTCACCGACATTCCGCGCCAGCTGTGGCAGGAAAGCCTGCAACAGCTGGGCCTGCCCCCGACCCTGGCCGACAGCCCGGCATTCAGTGTCGGCCACCTGCTGGTACCCCAACAGATCCTGGCCAGCGATGACCAGTTACTTACCCGCATTCAGAACCTGATCGGCCAGCGCGGCTGCCGTATCCTGTTGCAGCGGCCCGGCCAGGTGCGCAGCGAAACCCTGTCGGCTCTGGCGCGCAGCAGTGAGCCGTTGTTCTGGCAACTGGCCCTTGAGTGTCCCAGAGAAAACCGTGATTCCATTTTGTTTGAACTGGCTGTAGAAATTGAACAAACATTTGATGTCCATGTTGCATCACTGTCTAACCAAGTGACAGCCTACAAGGTTCACGGCGCACCGGAGCTGCTGACGCTGTATTATCCCGAGCTCAAGCGCAAGGAGTTCACCTCGGCCAACACCATCGGCCACAGCCGCTTTTCCACCAACACCCTGCCGACGGTGCTGCGAGCGCAACCCTTCAGCCTACTGGGCCACAATGGCGAGATCAACACCATCGAGCGCCTGCGCGAGGAAGCCCGCTTGCTTGGCCTGCCCCTCAGCCGCGGTGGCAGCGATTCGCAGGATCTCAACCGCACCCTCGAAGGCCTTATCTGCCGCCACGGCCTGAGCCTGTTCGAAGCCATGGAAATCTGCTTCCCACCCATTTTCAGCGAAGTGGACCTGCTGCCGGCACAACTGCAACCGCTCTACAGCTTCATTCGCCGCTTTTTTCCGGCCAGCGCCCAGGGACCGGCCGCCATCATCAGCCGCTGGCACAATGAATGTGTCTTCAGTGTCGACGCCATGGGTCTGCGCCCCCTGTGGTTCGGCGAAACCAACAAGTTCTGTTTTGTCTCGTCGGAGGTAGCGGTCGTGCCACAGGAGGATCTACTCAGCGACCCGAAGGTGTTGGCCCCCGGCGAAAAGCTGGCCCTGGAACTGCTGCCCGGCGAAGGCTTGCGCCTGCTCGACCAGGACAGCCTGCGCCAGTGCGTTGGCCAGCGGCTGGGCCGGCGCGTAGCGCTCAAGCGCCTGGCCAGCCAGCTGACCGACGGCGCCGCCAGCACGGCGTCGCCCGCTGATGAAAGCCGCCACTTCGGCCGCAGCCGCAAGCTACAGCGCGATAACCTGCTCGATGCCTTTGCCTGGAAACGCAGCGACCTGCTCAATCTCAAGGATATTCTCAAAACCGGCCGTGAGCCCATCGCCTCGCTGGGCTACGATGGTCCGCTGGCGGCATTGGCCCGCTCGCATCAGAATCTGGCCGACTATTTCAAGGAGCAGGTGGCGGTGGTCACCAACCCGGCGATTGATCACGAACGGGAAAAGGCGCATTTTTCAACCCGGGTATTCCTCGGCGCCAAGCCCGGCTGGCGCGGCCGTCCGCCCCTCGGCCTGACGCTGGCCGCCCCGCTGCTCTGCGGTGGCCAGCGCACGGGTGACACCGGCACCTACCCACAGGAACAGGCCCGCCGCCACGGCCTGTGTACCCTTGAACAACTGCTGGGCCACTTCCGCACCGGTCAGCGACGGCGCTACCGCCTGCTCGACTGTGCCCTGCGGCGCGATGAAACCCTGCCACAAGCCCTCCAGCGCCTGTGTACTGGCGCCCTGACCGCCGCCCAAAGCGGCTGCCCGCTACTGCTGCTCGATGACAGCGCCGCCTTCAGCTCCGGCTGGGATTTTCTCGACCCGGCCCTGGCAGTCAACGCCATTCATCAGGCCCTGTGTCATGAAACCCTCAGTGATGGCAGCGCCCTGCGGCGCCAGACCAGTCTGGTGTTGCGCAGCGGGGCATTGCGCAACCTGCACGATCTGGTCTTTCACCTGGCCCTGGGCACCGATGCCCTCTGCCCCTATCTGCTGTGGGAGCTTTCCGCCGAACAACCTGATGGCCTGGCCAACCTGCTGCCGGTACTGATCCAGGGCATCGAAACCGTGCTGTCAACCATGGGCACCCACGAAATCGGCGGTTACGGCCGCTTCTTCGCCGCCATCGGCCTGGCCGACGATCTGGCCAGGCAATTTTCCATGGCCAACTTCTGCGGCAGCACTGCCGGCGGTCTGAGTCTGACACAACTTGAACAACAGTTGCGGCAGCGACGCGCCAGCGCCCGGCGGCGCAAGGCCGAGCCGGTTCCGGTCCAGTTCCGCCTGTATCCCCGCATCTGGAAGGATGTCAGCGCCGTTGCCCGCATGGAGCAAAGCTACCCCGACCTGTCACGCCGCATCGGCGAATTCGAGCGCGAACACCCGCTGGCCATCCGTCACCTGCTCGATTTCCGCTTTCCCGGTGAGCTGCGGATCGATCCCGACAGTGTCGACACCCGCGTCGGCACGCACGACTATCCGTTTCTGTTCTCGGCCATGAGTTTTGGCTCGCAAAGCGAAACCGCCTTTCGCATCTACGCCGAAGCGGCGCGTAAACTTAACATCCTGTGCATGAACGGCGAAGGCGGCGAGATTCCTGACATGCTGGGACAGTATCGCGCCCATCGCGGCCAGCAGATCGCTTCCGGCCGCTTCGGCGTCCACATTGATCTGCTCAACTCTGCCGATGTGCTCGAAATCAAGGTCGGCCAGGGCGCCAAACCCGGCGAGGGCGGCCATCTGCCGGGCTTCAAGGTCACCGCCAAGATCGCCGCCGCGCGTAATGCCAGCCCCGGCGTCAGCCTGATTTCGCCCTCAAACAACCACGACATCTATTCCATCGAGGATCTGGCCCAGATCATCGAGGAGCTGCGCACCGCCAACCCACGTGCCCGCATCGGTGTCAAGGTGCCGGCAGTGGCCGGCATCGGCACCATCGCCATGGGCATCGCCAAGGCCGGCGCCGACATCATCACCATCAGCGGCTACGACGGCGGCACCGGCGCGGCGCGCAAGCATGCCATCAAGTTCGTCGGCCTGCCAGCGGAAATCGGCGTTCGTGAAGCTCACCGCGCACTGGCCTGCAGCGGCCTGCGCGAGCGGGTTGAGCTCTGGGCCGACGGCGGTGCCCGCAGCGGTCGCGACCTGGTGAAGCTGATGCTGCTCGGCGCCAACCGAGTCGGCTTCGGTACCTTGCCGATGATCGTCATTGGCTGCACCGCCTGCCGCAACTGCCATCTGGGCACCTGCCATGTCGGCATCGCCTGTCAGATTGAAAACACGGAGGAAGCGCGGCAAAAAGGTCTCAAGCGCTTCGTGCCACGCGTGCTGGAGCATGGCATTCTTTACGAAACCACCTTCTTCCGCGCTCTGGGCGAAGAGATCCGCCTGCTCACTGCCAAACTCGGCTTCAGCCGCACCCAGGATCTGGTCGGACAGGCCAACCTGCTGCAACAGATCCAGTGCCACGAACAGCTCGACCTGACTGCCCTGCTGCAGGTGGAAGCCTGCGAACGCCAGCCGGCACCGCCCCTGCGCACCCGCCAGCTGCGCCGGCCGCTCAATTACCTGACCGCCCAACTGTCAACCCTGGTAACCGATGCCTTCGATCAGGGCGACGAACGCGTCCGTTTTTCCGACGACCGCATCGGCAGCTGCGACCGTGCCATCGGCACCCGGCTGGCGGGAGCTCTCTGTCAGGCACGGCAGGAGGGCCGTTATCCGCACCCTCCTCAGGCACTGCTGCATTTCGGCCGCGATGCCATCGCCGGTAATGGCCTGGGCGCCTTCAACAGCGACGGCATCAGCATCTGTGTCGAAGGCGGCGCCCAGGATGGCGTCGGCAAAAGCGCCCGAGGTGGTCGCATCGTCATCCTCAAGGGTGAAACCGCCAGCGGCCAGCGCGTCGGCGGCAGCGTCGGCAAGGGGCTGGCCTACGGTGCCCAGGGCGGACTGTTCCTGGTGCAGGGCAACGCCGACAGCCGCGCCTGCATCCGCCTTTCCGGCGCCGATGTCGTCCTCGGCGCCCGCCTGCAAACACCCCTGTCACAGCGCCGCGATGGTCTGGCCACTCGCGCCAACCTCAAGGGCTTTGCCTTCGAATACATGACCGCCGGCCGCGTGGTGGTGCTGGGTGATCCCGGCCCGTGGATCTGTTCCGGCATGACCGGCGGAACCATCTACTGCCACACGGATCCGGCCCTGGGCCTGACCCAGGAGGCCCTGCGTCAGCGGCTGGCATGGGGCGCGCAGGTTCACTTCAGCGCCCTGGACGACGCGGATGTCGACATCGTCAACAACCTGCTGCTGGAATACCACCGCGAGTTGCTGCACAGTTACCAGAACGATGAAGCTCAACAGATCAGCCAGATCATGGCCCGCAGCCGAACCGCCTTCGTCAAGATCAGCGCCGGCAGCGATCCCGATCCACAAACACACTGACCAGCGTCCGACGCCCCTTTCTTTATAACGGAGGCAAAAAAAGCCGTTGACTTCGACTGCCGCCTTTGTTACAACAGGCTCCGCGTCAGGGCATCAACCGGCGCGACATGCGGGAATAACTCAGTGGTAGAGTGCAACCTTGCCAAGGTTGAAGTCGCGAGTTCGAATCTCGTTTCCCGCTCCAAAAAAAGATAAAGGCCCGGTCTAGCGACTGGGCCTTTTTTGTTTTGCTTCCAAGAAGTGTTACGCCAAGTCTTGCCATCATTCCTCTTCAGCCCTGCCTGTCCGCAGCAGGCAGCCAGCCTTCGCGGGTGATATTCTCCGCATACAGCCAGCTAAACCTTGTTATTTCAGGATGATAACCAACCATTCCTCGCGCTGCCGTCGGTTCTGCCGATCAGGTTTCCCCTCTCATCGTATAACCCCAGCATACGTTTGCGCCGCTCGCGGCCGCTTTTGCTGCCACGCCAGCCTGCAGACGCTGCCCCGGCGTGCGCCGGATATTTTTCCCTGTGATATTTTCTTTTTTGTTTCAGGTGCTTGAGCGGACTCGTTCGTGATGGCTGTGTTTATTGGCACTGGTTGGCACGCCTTGCGCAATAGCATCTGGGTAAGAACAACGCAGGATTTCCGAATCCTCAGGATTCAACCCCCATAAACGTTTCACCACAGGAGGGCGCCATGAAAACTACCTTTAAAACCACCCTGCTCTCGTTGACCTCGTTGCTGCTTGCCTCGCCGGTGTTCGCTGCCACGCAGCGCGCTGACCACAGTGGCCTTTTGGTCTGGTTGTTCCTCGGTTTCTGTGGCCTGATCCTGGTGGCCCAGCTGGTCCCGGCGGTTCTGGTGATGTTCGGCATCGTCAAGGCGGTGGCCAGCCCGAAGGAAGTCAGCGGCAAGGCCTGATCGCACGGCACCGTCAGCAACAACTCCAACCCTTGAAGCGACCCCATAACACAACCGCTGCCGCCGGCGAACCGGCGGCAGCCTTTAGCCCCCGGAGAAACCCCATGAAATCCTCTGCCCTTAAAGCCCTGATCCTTACCGCTGTGCTGCCGCTGGCTTCGGCTTCCTCTGCTCTTGCTGCCTCGACGGCCGGGCGCGCGGACCACAGTGGTCTG